>JAAFJW010000099.1 GCA_013298995.1 Sphingobacteriales bacterium | reverse complement strand
TACCGCCTTTAAAGTGGCATTCTTCTAGCGACTCTTCGCTTACGGGTATAAATTTACTGCGGTGGTGGGTAGTGCCCGACGATTTGGCAAACCATTTTATATCGCTGGGCCACAATACGTTTTGCTGTCCTTGCAGCATTTTATCAATGTATGGTTTTAGGCTATCGTAGTTTTGTACGGGTACACGTTGCTTAAATTGTTGTATGTTTTCGATGCTTCGGTAATCGTATTTTTTACCCCATTCGGTGTCTTTGGCATCGTTAATTAAGGTGGCAAACCATTCGTCTTGCACTTCGATAGGGTATTTTATAAAAAGCTCTATTTGGTGCATGCGTTTTTTCATGAACCAGTTTATAAACGAGTTTACAAAAGTCATGGCGGCTTAAAATTTTTTAATTTTTAATTCGAAATGCTGGCCTAAGTAAAATTTTTTGGCCATTTCGTTATTGGCAATATCGGTAGGTGTGCCGCTTAGCATTATTTTTCCTTCGGCAAGTAAATAAGCCCTATCCGTAATTGATAGGGTTTCGTTTACATTATGGTCGGTAATTAAAATGCCTATGTTGCGGTGTTTAAGGCGGGCTACTATCATTTGTATTTCTTCTACCGCAATGGGATCTACGCCAGCAAAGGGTTCGTCTAACAAAATAAATTTAGGGTCGGCGGCTAGGGCTCGGGCTATTTCGGTACGGCGGCGTTCGCCTCCTGACAGTAAATCGCCACGGTTTTTGCGTACTTTATGTAAGCTAAACTCGTCTATTAAGGTTTCTAGTTTTTCTTTTTGTTCTTCTTTGGTATGGATACCTAGTTCCAGTACGGCTTTAATATTATCCTCTACACTTAGCTTTCTAAAAACCGATGCCTCTTGTGCCAAGTAACCAATTCCTTTTTTTGCCCGTTTATACATTGGGTTATCGGTAATATCCTCATCACCTAAAAAAACATTGCCTTCGTTAGGTTTTATTAAACCTACAATCATGTAAAACGAAGTAGTTTTGCCAGCACCATTGGGCCCTAGCAAACCTACAATTTCGCCTTGCGCTACTTCAAACGATACATTGTTTACAACCGTACGTTGCTTGTATTTTTTTACGAGGTTTTCTGCCCTTAATATCATTGTTTAATAGGTTCTAATTCCTTTAATATTTAATTGAATGTTTGTTTTATTGTTCCACACATTTGTTTCGATGGTGTAGCAAATATCAAAATTTATTCCAGTATTTAGGCTTTCGGCATAATGGGCAAGGTTAAAACCAATGCAATTAAAAATAGCCGAACGGTGTTGGTTTACGTTTATTTTTAAATGATTATTGCCTACTATTATTGCTTGCCCATGTAATTTTACGTTTTCACTGATAAAAACTGGTGCCATGTTTTGCGGGCCAAAGGGCTCGAAGCGTTGTAAAATACGGTAAAATTTACCATCAATTTGGTTTAAATTTAGTTGGCTTTGTATATTTATTTTTTGTACGAGTTGTTCATCGGTAATGGTGTGGGCTACTACGTTTTCGAAATGCTGGGTAAAGGCGGCTAAGTTTTCTTCTTTTAAAGTAAGGCCAGCGGCGTATTGATGGCCGCCAAATTGTTCTAATAAATGGCTGCAACTTTCTAATGCTGCGTATAAATCGAAATCTTTTACCGACCTGGCTGAGCCCGCCAACACTCCGTTTGATTGTGTGAGCACAATGGTAGGCCTATAATATTTTTCGGTAAGCCTTGATGCCACAATACCTATTACGCCTTTATGCCAGCTATGATGGTAAACCACGGTAGTTTTACGGTTAATTAATTCGGGCGAATTATCAATCATAAATAAAGCCTGCTGGGTAATATCGGCATCGTGGGCTTTGCGTTCGGTGTTTTTGGTGTTGATGACGAAGCCTGCATCGTCGGCATTTTCATCGTTATGGGCAATGAGTAATTTTACGGCATTTTTGGCATCGTCAATTCGGCCAGCAGCATTAATGCGTGGGCCAATGCTAAAAACAATATCGGTAATGGTAAAAACATCGCCTCGGCCACTTATAGCTATTAATGCTTTTAAACCTTTGCAGGGATTTTGGTTCAGCTTTTTCAATCCCCAGTAGGCCAATATCCTGTTTTCGCCAGTTATAGGCACAATATCGGCGGCTATGCTTACCACCACCAAATCTAAATATTGCTGTACCGATGCAAAAGGTAGCCCGCTTTTATCGGCGAAAGCCTCAATTAATTTAAAGCCTATGCCACAGCCCGAAAGTTCTTTGTAAGGATAGGTGCAATCGGGGCGTTTGGGGTCCAATACGGCAACAGCAGCTGGCAGTGTGGTGCTAGGTAAATGGTGGTCGCAAATAATAAAATCAATATTTAAAGTATTGGCATATTGGATTTTATCTACCGATTTTATACCGCAATCTAAAGCTATAATTAACGAAACATTGTTTTGGCTGGCATAATCAATGCCTTGGGTAGATATGCCGTAACCCTCTGTATATCTATCGGGTATATAATAGCTAATATTGGAATAAATTTCTTTAAAAAACGAATACACCAGTGCTACCGAGGTAGTACCATCTACATCATAATCGCCATAAACCAATATATGTTGTTGTTTTTCAATGGCTTTTTGTATGCGAGCGATGGCTTTATCCATATCTTTCATTAAAAAAGGAGGATGGAGTTCTGATAAATTGGGATTAAAAAACGCTTTGGCTTCACCAAAAGTTGTTATCCCTCGGCTTACCAGCATATTGGCCAACACAGGGTTTATATTAAGTTGTTGGGCTAAAAAATTTACCTTTTCGGTATCAGCTATGCTAGCCTGCACCCAAGTTTTTATCATATATTTGGCAATGTTTAAAGCGTAAATATACGTTAAACGTTAAGTTGATTTTTAAATTGGTGGTTATATTATTTGCTTTTTATGGTTATTGATATGATTTGGGCGTTTTAACACGCCGTCCGCTGTATCTTTTTTTATTTGTCTATCCCCCCGACCCCCGAAGGGGGAGATTCGGCGTAAAAAAAGGATGCCGCTACCGTCGTTAACGCACCTAACAACGTAAGATTCATAAGCATCTAAAAATCAATTACTAAATAGTTATCCGCTTTAAGCGAAATTTTGAAATAAAAAAAATATGCCACAAGAAATTACTGCCTTATTTGAAGGTTCTTACTCTGTTGATGCCAGCAAAAAATTTATCCCTTTTGATGCAACGGTGCACAACAAAGCCGATAGGCCAGCATCGTTGTTTATACATGTGCAACCGTTTTTGTTAAAAACCGAAACCGAATTATTGGTTTTGGATACTGGCTTGGGCTATAATAATGCTAATGGCGATATGATATTGCACCAAAATATTATAAAAGCGGGCTATAAACCCGATGATGTAAGTAAAGTATTGATGACGCATTTACATTACGACCATAGTGGCGGTATGGTGTATAACCGCGATGGAAAACTGGGATTAAGTTTTCCAAATGCCGAATATATAGTGCAGCGTGGCGAGTGGGAAACGGCTTACAGCGGGCAATCTAAATCGTATAGAACCGAAATTTTTGATGTTTTACAGCGCAGTGGGCAACTACACTTGGTAGAGGGAAGTGGGATTTTAACCAACGAAATTAGCTACGAACTTACGGGTGGACATTGCGAGTTTCACCAAGTATTTCACATAAAAACAGCGCACAATTATTATTTTTTTGGTGGCGATATATTGCCCGAGCCACAGCAATTGCTCAAAAAATTTGCTGCCAAATACGATTTTGATGGCCGCAAAGCATTGGATTTGCGCTTACAATATGGCGAGCAAGCGGTACTACAAAATTGGGTTTGCTTGTTTTATCATTCGGATAATAAAGCATACTCAAAGGTAAGAAAAAACGAAACCGGCTTTTATTTTGAAGCCGTTTAGTACTTCTAGTGGCTTAATAACTCTCGGGTTTTTTCGATATCTAAGGGTTTCGAAATAAATTTGTTTACAAAACTGTACGATTTTGATTTTAATACATCATTGGCAAATACCGATGAGGTAATAATATTGATGATTATTGTTTTGTTTAAAAAAGGCAATATCATTTTTTCGTACTTATCTAAAAAATCCCACCCATCGGTTACGGGCATATTTATATCTAAAAAAATAATATCGGGTAAATTGGCTTGTTGGTTTAAGCAATCGTTTAAAAAATTAATGCCTAATTCGCCATTTAAGCAGGTGGTTACTTTAGCCAAGGGAGGTATTTTACTGATTAATTTAGCCGCAATAAAATTGTTAATTTCATCATCATCAATTATCAATACATGGTGTTGCTGGGGCATAGTTACAAAATAGTAAATAAATATATTGTAATAATACCGAAAAAAGCAATGGATTATATTGCTTTTTTCGGCACTTGTTTTTATCTATTGGCCAATAGGCTAATGTTTAACTCAAAATCGTTATCAATAGCTTTATCGCCTAGGTTAAAAAAACTTTTAGACCCATATCTAATATCAAACTGGGTTCTATCCACAATTACTTTTTTGGCTTCGGCTTTTAGCATTTTACCTTTTATAGTAATAACGGCTGGAAAGCTGATGGACTTGGTAATGCCTTTGATGGTTAAATTACCAGTAATGGTAGCCATATTTTTGTTTGGCTTGCTTACGTTTGTGATTTCGAATTTAGAAACTGGGTTTTTTTCGACCGAGAAAAAATCGTCCGATTTTAAATGGCCTAGCAGTTTTTCCATGTACTCGCCTGTTAAATCGGTACAGGTAATTGTTGTCATATCAATGGTAAAATCGCCACCTTTTAATGCTTTGGCATCGGCAATTAGCTTGCCCGAAGCAATTTTTATTTTTCCTGTGTGTTCGCCCGTAACTTTACGGCCTATCCAGGTAATAGATGATTGGTTTACATCTACGGTGTAAGTGTTGTTTTTTTGTAAGGTAAAGCCGAGCAAAATGGATGCTACAAAGCCTAATAATAATGCTGTTTTTTTCATAATTTTTTTTTGCACAATATCGCAACAAATAAATAGATGTTTAAACATCTATTTATTATTTAACATAAATATGATAAACAAAATATAAAACAACAAACTAGGTGTTGTTTTATATTGAACAAAAAATCAATAAAAAATTGTGATTTAAAATAAATCTTTTTAAAGTAACTTCGCCTTATGGCAAATTCGATTTTAATAAAACAGGCAACCATAGTAAACGAAGGCAAACAATACATAGCCGATATTTTTGTAAATGATGGCATTATCCAAAAAATAGATAAGCACATAACCCAATTGGCTGATGTAGAAATAAATGCCGAAGGGAAATATCTTTTACCGGGCTTAATAGACGACCAAGTGCATTTTAGAGAGCCAGGCCTTACCCACAAAGCCGAAATTTATACCGAAGCAAAAGCGGCAGTAGCTGGTGGTATAACATCGTTTATGGAAATGCCAAACACTGTACCTAGTGCGCTTACGCAAAAAATATTGGAAGATAAATACCAAATAGCGGCTCAAAAATCATTAGCCAATTACTCGTTTTTTATGGGGGCATCCAATACTAATTTAGATGAGATAATGAAAACCAACGTAAAAAATGTGTGTGGTATAAAAATATTTATGGGCTCATCAACAGGTGATATGCTGGTAGATGATGAGGATGCACTTGATAAAATTTTTGCCAATGCGCCCACATTGGTAGCTTCGCATTGTGAAGACGACCCTTCAATAAAGCAAAATTTTGCAAAATTTAAACAGCAATATGGCAAGCTAAACGCACAAATGCACCCAAAAATCAGAAGCGAAGAGGCCTGCTATCTATCTTCATCAAAAGCCGTAGCATTGGCACAAAAACATGGCACAAGGTTACATATTTTGCATATTTCTACCGCCAAAGAAACTTATTTATTTGACAATAATTTGCCTTTAAAAGATAAAAAAATTACCGCCGAAGCCTGCATACACCACCTTTGGTTTAGCGATAAAGACTATGCCGAAAAAGGAAACTTTATAAAATGGAACCCTGCTATTAAAACCGAAGCTGATAGAAACGAGATTTTAAAAGCCGTATTAGATAACCGTATTGATGTAATAGCTACCGACCACGCCCCACATACCTTGGCCGAAAAACAACAAGATTACGAAAACGCCCCATCAGGCGGGCCATTGGTACAACATGCTTTAAACACTTTGCTCGAAATGTACCACCAAGGTAAAATAAGCCTCGAAACTATTGTAGAAAAAACAGCACACAACCCAGCAATTTTGTTTAAAATTGATAAACGAGGCTATATAAAAGAAGGCTATTGGGCCGATTTGGTTTTGGTAGATTTAAACAAAACATACACCGTATCGAAACAAAATATATTATCTAAATGTGGCTGGTCGCCATTAGAGGGGCAAAAATTTCATTCGCAAATAACGCATACCTTGGTTTCGGGAAATTTAGTATATGAAAATGGTATATTTAACGAATTGTATAAAGGAAGCCGATTATTATTTGATAGATAATACCGACCTTAGCAAATAGTTTAGCCTTATTAACCCCTAAAAAACCTTAACTGTGGCCTCAATAAATAAAGTATATGCCCTAAGTTTGTTGCAAAAATACGCCTCTATACTTAAATATGTGATGATGGTTACCACCGTCGCAATCATAACATTTGTACTACCAAAGCAGCCAAAGTTTAAATACGAGTTCGAAAAAGGAAATATATGGTTACACGATGATTTGGTTTCGCCCTATAATTATCCGCTAATAAAAAGCCCCGAAGAAGTTAAAGCCGATAAAGAAAGTATCAAAAAATCTATTTTACCCATTTATAGATTTAACAATAAAATTAAAGACACACAACTTAGCCAATACCAAGCCGATTTTGAGGCAAAATGGCGACAAGCTAACCTCCCAAATATCCCACTAAAAGAAAACACCTTTAAAGCAGGTTTTATTTTTTTAAACAAAGCCTATAATAAAGGCATCATTGGCTTAAATAAAAAATACCAACGCAATAACCAACATTACCTCATTTCTATATTAGACAATAACCTAGAAACCGAAATAAGTACCGCTACTTTACTTACGGCACCCGCAGCTTTTGCACAAGCTAGCCAATTATTAACAAACGATAAAACCATTGAAAGCACACTTTTACTACATATAATAGATGACCACATTACCCCAAATGTGTTTTACGATGAAATATTTACCGAAATTAGAGAAAACAAAGCCCTAGAAAACGTATCTAACACCCGTGGAATGATACAAAAAGGCGAATTGATAATTGCAGCGGGTAGCAGTATAGATGCCGATGTGTATAAAAAACTAGAATCGTTACGCATAGCTTACGAACAACAAGCACACGTAAACGGCGAACAACGATTGGTAACCATAGGCCAAGCCATACTGGTAGCCCTTATAGTTACCCTTTTAATGGTGTTTTTATTTTTATTTAGGAAAGATATTTTTGAAGATAACCGGCAAATTTCGCTCATATTGCTGGTTATTACAGGCATGTTGGTTTTTTTATCATGGGCTATAAAAATTCAAATACCTAATTTATATTTTATCCCCTATTGCATTGTACCTATTATTATCCGCATACTGTTTGATACCCGCCTAGCCATGAATATACATTTACTGGTAGTGCTTATTGCCAGTTTTTTCTTACCAAATAGCTTCGAGTTTGCATTTTTACAAATTACGGCAGGCATGGTAGCCATATACAGTATTAAAAACTTGGTTCGTCGCGAGCAATTTTTGGTATCGGCATTGCTTATATTGCTAAACTATTTGGTAGTATTTGTAGGCATATCACTCATACGCGAAGGTACATTAGATGCCATTAACTGGATAAATTTTTTACCCTTCGTGTTTAGCGTAATGCTTACACTATTGGCCTACCCATTGATATACCTGTTCGAAAAACTATTTGGCATAACATCCGATATTACTTTAATGGAGTTAACCAATACCAATAATCCGCTACTGCGGGATTTAGCCTTTAAAGCCCCTGGCACATTTCAGCACTCGTTACAAGTAGCCAATTTGGCCGAAGCTGCCATTTATAAAATAGGGGGCAATACCTTATTGGTAAGGGCAGGCGCACTTTACCACGATATTGGCAAAACCGAAAATCCACAATTTTTTATCGAAAATCAAAATACAGGTTTTAACCCACATGATAAACTTTCGTACGAAGAAAGTGCCCAACTAATTATACATCATGTAAGCAAAGGTATGGATATGGCCCGCAAACATAACATACCCGAAGTAATTATTGATTTTATAAAAACCCACCATGGCAACACTAGGGTCGATTATTTTTACCAATCGTACCTAAAAAATTTCCCCGAAAAAATTGTGGACGAAAACACGTTTCGCTACCCTGGCCCTATACCCTTTTCGAAAGAAACAGCGGTACTTATGATGGCCGACTCGGTTGAAGCCGCATCCAGAAGCCTAAAAGAGCCCGATGCTACCAATATTAACCAATTGGTTGATCGTATAATTGATTATAAATTAGCACAAAACCAGCTCGACGATAGCAATATTACCCTGCATGATTTAGAAACCATAAAATTGATTTTTAAAAACATGCTGATGAGCATTTACCATGTACGTATTGATTATAGTAAATCTATTTGATATTTTGATTTTGAACCTATCGTAGGATTACTATATTTGCAGTCCGATTAAAAAAAAGGAGAGATGCCTGAGTGGCCGAAAGGAACAGTTTGCTAAACTGTCGTACTGGCAACGGTACCGAGGGTTCGAATCCCTCTCTCTCCGCCAATACCGAAAAAAGCACCTTGATGGTGCTTTTTTCGGTTAATACACTTTGAGAACACCGCAAGCACAAAAGTTATCCAACAAGGTTGCTCATAACACTTATTAATTTAAAACCCACACCCTTAAATCCTTGAAAAAGGAAAATACATATTATAAGTTTTTATTTTTTTTCGCTATTACACCTATTAATCGGCTTAAATTTTACGATGTATCGTTAACCTAGATATTTTAAACTTGTGTATATTTGGTAGTTATATACAATGGTATGACAATACTAATATCAACAATCCGACATAAAACTAACTTATCAACAAACTGGCCGAGATTAAAATTGTAACTTTGTGTTATGGATTTAAAAGATAAGAAAAAATATAAAACAGCGTTCAAAAAGGTATTAGACACTTTTACAGAAAAACTGGAAAAATACGTTTCCACTGAAAACGGAGATTGGTCTGTAAAAGGATTTATTGACATTTACAAGAATATTTATACTATTTCGTCTGATACTAAAATTGTTTCAAAAATTCTTGAAATCCATATTTTTCCACAGATTTTACAATTTGCAGAAGAAAACGGATACAACATTATCTTGACAGAGCATCAAAACTATTATC
>JAAFJW010000098.1 GCA_013298995.1 Sphingobacteriales bacterium | reverse complement strand
TTTTTGATAGTGGTATTATTTTAAACTAATTTGCCTTTTAATGCTTTCTTCGAGCGAAATAAAGGTTTCGGTACGTTGTATGCCAGCAATAGATTGTACTTCGTCATTAAGCACATGGCGTAAATGGTTGGTATCTCTACAAATAATTTTGGCAAACATAGAGTAAGCTCCCGTTGTATAATGGAGTTCTACTATTTCGCTTATTTTTTTTAATTGCGCCACGGCATCGTTGTAAATGGAGCCTTTTTCGAGGTAAATACCTAAAAAAGCACAAACATCGTAGCCCACTTTTTGGGCATCTACAATAAGGTTTGAGCCTTTTATAATACCTAAATCTTCCATTTTTTTCATACGAACGTGTATGGTTCCGCCCGAAACGATGAGTTCTTTGGCAATTTCGGTGTATGCTGTGGTAGCATCGTTCATCAGGATAGATAGAATATCAATGTCCAGATTATCAATTTCTAAATTTAAACGAGTTTTATCAATCATGTTTTAATAAATTTTATGATTTAACAAAAATAAATAAAAAATACATAAAAATTAAATTATTTTGTTAAAAAATTTGCAACGTTTATAGTATTATTTTACATTTGTATCATACAATTAGAAAATCGGAATAACCGAAAGCATTTTTTTGAAATTAAAACACTGTAGGGTGGTGAAATTGGCAGACACACCTCCTTGTCTCGGTGGCGAAGATTTGGGAAATACCAGCAATGGGATATAACTGCTTCGTGTAGGTTCGACTCCTACCCCTACAGCTCCTCATAATTTAGGTTTATAATTGGTTAGTTTAAGCTCCCTCTCCCCGTTGGAGCTTAACTTTTTTATAGCCTTTTTGAGTTTGTTACCCTCTGTTTTAAAAATATTGAGTTTGGCAGGGGTAAAGGGATTTATGCAAAATCCTAAAATATTTTATACAAACTGTTTGATAATTAAACATATAATTCTATCTTTGCAGTCCCTAAATTTAGGGTAAATAAATATTTTTTAACTAATTAAATATCAAGCAAGTGAATACGTTAAGTTACAAAACTGTCTCTGCTAACAATAAAACCGTTGATAAACAATGGATTGTTGTTGACGCTCAGAACGAGATTTTGGGGCGCTTGTCTTCTAATATCGCAAAAGCGATAAGAGGAAAAAACAAGCCATCATTTACCCCAAACGTAGATTGCGGCGATAACGTTATCGTTATCAATGCAGACAAGGTAAAACTCACAGGAAATAAACTGTCGAACAAGACATATATTTCTTACACCGGCTATCCTGGTGGCCAGCGTTTTATTTCTCCCCGAGAGTTAATGGCAAAACATCCTACCCGAGTAATCGAGAAGGCTGTACGCGGTATGTTGCCAAGAAATCGCCTAGGACGGGCAATTTTTAAAAACCTGTATATATATGCAGGTAGCGAGCATCCGCATGTTGCACAAAACCCCAAAGAAGTTAAGTTTTAATTTTAAAGAGAAAAAGAAATGTCGGTTACAAACACATCAGGTAGAAGAAAAACCGCTGTTGCCCGTATCTATTTAACAGAGGGTAACGGTACAATTACCGTAAACGGTAAAGACCACAAAGAGTACTTTCCAACATTGCCATTACAATACATGGTAAACCAAGCATTTATAGTTGCCGAAGTTACTGGCCAGTTTGATGTAAAGGTAAATGTTGCAGGTGGTGGCGTAAAAGGACAGGCCGAGGCCGTTCGTTTAGCCATTGCAAAAGCCATTGTTGAACTGGAGCCACTCAGAAAGCCATCGCTTAGAGCAAAAGGCATTATGACACGTGATAACCGCATGGTTGAGCGTAAGAAACCAGGAAGAGCAAAAGCTCGTAAAAAATTCCAATTTAGTAAACGTTAAAATTAGGAGGACACGACAATGGCAAGAACAACATATCAAGATTTATTGGATGCAGGTGTACATTTTGGTCACCTTACCCGCAAGTGGAACCCAAAAATGGCGCAATATATTTTTATGGAGCGCAATGGAATACACATTATCGACTTAAATAAAACACTTACAAGAGTAGATGAAGCCGCTTCGGCCATCAAGCAAATTGTAAAATCGGGTCGTAAAATATTATTTGTAGCTACAAAAAAACAAGCTAAAGATATCGTAGCCGAGTACGCAAAATCGGTAAATATGCCTTACGTAACCGAAAGATGGTTGGGCGGTATGCTTACCAACTTTGCAACGGTACGTAAATCAATCAAAAAAATGACAAACATTGATAAGATGACCAAAGATGGTACTTATGATGTTTTATCGAAAAAAGAAAAATTGATGATACAGCGTGAGCGTATCAAATTAGAAACCCTTTTAGGAGGTATTGCTGATTTGAACCGTTTACCGGCAGCGCTTTTCTTGATTGATGTGAAGAAAGAACACATTGCGGTAACGGAAGCGTTGAAACTGAACATTCCTACTTTTGCAATGGTAGATACCAATTCGGACCCATCAAGTATCGATTTCCCAATCCCAGCTAATGATGATGCTACAAAATCTATTTCGTTAATAGCTGGTATTGTTATTGATGCGATAAAAGAAGGATTGGAAGAGCGCAAGCAAGAAAAAGATGCCGAAAGCGACAAAGAAGCAGCAGCCGAAAAAGCAAAAATTGATGCACCTGTAACTGCAACAACCAGCGAAAGAACCGCAACCGATACAGGCAAAAGAGCCCGCAAAGGTGTAGAAACCGTAGCTGCCGAAGTAGTTGAAGCACCAGTTGCCGAAGTTGCAACAGCCGAGGTTGAAGTAACAGAAGAAGCAAAGGGAGAATAATATCCCCCTCCAACTCCCCCGAAAGGGGAGGGCAAAATCGATATAACTAACAGAATGTTAGTTATAAAAATGGTATAAAAAATTAAATATTCACTCTCTTTTCTCTCCCCCTTTTGGGGGAGCTGGAGGGAAAAAAAACACACAAAATGTCAACAATACAAATTACTGCCGCCGATGTTAATAAACTACGTCAGCAAACTGGTGCAGGTATGATGGATTGCAAAAAAGCTTTAACAGAATCGAACGGAGATTTTGAAGCAGCAGTTGATTACTTGCGCAAAAAAGGGGCTAAAGTAGCTGCCAGTCGCCAAGATAGAGACTCGAACGAAGGTGTAGTTATAGCCAAAACCACCGCCGATGGTAAAAGAGGGATTGTGGTTGAGGTAAACTGCGAAACAGATTTTGTGGCTAAAAACGCAGATTTTGTTGCTTTTGCCAATGCTGTGGCTGATGTAGCCGTTGCCGTAAACCCTAGCACTTTAGATGATTTATTAGCGCAAAGCATTAACGGCGCAAAAATTGCCGATTTAATTATCGACCAAACAGGTAAAATAGGCGAAAAAATAGGTGTTTCTAAATTTGAAGTTATCGAAGCTGATAAAGTTATTGCTTACATACACGGAAATTACCGCTTAGGTGTTTTGGTAGGATTTAACCAAAGTGGCGCAGGCTTAGACGAAGCGGGTAAAGATGTGGCCATGCAAATTGCAGCCATGAGCCCCGTAGGCGTTGATAAAGCCGATGTAGATGCTAGGATTATAGAAAAAGAGTTGGAAATTGCTAAAGAACAAATTAGAGCCGAAGGGAAACCAGAAGAAATGGTTGAAAAAATTGCCGCAGGTAAACTAAATAAGTTTTATAAAGAGCAAACTTTGTT
This sequence comes from Sphingobacteriales bacterium, assembly GCA_013298995.1. GTDB lineage: Bacteria > Bacteroidota > Bacteroidia > Sphingobacteriales > Sphingobacteriaceae > Pseudopedobacter. The sequence continues at coordinate 5,788 of JAAFJW010000098.1, read as the reverse complement.
AAACCAAGAGTTTGTTAAAGATTCGTCGAAAGATATTCGTAAATTTTTAGATGATGTTTCAAAAGGATTAACCGTTACCGCATTTAAACGTGTGGTGCTTGGCGCATAGTTTTTTCTTATTTTTAAAATAAAAACCCCCACTTTTTATTAAAGTGGGGGTTTTTGTTTTTTACAAAGCCTAGCTGAACGCAATATACGTGGATAGGTTTAGTAGGTGTTAGGTTATATAAACAAAAGGCTGTTATTTCAGATAAAAAGCAAAGCTATCGAGCTTTCTCTTTTATAATTTCGTTTGGCTTACCTCGAATACCTAAAATGCGGGTTTTTGTTTCTCGTAAATATTGCATTAGAATAAAATTTCTTTTTTTCTAAACTTTCTGCTTGCTTTTATTTCTGATGCCATTTTTTCTGCTGATTTGTTTGAGCCAAAAGCTCCAAAAGACTTATAAAACTTTGTTTCTTTTTTTTTGAACTTTCTGTTTTTAACGATTTTGATACGTTTTCGATTAACTCAATTTTAAGTTCTTCAAATAAACCTGAATATGTTTCTACGATATGTATGTTTGTGTAAAACATTTTTTTGTATCAATTTAGTAATTTCTCTTTGAATTTGAGACTTTTAAATAGCCAACCACATAACGAAAAAAGGCTTGTTGAAGTTGGGGAAATAAATATCGTTTTTATGGAATCGTTGCGGTCTAAAAAATTTTAACAATGCGATAGCATGGTGACTTTAGTACGTTAATATTTTAAACAGGGCCTGAAAATGTATTACACCTATACCATCATCCCCAAATACTCATCTTCCTTTTGGGTCATTATTTTTTTGGCTTTTGCCGATTTATCTTTGTAGCCCAAAAGGTGTAGGGTGCCATGTATCATTACACGGTGAAGTTCGTGGCTAAAGGTGGTATTAAATGTTTTGGCGTTTTCTCTTACCCTGTCAATACTGATAAAAATATCGCCTGCAATTAAGTTTGGTGTTTCGGAATTATCAAAGGTAATAATATCAGTATAGGTATCGTGTTGTAGGTATTGGCGGTTTAGGCTAAGCAAATAGGTATCCGAACAAAAAATAAAATTTAGGCTTTGCAGTTGGTGGTTTTCATGCAATATGGTTTGGTGTATCCATTGGCGGAGGCTGTTTTTATGTTTTAAGGTATAGCTTATATCTTGTTGGTAAAAAAAAATAGGGAGTTTTTTCATGCGGGTTGAGGTTAAGTTTAGGATAATAAAAACTGCATTTCTACTTTATTTCCTGCGGCATTAAAAGCGCATTTGTAGGCGTTATAACGCATAATAAACACACCTCGGCCAGTCAGTTTTTCGATATTATGGGGCAAAGTGGGGTTGGGTAAATTGTTATAATCAAAGCCCAAGCCTTCATCGCTTATGGTACAATACAGGGTTTGGTTTTTTAGAAAAAGTAGTTCGAGGCTTACTTTTTTATCATTGTTTAGTTTATTTCCATGGTATATGGCATTGTTAAGTGCTTCGCCTATTGCTACACAAGCATCAGCGTATTTATGCGTATTTAATTTGTGGTTTTTGGCAAATTGTACAAGTAAGTTATCGAGTACGGTAATACTTTCGGGCTCGGATTTTAATGCTAAAGAGTATCTCAAATTTTTACCAAGTGTAAGCATAATATTAGGGTTTTAGGTTTTTGTAATACGTGGCTACTTTGTTTTTATAAAAATAATTTAATGTAGGCGATATGGTTTTATAATACTCTACATCGTTGGTTTTTTGTTGCTGAAACTGCTGCCATTGTAGGTTAAAGTTAGGGGCATAATCTTTGGCTGCGGTACTTTGTTTTTGGGTGTCTTGTTCTTTTTCGCGTTCGGCTTTTGCGGCTTCTAGCAGTTTGGATTGTATTTGCTGTTGCCTTAGCAATACCTCTTGCGTAATACGCTTATACACAAGGTCGGTTTCGGTTTGTTTCATTTCTTCCACCATTTTTTGTAGCTCGCCTGTTTTGTTACCGTTTTTACTTAGTTGCTCCATGGCTTCTCGTATCATTTGCTGTTGCTGTGCCATTTGCGAAAAAGCCTTACCCGATTGCCCACCTTGCCCCTCGCCAGGTTTTTTATCAGGTTTTAGCCCGCCTTGTTGCTCCATTTCTTGTTTGGCTTTTTGCATATTTTTATTGAGCGCATCTTGCATTTTAGATAGTTGCTGCATACCGCCAGGCTTGGGTTTCCCCTTGCCCGATGCCGATTGCATAGCGTTTTGCAATTGTTGTAGGGCATCGCTAAGCATTAAAGCCAAGTTATTAATGGCCGTAAGTGTGTATTGCTGGCTTTGCATGGTTTCGGCTTGCTGGCGTTCGGTTATATTTTGTAGGGTTTTATTTATTTGATAATTAATATTTTGTGTTTCTTTGTTTACCGTAGCACTTATTTGCGGTACCCGTTTGCTTAAACTGTACAGGCTATCTTGTATGGTTTTTAAGTTGCTAGCAATGTTTTTTTGGCTTTTGCCTAGTTGTGTAAATTGGGCATCGTTTACATCTGTTTTGCGGGTGGTTATTAATAAATTTTCTTGGTCGAACGATGCTTTAAGCAAGTTTTTTAATAACAGGCGCAATGCTTGGGCATTTATGTTGCTTTCTTGGCTTTGCATTTCGTTTTGCATTTCGCTTAGTTTTTGCGCCAGTTGGTTCATTTTTTGTGCGGCATCTTTTTGTTGTTTGGCGGCTGCTTTGGCTTGTTTTTGTTTCAAATTTTCCTCGGCCCCAGCCATCTCTTTTTCTATTTCTTTTTGCTCCTTTTCGGGATTTTTAAAATCATTGTTTTCGGTTTCTTTGCTTTTTTGTTCCAGTTCGTTTAAATCTTTTTTTACCTCATCAAACTGTTTGTTTATATCCTGTTGGTTTTTAAGTGGTTCTTTTGAATTATTTTGCTCGCTTAGTTCTTCTTGTTTTTTGGCTAAGTCTTTAAGTTTTTGTAGGGTATTATCCAGTTTTTGGTCAAAAGCCAGCTGTTTATACAATTCCAGTATACGGTCAAATTCTTTTTCCAATGCTTTGTTATCGGCTTTCATTTGTTGTAAGCCATTTTTTAATTCGTTTTTGTTGTTTTGGTCGAGCAGTTTTTGTAGGTTTTCTAATAGTTTTTTGGTTTTATCGTCCAATACGTTTTCAAACAGGTTTTGTATTTGTTTTTGTTTATCCAGCAGGGTTTGGTTATCGGGGTTGTTGTTTTTTTGTTCGATAAGATTTTTTTGTGCTGTTTTTTCTATATCTCGCAATAGGTTTTCGAGCAGTTTTTGTTTTTCGATAAGGTCTTCGGCTTGTTTTTTATCATCGGCATCCATGCTGGTTTTGCTCAATAGTTCTTCGCTAAGTTTTTGGGCGGCTTGTTGTATTTGCTTGGCTTGCTTGCCTGCCGATTGCATTTTTTTATTGAGGGATTGTGTGGTGTTTTCTATCTGCGCTATGGCGGCATTTTTATCCATAAATTTAAAAACCATGGTAGGGCTTTGGGTAGTTTTGGGGCCATTTACGGCATCGTTATCGGTAATGGTAAAATAATATTCAATTTCATCACCGGGTTGTGCCCCTAGTTTATTCAGCTCCCAAGCGTAAAAAAAATTATCTTGTACAGCGTTTTTAGCCACAGCAAGGCTTATCTTTTTAACCAAACCTATGTTCCCTTTGATGGTACTTTTACTGATTTTGGTATTAAAACTCAAGTGCGTAAAGCCGTAATCATCGCCTAGGTTTCCTTTAAAATAGATAATTTTATTGTTAAGCGAATCGGGCATTTCGGTAACGGAAATGGTGGGGTATTGGTCGGTTATACACGTTATGGTATAGCTTAGGGCATCGGCATGGGTAAGGGTTGGGTTTTGTGGCGCCATGCTGTACACGCTATTGGCCATTATACGCTGGCTATGGCCAAATTGGTTGTTATTGCTTTTGAGTATAATGGAATGAGTTTTACCTAATGTAAAATTTAATTTATTGCTGTTTTCGGTTTTGATTGCCCAAGTAAGCACAGTACCTGCTGGTACTTGTATATCGCTAGGGTTTTGTAGTTTTTGATTTTGTTTACGGGTATAAATAGGGTATTTTATCTCAACAGAAAAACTGCTGATGGCTGGTTTTTTGTTTACCACAATATGGTAAGGTTTGGAGTAATAACCCAAAGCAAAAAGCCGAAAGGTTTTGCTATTTTGGATATTACGGAACCGATACGCAAACTTTGAAGCATTTATTTTATTGGTTTTAAAGCTATTGGCACCATCTTCAATATATACATCTTGTGGTACAGTTTGGCCTTCGATTTTAATTTTTAAATCAATATCATCGCCTTGTGCAATACTTAGTTGGCTGTTTTCGAGTTTAAACGTAAAAGGTGCTGGTTTTTCAAATGCTTGGTTGTGGTTTACTATTCTATACGTTCCGTCTTTAATAATACTGGGTGCTAGTAGCGCAATAAGCAGCAACACCATAAGCGGAGGAACAACATATTTAGCATATTTTTTATTTTCGCCTAGGGCAACGGCGTCGGCAAATTTGAAAGGGCTAAGGGAATTGGTTTTTTGATGAATGCTGGCCTCAAGCAGGCTATTATCTGCTTTATCATTCAATTGGCTATTAAGCTGTAAGGTGTTTAAAAGCCTATCTTTAATATCGGGGAAATGCTGCCCAATAATAATGGATGCTTGCTCGTAACCAATGGTTTTGCCTATTTTTATGTACTTTAAAATGGGTTTTACCAGCCAAAAATAAGCGGCCAAAAGTATTATTATGGAAAAGCCATAAAACACAATATTTTTGGTAATTATACCAAAGTAGCCATAATATTCGGCAACTATAATGGCAAGGTATCCCAATAAAAACAAGGCAACAAGGCAAGCTGTACCTCTAATAATTTTATTGAGGTAATATTTTTTAATAAACGCATCGAGTTTATTTATCAGCTTTTGGTAATTGCCTGTGGGTGTCATTTTTTTTATTGCTGTTTTTGATTGTATTAAGGGTAGAATAAAACAGTTTATTTTATTTGTTTATTGTTTTCTGTTGTTGATAGCTTTAATGCTTCTTTTGCATTTAATGCGGTTACCTCTTTTTTTCCTGTTTTAGCCTCCAATTCTTTTAAGGCCACTTTGACCACATTGCCTCCTTGTTGCGCCACTTTTTTACTTTCGTCAAACGTGTTGGGTAGTTTCGGCTTTGGGCGATGGTATAGATTGAATGAGCCTAAAAAGTTGCTCTGTATCAGCTACATCGGTTTTGTAAAACTTGCCGTCGGCTGCTTGCATTTTCAGTTGGTTACAATTTGTAACCAACTGGCTCCCTTCTTTTTTTAGTCTGTTTTTAAGTACTTTCCAATAGTTATTTGGGCTGGCACTTGTTGTAAGTACGGCCACTACATCTACAATAGATATGTACCATTTTTCTTCTGTTTCGTTCCATAACGACCTAACTTGGTTGCTTTCGAATAATTGTATGGTGCTATTTTTAGTCATTGGTTTAGTTTTTTGTTTTACAATTTAGGCTATAATTTTTATGTTTATTTTTTGCTAAAATACTTTTTATTATCTAAAGTTTTGGCGCAATTTGGTGGCTATAATTGTGCAGTTTTATAGCATAATTAGCAAAGGCTGCGCTTTTAACTTTGCAAGGTAAGCCCGCATTAAAAAGCACCAGCCTGCATACCTAAACCCGACAGCCTGCCTGCGCAGGCAGGTACTGTCTTAAAAAGCAAATAAAAATGTATAAACATTTCAAGGAATTTTACTTATCTTCGTACTAAGGAAAAAGAGGGCATACCGACAT
>JAAFJW010000097.1 GCA_013298995.1 Sphingobacteriales bacterium | reverse complement strand
GGCGGGATTACACTTGATGAGCTTCCGACAGATGTCGGTATGCCCTCTTTTTCCTTAGTACGAAGATAAGTAAAATTCCTTGAAATGTTTATACATTTTTATTTGCTTTTTAAGACAGTACCTGCCTACCTGCGGTAAGCAGGCAGGTCCGCTCACCCGCCTGCTGGCCGGCAGGTACGCACACAGGCCTTAGGCACAAGGCCTGCCTGCCTGCCTGCTTACCGCAGGTAGGCAGGTATCCGCTGCTGTCGGGTTTAGTAACCTAGGGAGGTGCTTTTTAATGCGGGTTTACCTTGCACCGTAAAACCTAAAATGTATAAATTTTAGTTAAATTAACATCCTCTTAATTGATACATAAATTATTACTTTTGCCATTTAATACAAAAATGCCAATTTGGCTTTAACAAAGCCTTGGCGTAATTGTTGTTTTTTAATCTCAAAATAAAATAATACAATATAATGTTCAATTTTTTAAATAAAATATTCGGCAGCAAATCAGAACGTGATGTAAAAAGTATGCGCCCCTTAGTTGATAAAATTAACGAAGAATACGCCAAACTTGCCACCCTTAGCAACGATGATTTAAGAGCCAAAACCACCGATTTTAAGCAACGCATACAATCGGGTTTAACCCAAATAGATGAGCAAATTACGGCTATAAAAAAACAAGTAGAAGATAACCCCGATTTACCGCTTTACCAAAAAACCGCCCTATACGACGAGGTAGATAAACTAGAAAAAGACCGTAATCAACAGTTAGAAGCAATTTTACTAAGTATATTGCCCGAAGCATTTGCCGTAGTAAAAGAAACCGCAAATAGGTTTACCCACAACCCCATTATCGAAGTTACGGCTACACCATTTGATAAAGACCTAGCCGCCGCAAAAACCAATGTAAAAATACAAGGCGATAAAGCCATACACCACAATACTTGGAAAGCTGCCGGAGTAGATGTAAAATGGAATATGGTACATTACGACGTACAACTAATAGGCGGTATTGCCCTGCACAACGGCAAAATTGCCGAAATGGGTACAGGCGAGGGTAAAACACTGGTAGGTACATTGCCCATTTATTTAAACGCCCTTTCGGGCAAAGGCATACACGTAGTAACGGTAAACGATTATTTGGCCCGCCGAGATTCGGAATGGAACGGCCCACTATTCGAGTTCCACGGCCTATCGGTGGATTGTATTGATAAGCACCAGCCCAACTCGCCCCAACGCCGCAAAGCCTACGCCAGCGATGTGGTGTATGGTACCAATAACGAATTTGGTTTTGATTACCTGCGTGACAATATGACACGCAGCCCCGAAGAACTGGTACAAGGAAAGCTACATTTTGCCATTGTTGATGAGGTTGACTCGGTTTTAATTGACGATGCCCGTACACCACTTATTATTAGTGGCCCTATTCCCCGTGGCGATGAACACGAATTTTACACCCTTAAACCACGTATCGAACGCCTAGTAAATGCCCAAAAAAGTTTTGTAACAGGCGTATTAAACGAAGCCAAAAAACTAATTGCCGATGGCAAAACTGGCCCCGAAGAAGGTGGTTTGGCATTGCTACGAGCTTACCGTGGCTTACCTAAAAACAAAGCATTGATAAAATTTTTGAGCGAAACAGGGATGAAAACCATCCTTAACAAAGCCGAAAATCATTATATGCAAGATCAGAACAAAGAAATGCCCAAAGCCGATGCCGAGCTTTTCTTTGTAATCGACGAAAAAAATAACCAAGTAGAACTAACCGAAAAAGGTATCGAACTTATTACAACATCGGGCGAAGACCCTCACTTTTTTGTACTACCCGATGTAGGTACCGAAATTGCTGATATCGAAAAATCGGCCTTAGCCAACGAAGAAAAAGCAGCTAAAAAAGATGACCTTATACGCGATTTTTCGATAAAATCAGAGCGCATACACTCGGTAAACCAATTACTTAAAGCCTACACGTTATTCGAAAAAGATACCGAATATATTATTGATGAAGGCAAAGTAAAAATTGTAGATGAGCAAACAGGCCGTATTATGGATGGCCGCCGCTACTCCGATGGCCTGCACCAAGCTATTGAGGCAAAAGAAAACGTAAAAGTAGAAGATGCCACCCAAACGTATGCCACCATTACCCTACAAAATTACTTTAGAATGTACCACAAACTAGCTGGTATGACGGGTACTGCCGTAACCGAAGCGGGCGAATTGTGGGAAATTTATAAACTTGATGTGGTAGAAATACCCACCAACCGAGCCGTAATACGTGAGGATAGGCAAGATAAAGTTTACCGCACCACCCGCGAAAAATACAATGCCGTAGCCGATGAAATTGTAGAACTTACACAAGCCGGCAGGCCTGTATTGGTGGGTACTACTTCGGTAGAAATATCGGAACTAATGAGCCGTATGCTACAAATGCGAGGCATAAAACACCAAGTGCTTAACGCAAAATTACACCAAAAAGAGGCCGATGTAGTAGCCGAAGCTGGTAAAGCTGGTACGGTAACTATTGCCACCAATATGGCTGGCCGTGGTACCGATATTAAACTGGGCGAAGGCGTTAAAGAAGCTGGTGGACTGGCTATTGTAGGTACCGAACGTCACGAATCTAGGCGTGTAGATAGGCAATTACGTGGCCGCTCGGGCAGGCAGGGCGACTCGGGTTCTACCCAGTTTTTTGTTTCGCTCGAAGATAATTTAATGCGCCTTTTTGGGTCCGAGCGTATTGCTGGCTTAATGGTGCGTATGGGTATCGAAGATGGCGAAGTAATACAACACTCGATGATTACCAACTCGATAGAACGAGCCCAGAAAAAAGTTGAAGAAAATAACTTTGGGGTACGTAAGCGATTGTTAGAGTACGATGATGTGATGAACTCGCAACGTACCGTAATATATAGCAAACGTAAAAATGCTTTATTTGGCGATAGGTTAGATGTGGATATCGAAAACATGATGCTAGATGTAGCTGATGATATTGCACAAGAATATAAAGAAACCAATAATTTTGAAGGCTTTAAATTAGAGATGATTAGGGTTTTTGGTGTTGATAGTAACCTAGATACCAACAATTTTGCAAGCAGCAATATAGATGCCTTGGCCGATAAAATATTTGCCGAAGTAAGCGAGTTTTATAAGCATAAATCCGAAACCATAGCTAGCCAAGCTTTGCCAGTATTAAAAGATATACACTTAAATAACAGCAATATCGAAAACATTATTGTACCATTTACCGATGGTTTACAAAGCATGCAAGTTACTGTACCTTTAAGCAAAGCGATAGAAACTAAAGGCAAAGAGGTAGTAAAATCATTTGAAAAAACGGTGGTGCTTTCGCTAATTGATGATACCTGGAAAGAGCATTTGCGTGAAATGGACGAGTTAAAACAATCGGTACAAAACGCAGTTTACGAGCAAAAAGACCCATTGGTAGTGTATAAAATGGAGGCTTTCCAGCTATTTAAAGGCATGCTTAATGCGGTAAATAAAGAAGTTATTAGCTTTTTGTTTAAAAGTGGAATCCCGCAACAAAGCGTAAACGAAGTACGAGAAGCTAGGCCTCAGCCCAAAATAGATATGAGCAAGCTAAAAGTTTCTAAAGCCGAAATCACACAAGAACATAACGACCCAATGGCAATAGATACAAGGGAAGCGATTGAAAAACCACAACCCATACGTGTAGAACCCAAAATAGGCCGTAACGACCCCTGCCCTTGCGGTAGCGGTAAAAAATATAAAAGTTGCCACGGGGCAGCGTAGCTTATGTTATTAAAAATAAACTTGTTTTTGGTAGCCTTACTTTTAAGTGCTTTTGCTGGCTTTGCACAAGCTGATGGAAGTGTTATAGAAGTAAAAAACCCCGCCATTGATAGTTTAATAAATCGGCGGATTGCTTTAACAAAAGCAATATCCAGCAACGGTGCTTTAAACAATAAATCAGCTAATTTTTTAATATATGGCTACCGTGTGCAGGTTTATTTTGGTACCGATAGAAAAGCAGCATACAAATCGCAATCGAAAATTAAATCACTTTTCCCCGATTTGGATACTTATATTTCGTATAACCAACCCAATTACCGCATAAAAGTAGGCGATTTTCGTACCCGGCTCGAAGCCGTAAAATTAGTAAGCCAACTGCGCTCCAGTTTCCCTACTTTATTTATTTTTAACGAGCAAATAAATCCTCCCAAAACCGAAGATTACCATGTGGATAGATAAAATAAAAACCGCAGCACAACATATACATACACAGGTAATAAGCAACCGCAGGCATTTACACGCCCACCCCGAGCTATCGTACGAAGAGTTTAAAACCTCCGATTTTGTGGCACAGCAACTTAGCCTTATGGGTATTCCGTTTACAAAAATGGCCAATACGGGTTTGGTAGGCTTAATTGTAGGCCATAAACCCTCCGATAAGGTAATTGCCTTACGGGCCGATATGGATGCCCTGCCCATTACCGAAGCTAATGATGTAGTTTACAAATCTAAAACCCCAGGCCTAATGCATGCTTGCGGGCATGATGTACACACGGCATCGCTACTGGGTACAGCACAAATTTTAAACGATTTAAAAGCCGATTTTGGAGGCACCATAAAACTTATTTTTCAGCCCGCCGAAGAACGCCTACCAGGCGGTGCCAGTTTGATGATAGCCGAAGGCGTATTAGAAAACCCCAAACCACAAGCCGTACTGGGGCAACACGTAATGCCCTTAATTGATGCAGGTAAAATAGGCATACGCTCGGGCAAATACATGGCCAGTACCGATGAAATTTATGTAACCATCACTGGCAAAGGTGGCCATGGTGCACAACCACAACAAAATATAGACCCAGTGCTAATTATGGCACACCTTATTACAGGCCTGCAACAAATTATTAGCCGCAATGCCGACCCTCGCTCGCCATCGGTACTATCGTTTGGCAAAGTTATTGCCAACGGTGCCACCAATGTAATACCCAACGAGGTATATATGGAAGGTACTTTTAGAACCCTTGACGAACATTGGCGGGCCGATGCACATCAAAAAATGATAAAAATAGCCACAGGAATTGTTGAAGGCATGGGTGCTACTGTTGATTTTAATATTGTAAAAGGCTACCCTTTTTTGGTGAACGAACCCACACTTACCGCCAACGTTAGGCAACATGCCATCGAATACCTAGGGCAACAAAATGTTTTAGATTTGGATATTTGGATGGCTGCCGAAGATTTTGCCTATTACTCGCAAGCTGCCGATGCTTGTTTTTACCGCCTAGGTACACGTAACGAAGCCCGTGGCATCACCTCATCGGTACATACACCCACGTTTGATATTGATGAAGATGCCTTAAACACTAGCACAGGACTGATGGCTTATTTAACAATTAAAGAATTAGGTAATTTTTAAGCTAAGCAAATATCCATTGCCAATTTTTAATATAATTTACTGATAATTAGAATTATAAATATTTAAGAGCGTTAACGATAGCAACGGCATCCTTTTTTTAAAAGCCCCCTCCTCCCCTAACCCCCGAAGGGGAAAATGGGGAGGAGGGGGCTTTTAAAAAAAGATATAGTGGATAGCGTGTTAAAACGCCCTAATCATCTTGAAATAAAATTTTAAAAAAAGTTAATTAAAAAAAATGTGGTTATTTTTTTGAATTTTTAATTTGAATTTTACTTATGATAAGCCACAAACAATTTTTTTTACAAAACACAGCGCAAACCTCTAATTTTCCACGATTGCTGGAAATAGAAAAAGCCGAAGGTTTATATTTATACGATACCAAAGGAAAGGCTTATATGGATTTGGTATCGGGTTTTGCCGTTAGCAGTATTGGACACCGCCACCCAAAAGTGATACAAGCTATTAAAAACCAATTAGATAAATACCTACACCTTACCGTTTATGGCGAATTTGTGCAAGCCCCACAGGTTATGCTGGCGCATCAGCTAAGTTCGGTTTTACCGCTAACGCTTTCGTCGGTTTACTTTACCAATTCGGGAGCCGAGGCCTGCGAAGGGGCTTTAAAACTGGCTAAAAAATATACCAACCGCTCGCATATTATAGCCTTTCATCAATCGTACCACGGCAGTACACACGGTGCCTTATCGGTAATGGGCAACGAATATTATAAACAAGCCTACCGCCCTTTATTACCCGATATTAAATTTATAAATTTTAACGCTGGGGCGGATTTAAACCTTATAACACCGCATACCGCCTGTGTAATTATCGAAGCCATACAAGGCGAAGCGGGCGTACAAGTACCCGATAAATTGTATATGCAAGCCCTGCGAGCAAGGTGCGATAAAACGGGTACACTGCTTATTTTTGATGAAATACAAACTGGTTTTGGGCGCACAGGCAAGTTATTCGCTTTTGAGCATTATGGCATTGTGCCCGATATACTGCTACTTGCCAAAGCCATGGGAGGCGGTATGCCTATTGGCGCATTTATAGCCGCCAAACATATCATGGATGCACTTAAAGAAAACCCTATTTTGGGGCATATTACCACTTTTGGTGGTCACCCTGTAAGTTGCGCCGCGGCATTGGCATCATTACATGTAATTATTGATGAAGGCTTAATGGAGGGTATTGCCGAAAAAGAAAACCTGTTTAGGGCTTTATTAATTCATCCCAAAATAAAAGAAATAAGAGGCAAAGGCCTTATGCTTGCCATACAATTAAATACATTTACGGAGGTAGAAAGCATTAGCAAACGCTGTATTGAAAACGGACTTATTATCGATTGGTTTTTGCATTGCGATACCGCCCTACGCATTGCCCCACCACTCACTATTAGCACTTTAGAAATAGAAAGAGCTTGTGCCATTATTTTGGCGGCAATAGATGGGGTATAAATCCTAAATATTAGAAAATTTGTTTTTTTGGGGCCCAATTTTATTAATCATCGCTACTTTAGACCTGTTCGCTGTTGCATTTATTACTTGAATCTAAGACCCACAATGTTTCATCTAAAGAAAGCTTAGCATCATGGTTTATTGAAGTGTCTGACAAGCAATGGGAAAAACCCGAAGATGTTATCAAAGATTTTGTAATAGCGGATGTAATTACTGGTAAAAGATTTGTTTTTAATATTAAGGGAAATCATTATCGTTTAATTGCCGATATTGAATTTAGGTTAAAAATTGTTTTTATAGTTTGGATAGGTACACATAGTAATTACGATAAAATAAATGTAAAAGAGGTTTGTTATGTTAAAAATTATTAAAACAGAAAGCGAATATGAAAATGCACTCGAAAGAGCGTATTTTTTGATGCAACAGAATTTAACGCCCAATAGTGCACATGCTGATGAATTAGAGATGCTTACTTTATTTATAGAGCATTATGAGAGAGCGCATTACCCTATCTTGCCCCCTTCGCCAATAGAGGCAGTAAAATTTAGGTTGGATCAGTTAGGAAAACCTACAAGTGAACTTGGGGCAATTTTAGGTGCCAAAAGCCGACAATCTGAAATATTAAACGGTAAAAGAAAACTTAGCTTAAATATGATACGCAAATTACATCAAATACTAAATATACCCGCCGAAAGCTTGATAGCGGTATATTAAAATTTATGCTCCTTAATTTGCTACTATGTTTTTGCAATACAGCAAACAAAAAGAGGCGTTTGCTACGGCACCAACCAAGGGAAGATAATACCCCCTTAAAAATCATACAATTCCTTTAACCCAATATGTAATGCTTTTGCTAGCGCAATGGCAGTTATTAAGGTAATATTTACCTCGCCACGTTCTATATTGCCTACTTGGTTTTTTGATATACCAGCCAGTAACTCTAGCTTTTGTTGTGCTATTTTTTTGCTTTTGCGGATGTGGCGCAGGTGCTCGCCAAATTGTTTTAATACCGTTTCGTCCCTGTTGTTTATCACAGGGGTAAGATGTGGGATATTAAAAAACTAAACCACCCAATATATTTGGTATTTTAGATTTCTGCAATTAAAAAAATAAATTTTCAGCGTATTTTTTTGTACTTTACATCTTAGTTTAATTTCTATCTATTATGCCAATATTTTATCTACCCAACGGTATGCTATTTGTTACTTACACTAACGCACCAATATTAAAGTTTAGACCCATTATCTCTAAACTTCTTTTTGATAAATTTGGGCAACAAGAACTAACAACCAAACAAATTACCGAAGCCCTAAACTACTCTTTTGATTGGTACAGTAACCAGTTTTTTAAAATATTGGGTGAACAAAATGAAGTTGTGTTTTATCAAACATTATTTGGACTACACGAATTTGCATCTGAATTTGCTCAAAAAAACAGAAATCAATCGCCAATACCACAAATGCAAAGTGACGATTTTGCTTTATACAGAAGAATTTTAAAATTATGTTTAGAACAAGCTTGCGATGTACCATTGGTAGGAAATATAAAATTCCCATCCAATGAGTATTTAAAAAGTAAAGAATCAATTATTGAAGAATTACTGTATTTGGGTGAATTTTTATATGACTTTGCAAGTTCAATTTCGGGACAACGGATGTTAGAAGATTATGTGGATTTAAAATTCACTACAGAAAATCTATTTTATTTTTCTACAAAACATCATTATGATAGAATTATACCTGAAATACTTGCTGAAATTAATCCAAATTTAGCAAAAGCTGTTGTTGATGAAAGAGCTCGTGAAAACTTTAACAAGGCATTATCCCAATGCCATAATATTTCTTGTGATCAAATTTTTGTAGCCATAATGTTGATGCAAGAAAATAATAAGGCGCAAGGTGGTAAAATGGCAATGGAAGAATGGTACGCCTATCCTAAAAATATAGAATTGCTATTTGATATACCATATATGCAAGCCTCCCAAATTTTTAAAGGGTTAACGTTAACTAAGGATAATAAAATGACACTTAAAGATGCCATTTTTAAACCCAATAATATCAATAAATATTTATACCGACCCTTTTTAGTGTGGAATGTAAATGGGATAGACAGGACTATAGTAGGAGAACATGTTTTTAACGAGGCTATTGGCTCTCTTTGTGTAAATGCATTAGGATGGGAAAAATACCCGCCTGAGTGGAAAAATGACTGTTTTCACAAATACATTTTAGGTAAGAAACAAATAAACGATAAGTTGCTTGAAGATGAGATTGAAAATATGTTAAAGAGTAATAATATTTTGTATGACCGTAAAGTAACCAAATTAAAAAAATGGAATAATCGTAATATTAACATTGAAAGTGAGTTTTGTGGAGAAATAGATTTTTTGTTTTTATTAAACAATACGCTGTTTATCTGCGAAAGCAAACACTTGATTGCTAGATACGATATGTCAAATTTTAATTATGATTACGAAAAATTTGAAAAAGGCGAAAAATCATTCAACAAAATAATTGAGAGAAAAGTAAATTACATAAAACAGAATTTAGGGTTAATTGAAGAGCATTTTCAAGTAAAATACAATGATAAAAATCTTAAAATTAAATTAGTTAACGTAGAGGGTATATTTGCAATAAACACGCCTACATTTATTATGTACAACAATGATTTTAGAATATATACCCTAAAAGGGCTTAAAGAGTTTGTTTTGGGTAAATATGAAGATAAAGAATTTCCTGTATTAATTAAAAATGAAGACTGCAATACATTAATTAATGTAAAATATCGGGTTAATGGACATTTGTGGTGCTAAAACCCTTGTAACCAATTAATGTTCATAGCTTTGTAGAAATGAAAGGTTATGAATAAAAAAACTGCTTTTATTGCAAGAGCAAAACAGTGTCAAAAGATG
>JAAFJW010000096.1 GCA_013298995.1 Sphingobacteriales bacterium | reverse complement strand
TTAAATTAGGTTATAAAGAAAGTATGTTTTTTAACACCGCTTGTGCTGCCCAAGTGCGGTTATCGGCTTGGTTTAATACCAGCGAATTTGGCCCATCTAGGATTTCGTCGGCAAGTTCCAACCCACGGCGAACAGGCAGGCAGTGCATTACACCTGCATTATTGGTAAGTTTTAGTTTTTGGTTATCTAGCATCCAGCCTTCGCCATGGCTTAATATTTTACCATAATCGTTATAGCTCGACCAATTTTTCACATACACAAAATCAGCGTTTTCTAGTGCTTGGTGTTGGTTATGGCTTATTTTTGCTTTACCTGCAAATTGGGGCGCAAGCGCATAACCCTCGGGGTGGGTAATGGTAAAATCAACTTCGGCCTTGTTCATCCACTCGGCAAAACTGTTGGCTACGGCTTGTGGCAAAGGTTTTACATGTGGTGCCCAAGTAAGTACTACTTTAGGTATTTTTTTATCCGCTGGGGCGGGATTTTTAGTAGCCCAAATTTCTTTTATCGTAATTAAATCGGCAAGGCTTTGTAAAGGGTGGCGTATGGCCGATTCTAAACTTATTACAGGTACTTTGCAGTAAGTTACAAATTTGTAAAGGGTGGCGTATGGCCGATTCTAAACTTATTACAGGTACTTTGCAGTAAGTTACAAATTTGTTAAATATATCTTCGCTGTAATCGTAATGGCGGTTTAGCAAACCGGGGAAGGCCCTAAAACCTATTATATCGCAATATTGCCCTAGTACGCCTGCTGCTTCGCGGATATGCTCAACCGTGGTGCCGTTCATTATTACCCCGTCTTGGGTTTCTAATGCCCAGCCTTCTTTATCAAGGTTCATTACAATAACCTGCATGCCTAAGTTTAAAGCGGCTTTTTGGGTGCTTATGCGGGTACGCAAGCTGGGGTTCATAAAAATTAAACCCAAGGTTTTGTTGTTGCCCAAATGCTGGTAGGTATATGGGTTTTGTTTTAATGCTAAAGCCTCTGCAACTAAGCTATCAATGTTTTGCACATCATTTACAGAAGAAAATAGTTTCATTTTAGGGTTTGATTTAGAAGTGTAGAAAAAGCGGTTAAAAATGTATCGGCGTGGGCTTGGGTTAAATTTAGGGCGGGCAATAGCCTTATTACGTTGGGTTTGGCTTCGCCAGTAAATATATGATGCTTAAAAAGTAAATCGTTTTTAATGTGTGCTAGCTCGGGCGGTAGTGCTATTCCTATCATTAGGCCACGGCCACGTACCTCAATAACTTGAGGAAATTTTTTAAGCTCGCTTATTAAATAATTGCCAATGGTGCTGGCATTTTGCATTAAATGATGGTTTTCTATTTCTTCTAAAACAGCTAATGCGGCTGCACATGCCAAATGGTTGCCGCCAAAAGTAGTGCCTAACATACCATGCCAAGGTTTAAGCTTGGGACTTATAGAAATACCCGCAACAGGGAAACCATTGCCCATTCCTTTGGCCATGGTATAAATATCGGCATCAACACCAGCATAATCGTGGGCGTAAAATTTACCTGTACGGCCATAGCCGCATTGCACACTATCGGCAATAAAATACGCACCGTAAGCATCGCACATATTGCGTATGCTTTGTAAAAAAGTATCGCTAGCTACGTGTATGCCACCTACGCCTTGTATGCCTTCTACAATTACTGATGATACTTGCTTACCGTTTTGGGCAAAATAGTTTTCCAATGCCACAGCATCGCCGAAAGGCAAAAAAACTACATTATTGGTTTGATTTACGGGGGCAATTATTTTGGGATTATCAGTTGCGGCAACGGCCAGCGAGGTACGCCCATGGAAAGCCTTGGTAAAAGAAACGATTATTTTACGGCCATTGGCAAACGAAGCTAGCTTTAAAGCATTTTCGTTGGCTTCGGCACCCGAGTTGCATAAAAACAGTTGGTAATCTTCTCGGCCTGATATTTGCCCTAGTTTTTGGGCAAGCTGTACTTGCAAAGGTATTTTTATTGAGTTTGAGTAAAACCCTATTTTATTTAATTGATTGCTAATACTTTGCACATAATGCGTATTGCTATGGCCTATGGATATTACGGCATGCCCGCCGTACATATCTACGTATTGCTCGCCATTATTGTCCCAAATTAGGCTTCCTTGGCCTTTAACAATTTCAATATCGTTTATAGGGTAAACGTCAAATAATTCCATAATTGTGTGCTAAAATCGGCGTTAAGCCCCAATAATTTAGGTTACAAGATTAAGGTTTTTTAGGGAGTTTTTAAAGGCTGGGATATTTTTTTAGCAAAACAGAGTGGGTAGTAGATAGTGGGTAGTTATTAGTGGTTAGTTGCTGAAATGTTTTTTTGTGTTTGGTATGCCACCAACCATGGAGCAATACCTAGCTAATGGCGTTAGCTAGGTATTATAATTTAGCCCTCTACCATCCCAAATAATCCGAAAATATGCCCTTTTAAAGTGCTTTTTACTTCCTCAATATCAATTAAATGCCCTTTTTCTTGCTGTAATGATGTTACGGCTTTATCATCAATACCGCAGGGTATGATGTTGTTAAAATAGCTTAAATCGGTATTCACGTTAAAGGCAAAACCATGCATGGTTACCCAGCGGCTACAGCGTACCCCAAGGGCGCATATTTTGCGGGCTCGGTTAGGGTTTTCGGCATCAAGCCATACGCCAGTGGAGCCAGCTAGGCGGCCTGCTGTGATGCCATAATCACGCAAAGTTAAAATTACGGCTTCTTCTAAAGTGCGTAGGTAAAGGTGTATATCGGTAAAAAAATTATCTAAATCTAAAATAGGGTAGCCCACTATTTGGCCTGGGCCGTGGTAGGTAATATCGCCGCCTCGGTTAATTTTATGGTACTGGGCGGCTAGGTTTTGTAGGCCAGCATTGTCCAGCAATAAGTTATCGGCTTTGCCACTTTTGCCTAAGGTGTACACGTGTGGGTGCTGCACAAAAATTAGGTAATTGGGTGTAATTTGTGCCTTGGCGGGATTGTTTCGGTTGCTTACTTTTAGGGCTACGGTTTGGGCAAAAATTTCCTCCTGCCTGTCCCAAGCCTCTTGATAGGCTAGCAAGCCCCAATCGGCGAAAGCCACTTTATTATTTTTTACCATTTTTTTTAAATTAATTGTTGGCTTGTACATAGCCCAGCATATAGGCACCCATTTGCTTGTAAAATACGGTAAAAGTATCGTGTTGTGGGTTTTTAATGATGGCGGCATTAAAACATCCCGAGGGTTCAAATGTAAAAGGGTTTAAAAAAATATTGTCTTTAAACGATGTTTCTCGTTGCCCGTTTAGTTTATACAGGGCTTCTTTGGCGCACCAGCAAGCGTATAAATAGGGGATGGTATTGTGCTTGTCTATCTGTGTAAATTCGTTATCGTTCAAAAATTTATGGGCAATTTTCTCTATTTTAGGTTTGATAATTTCGATATCGATACCTACTTTTTTGCTTTGGCTGATAATTACTGCAGCGTAGCCGTACGAGTGGCTTAGCGATATGTGGTGCGATTGGCTTTGGAGGTAGGGCTTGCCGTTTTCGTCGCAGCGAACATCAATATAGGCGTCGGTTTTTAGCATTTTGCGCAATAAAACCCGTGTGGCTAGCCATTGCAGGTTTCGTTTTTCGCCCACTAGCGAGCGCAAAAAACTAATTTCGTGGGCTTTTAGCTGTAACTGATTTTCAAGCTCTTGTGCGGTTTCGTCTATTTTCCATAAGGCTATGGTGGTATCAACACCTAAACTTTCCTCAAAAATAATGGGCATAATTTTAATATTTGTTTTAATAACTAAAAGTGAGATAAATACTTATCATAGAGAAAATGGCAATTTTATGTGATTTTAGGGTCTCCGTTTTGAGCGATTAAATAACATGCATAGCGAGTAAGCATTATATCTTCGATTTTCCGTTGTGCGCCTTTACCTAATTCTATCATTTTGTTGATGTCAACAAAATGATGTAAAACTTCTGTGCCAAATGTTAAACAACTTTCTTTGGCCTTAGCTATTGTGTTTAAAAAATTACGCCAGTCCGTATATCCTAAAAGTGCTTGCAAATCTCGAGCAAGCCAATATTCAATATCATCTTGTTTGTACGCTGATGTTTCAAAAGATTTAATAAGTACCTCAATTGTTTGTTTTTTCATTTAGTTTTATTTAGGTATGAATAAAATTGAAAACGTAATATCAATTATACTGATAAAATTTGCTATTAATTTTTGCTGTTTAAGTGTTTTTTATTTCGTTATTTTTCCTCAAAAAAATATCATAATTAATATCCTGTAATTTATCGCAAAATTATTTTAAATTAATCATATTTTTGGCATCCAAACAAAAAGGTATTATGATATTATCAGATAAGCGTATTTTAGAAGAAATTGAAGCAGGAAACATTGTTATCGAACCTTTTAAAAGCGAGTGTTTGGGTACCAATTCGTACGATGTACATTTGGGTAAATATTTGGCCTGTTATAAAAACCGTGTGTTGGATGCTAAATTGCATAACGAGATTGAGCATTTTGAAATACCCAAAGATGGTTTTGTGCTACAGCCCAATACGCTGTATTTGGGTGTAACGGTAGAATATACCGAAACGCATAAGCAGGTGCCTTTTTTGGAGGGAAAATCGAGCACTGGCCGCTTAGGTATTGATATACACGCTACGGCGGGCAAAGGCGATGTGGGTTTTTGTAATACTTGGACGCTCGAAATATCGGCCACCCAGCCTGTTAAAATTTATGCGGGTATGCCCATTGGCCAGCTCATTTATTTTGAGGTACAGGGCGATATTGCCAATTTTTATAATACCAAAGGCAATGCCAAATACAATACCAAAACTACCAAGCCTGTTGAGAGTATGATGTGGAAAAACTTGTTTTAGGTAGGTGCATACAATCCGCGTAAAGCGATAAAAAAAATAAATAGCTCTCTAATTTGTTAATTTAGCCACAAATAATTTGAAATGAAAATTAATTCAATTAAAATAGAAAATCTGTTTGAAATATTTAACTATGATATTTCATTCAAACCTGGTGAAAATGTGCTCATAATTACTGGCCCTAATGGCTATGGTAAGACGATGATTTTAAATATCATATTTAATCTTTTTAACAGAAAATTTTTATTTTTCCAAAAATTAGTTTTTGATAAAATTACGCTTTACTTAGACGAAAATACAAAAATTATTATCTCAAAAACATTTGAAAACAGCAAACCTATTACCCGTTTTTCTTTCTTTGAAAACGAAAACGAAATTGAAAAATTTGACTACTCGCACAAATTAGAAGCGGATTTTGAAAGAAATATACATCGTTTTTTACCCGTACGCAGAATTGCTCCAGACAAGTGGATGGACGATAGAACAGATAGGGTACTAAATATAGATGATTTACTTAATGAATATGCCGACCAGCTGCCTGATGAGATAAGTAAAAATATTTTACACATAAACTCAGCAAAGGTAAATTTGATTTTAGATTCGATACAGGTTCACTTAATTAAGGAGCAAAGGTTGTTTAAGAAAGCTCAAAATATTGAGCGGCATTACAGGGAGGAGAAAGAGCAAACGGTAATGATTGAAAGCATACAAACTTATGCAGAAGAGTTAAAGCAATTGATATGGGAGTTTTCACAAAAATCTTTTATCCAAACACAAGAATTAGATAGTAGTTACCCTAAACGACTTACGAATGAGAATAATATTATTACCGAAGATGAATACAAAAACCGCTATAACATATTAAAAAACAAACAAGAAAAATTAACTGAATTTGGATTATACGAGAGTAAACAAGAGTTTTTAACTTACAACAATGATGATGCAAAAGCCTTATCTGTTTACCTAAAAGATTTTGAATTAAAATTAGGTGTTTTTGATGTATTGTTAGAGAAATTAGAATTATTCTCTAGCATTTTAAATGAAAGGCGATTTACCTATAAATCTATCAAAATAAGCCGAAGCAAAGGGTTTTATTTTGAAACAAACAAAGGAAAAGAGCTGGAACTTGGCCAGCTTTCATCGGGCGAACAACACGAAGTGGTTTTATTGTACGAATTGATATTTAATGTAAAACCAGATATTTTAGTGTTAATTGATGAGCCCGAAATATCGCTTCACATTACTTGGCAAAAAGAATTTTTAAACGATTTGATTAAAATAATTAAAATTCAAAACATACAGGTATTAATAGCCACGCACTCGCCTTCAATTATAAACGATAGATGGGATTTGGTTTATAATCTCGAAACTGTTTAGCATCAATGAAACGGCAGGATATTACATACCAAGATAAACTGAATGAACTACGGTTAGACTTATCGCACCCTAATAGTAAAGGTATTTGCTTTGTTTTATTGGAAGCAGAAACAGATATAAGGCTTTTTAGAAAATTTTTTGATTTATCAAACTGTAAGGTGGAAAATATCCCCGGAGGAAATCCGAAATTAGAGGCTGCGGTTTCGGAATTGGTAAAAACCTATGAATTGGTAATAGGTATTAGAGATGCTGATTTTATTCATTTAGATACCGTTCCGTATGCTACCGAAAATATATTTTTAACCGATTTTCACGATATCGAAATGTCGCTTATCGCCGAAGATGATGCTATTAGTGCAATTGTTTTTGAGTTTACCGATATTCCTTTAAAAAATCATACATTACTTAGAGAAAAAATTATTACATCAATAACGCAAATTTCGTTACTAAAATGGCTAAACAATATCGAAAACTTAGAATTTAAGTTTAACACAACCGCATTTTATGATTTAGTTTCTTTCGCAAACTTGGCAATAGATTTCGATCAATATTTTAACAGGCTTTTATCAAAATCGCCTTATGCTAAAATCATAGATATACACATTATTAATGCGAAAATGGCGAATTTGATGGCATTAAATCCTCATCCCTATCAGTTATGTAACGGACACGATTTTATAAAAACTTTTGCACAATTTATACGCAAGCAAGGAAAAGTAAAAAGCGTAAATGATGATCAAATTTCGAGCATTTTAAGAATACAATTTACTAAAGAAAAGTTTTATAACACAAAGTTGTACGGCTTTACAAAAACTTGGGCAAACAGTAAAAATTGCCGTATTTACGAATAGTTTTTACCCATTTTTAGCTACATACAATCCGCGTAAAGCGATAAAAAAATTAAACAAATAAAACAAAATAATAATGAGACAAAACATATCATCGGGTTCGCCTTGGGAAGAAATAATTGGCTATAGCCGGGCCGTAAAAATGGGTAACGTGATAGAAATTTCGGGTACTACGGCATCGTCCGATGCTGGCATTGTAGGTAAAAACGACCTTTACGCCCAAACCAAATTTATTTTAGAAAAAGTAGAAGCTGTACTAGCCCAAGCAGGCGCAAGCATGCAACATGTGGTACGTACCCGTATGTTTTTAACCAATATTAGCCAATGGGAACAAGCTGCAAAAGCGCATGGCGAGTTTTTTAAAGCCATAAAACCTGTTACTACAATGCTAGAAGTAAGCAACCTAATTGATGCTGATATGCTGGTAGAAATTGAAGTTACGGCAATAATAGCTTAAAAAAATTATCCCTTTTTTTCGATGATAGCGAAGGTTGAATTGCATTTTTCGCACCAATACTTTTTATAGTTTTGGTTGCGAAAAATAAATTTTAACAGTGGGTTGCGCTTAACTCTACACTTAAACGGCAAATAGCAATTAGGGCAATTGGGCATTAAACCAGGTTCTTTAGTGTTTATTGTGGCAATTTGTTTCAAAGTCATAGCGTAGTTTTTTAGGTTTATTGGGTAAATGGGCTGGTATGGTTTATGTTAAATTAATGTAAACTAATGGTGCAAAGGTAATCATCTATATACAATAAAATATAACGCATATTGTAGTAAATTTTTAAAGCAATTAATTTTAGGATACTATAAAAAAAACTTATTATTGGCTTAAATTATAAATAAAAATAAACCATTATGACCCAAATAAACGAACTTGTAATTAAAGATAATAGTGCTAACCCAGCACCTTTAGGCCTATTAGGCTTTGGCTTAACTACTGTATTGCTAAACATCCACAATGCAGGATATTTCGAAATGAATGCGATGATATTTGGCATGGGTATTTTTTACGGCGGTATAGCCCAAATTATTGCTGGCATTATGGAATCGCGTAAAAACAACACCTTTGGCTTTACCGCTTTTGTATCGTATGGCTTTTTTTGGCTATCGTTGGTAGGGCTATTGGTAATGCCTAAGCTAGGTTGGGTTGCGCCAGCATCCGAAATATCTATGGCCTACTATTTAGGTATATGGGGTGTTTTTACTTTTTGCTTTTTTATCGGAACATTTAAACTAAACAGGGCTTTACAAATTGTATTTGGCTCGTTAGTAATTTTGTTTTTTATGCTAGCCATTGGCGATGCTACCAGCAATGCCGAACTTAAAAAACTGGCAGGTTACGAAGGTATCTTTTGTGGTTTATCGGCAATTTATACTGGTGTAGCGCAATTATTAAACGAGGTATATGGCAAGGTTGTATTGCCTATTGGGCCGGTAAAGTAGGGGATATTTTGATTTCAGATGTGTGATTTATGATTTGGGCGAGCGGTACAAATACGCATTATGAAAAGGTAAAGATTTTTGAGTTTAGCTAATAGTGGGTATTGGTAGATAAATTAACGTAATATTTTTTTATCGCTCCTGTTCAATTTCCTTAATTTTATATATTTGTAACACCATGATAATAGAAAGAGATGTACAAAATCAAATAATTTTAACGCTATCACCATCTATTGATAGTTTTGGTTTGCAGCGTATTATAAACTACGCAAAATATTTAGATGCAACAGCAAATAGCAAAGCTAAACAGGCAGATGTGGATAAATTAGCCGATGAGGTAAATGCGACTTGGTGGGAAAATAACCGAAGTTGTTTTATTAAATGAAAATTATTATAGATGCCAATATCGTTTTTTTGCGATACTAAATACGAATGGTAAAATAGGTAGTCTAATAATAAATCCTCCCAAGAATTTTAGCTTTATTGCACCCGATTTTTTACGGATAGAAATTAAAAAGCATTATTTAAAATTATCCAAAATATCGGGGCTAACCCTAGAGCAAATACAGGAAGCCGAATTTCAAATATATAAAAACATCAGTTTTATATCTGAAGAACAAATTAAATCAGAAATATGGCTATTGGCTGAAAAATTGGTAGCCAATGTTGACCCTAAGGATATACAATACATCGCATTTGCCAAACAGTTTAAATGCAAAATTTGGAGTGGCGACAAAGC
Organism: Sphingobacteriales bacterium; assembly: GCA_013298995.1. GTDB lineage: Bacteria > Bacteroidota > Bacteroidia > Sphingobacteriales > Sphingobacteriaceae > Pseudopedobacter. The sequence continues at coordinate 536 of JAAFJW010000096.1, read as the reverse complement.
ATTAGTTAAAGGTTTAGCAAAGAAACACTTTACAAATTTTGTTAGCACCGAAGAGCTATTTAATTATCAAAAAGAATAAAAAAACTTAAATAGCCCAATAAATTAAGTGAAAAACAATTACCCATGAAAATTGCTGGTTTTACCTTTATTAGAAATGCCGTAGTAAACGATTACCCCATTGTAGCAGCTATAACCTCTATATTGCCATTATGTGATGAGTTTGTGGTAGCCGTAGGTAATAGTAACGATGATACTAGGGCTTTGATAGAAAACATAAAATCCACTAAAATAAAAATTATTGATACCGTTTGGGATGATAATTTAAGAGAGGGTGGGCGGGCATTTGCCCTCGAAACCGATAAAGCCTTTGCGGCAATTTCAAAGGATATTGACTGGGCTTTTTACATCCAAGGTGATGAGTGTGTACACGAAAAATACCTTCCTTTAATTAAAACCGAAATGGAAGCCACACTCAATAACCCAAATATCGAAGGTTTATTGTTTAAGTATTTACACTTTTATGGTTCGTATGATTA
>JAAFJW010000095.1 GCA_013298995.1 Sphingobacteriales bacterium | reverse complement strand
AACGTAAAAACAAACAATTACAAAGCCAACCTAAGCAATTTGAGTACAGGTAGCTATATTATTAAACTAGAAAGCAAAAAAAGTAATAACACTATTGCTGTAAGCAAATTTGTGAAAGAATAAAATAGTAAATTCATAAAAAACAAAAAGCTACCCCTTAGGTTTACAAGCCTAAGGGGTAGTTTTTTGTAACCAAATTAACCCGAGTTCGATGGTTAAGCATTAGTTTAATTTTAGTATATTGTTGTTATTTAAGTATTTATAATCCCAAAATCTTAACGTCATACTTTTAAAAATCGTAACGTCGTAATTTTTTGCTAACATAATCATTAATTAATCGGCTTTTAAACAGTATTTAAAAGCCGATTAATCTTACTTATAAAGTATCATATTTGTATAAGTTGAGCTGTAGTTCATGGTAACATTTACCGTCTTAGTTGTAGCTCCTGTAAAGGGATTAGCTATTGATGTTTTCGAGCCTATCCAGTCGCATAGTTCTATGATATTTGACTTATTAGAAGTAAAATAAACATAGGGGCGGTTATCTAAAACCTGTAATACATCTAAGTAATCTTTTAGCTTCCAGTAAGATTTATACACACCTACCTCGGTGCTAAGGTATGGCGGATCAACTAAAAAAACTACATTTTTGTTTTCTTTATATTGCTCATACAAGGCTTTATAATCTAGCGAAACACGCTCAACGCCTGTAAGGTAACCATCGGCGTTATAATCGCTCATACGCACAACATTATATAAGGTAGCGGCTTTTAAACCCTTTAAGTCTGTAACGTAACACATACTAAATAATAAAGATGATGATAGCGTAACATAATCTACAAAACCTTTACTATCAGCCTGCTCAACACAGGATAAAACTCTATCACGTGTAGCATCTGTTATTCGTTTATCTTTTGGCCAATCGGCTAAAATTGTGCGTAACTCGGCTAATAAAACATTGGTGGCGGGTATGTGTTTTAAACGCTCAAAATAGTTATCATAATCGTTGTAAACCACCTTAGCAGATGGGTTATTTTGCTTTACAAAATGGGATAGCAAACCGCTACCAACAAATAAATCTACAAAGGTTGCATCTTGCGGATAATTGAATCCGCCTTTCAATATTTCAATTTCCAAAATTTCACTGCTTTCTGTAAACTGTGTACGATGCAATTTAGCGAAGTCAAAAAGCTTTAGAAGTTTGGTTTCCTTCGCTTCGTTTTGTACACGATAAGTTTCGGCATAGCTTCCTTTTTTTAGAAAGAAGCTAACCGAATATTTATTGTCAATAATTTGACCTTTGGATAATTTGCTCATTTTCAAACAATGATTTTTCTTGTTTTATTCTTTCAACAACCAATCTATTACATTTACTTTCTGTATTCCTTTATATGAACTTTCCGGTTCTACATCCATTGTGAGTAAGGTGCGTTTGTTGTAATCCTTTATCAGTTCAAACGGACGCATTTCTCGCTCAAAAGTGCTTTCCTCTCTTGTAGTCCAAGCTACCTGATAATATTCCCAATCGCCTTCATTGGTCATTACTGCAAAATCCACTTCCGTTCTATCAGCTTTACCAATATGCACACGCCTGTTTCTACGAAGCAATTCCATAAAAACAATATTTTCTAAATTATGCCCAAAATCGGTGTTTTTTGTTTTTCCAAGCAACGCTTCTTTAAAACCCAAATCCACAGCATAATATTTTTCTTGTGTACGAAGCAGATTTTTTCCTTTAATGTCATATCGTGGAACTTTATAAAACAAATAGGCTTCGGTTAGTGCATTCAAATAATTATCTATTGTGTGATAAGATATTGTATGTCCTTCATTTTTAAGTACATTCGATATTTTTGAACTTGAAAGTGGATAGCCGATATTGTCCAGCATAAATTTTAAAACTCGCTCGAAATTTCCTTCTTTGTACCAGTTATGACGAATGAAAATGTCTTTTTGTGCAATGTCATTGTAGATATTTTGTAGGTATTTCTCCATTTGATTGGACGGCAGTTCGAGCATTCCCGGCATTCCTCCGTTCTGCAAATATTGCGTAAACAGCAAATCCAAACGGCTTTTATCCTCAAAAGCACTGATGTATTCCTTAAAAGATAATGGATAAACTGGGATGGAAATGTAACGACCTGTCAGCAAAGTGCCTAATTCACTACTCAGCAAATAAGCATTTGAACCAGTAACATATACATCAATATTGGGTTTTACGAATAATCCGTCCACAACACGTTCAAATTCTTTCACGTTTTGCACTTCGTCTAAAAAAACATAACAGGGTTTTGATAAATCCAACTGATTGACAATGTGATAATACAAGCCGTCTATATCGTTTAAAAATTTTAGGTTCTCAAAATCCTCAAAATTTAAAAAGACAGTTTGATTTTCTGAAACACCTTCATTTTTTAAGTATTCCCGAAATAACTGCAGAATGGTACTTTTGCCACATCTACGAACACCAACCAGCATCTTAATAAGATTTTTGTCTTTTAAGCTCTTTAATATTTCTATATATTGCGTTCGTTGTATCATAATCTTTAATTTGCTAAAACCTGTTTGTTTTTACAAATTTCAGCAAATTTAGCACTTTCTTTTTGAATTTTCTATAACTTGTTGTATTTTACAATTTTTAGAAAATTAAAGTTATTGGACTAAATCTCATAAAAAGCCAAAGGCTGTTCTGAGTATTTGTCAATAAATAAAGTACTCAATATTTAATAATTTTAGCTACCTTTGTTAAAAAAACAATGGAAGCCAAAGAAATAATAAAAACACGTATAGAATCTGTGTTGCCTATGTTAAATGAGCGACAAACAAGGGCTTATTTAGCGGCAGAAGCAACCAGTATAGGGTGGGGCGGAAAAACAATAATTTCCGAATTAAGTGCTATAACAAGGCGCACAATAGCTAAAGGAGAAAATGAAACATTGGCTATTGAGGGTATTTTGGATAGTGGTCGGATACGTAAAGTTGGGGGTGGCAGGAAGAAGACCTCACAACTTCAACCCAACATGTTACAAGCTATCCAAGATTTAGTTTCTCCACATACTATGGGCGACCCAATGAAGCCTCTAATGTGGACGAGTAAAAGTATCAGAAAAATAGCCTCAGAACTACACCTTAAAAGCTATAAAGTTAGCCACGAGGTAGTTCGTCAATGTTTAATTACATTGGGCTATAGCCTGCAATCGAACAAAAAAACAGACGAGGGAGCTAAAATAGAGGATCGAAATGAACAGTTTGAGTTCATAAATGCGACAAGTATATCGTTTATGAATGAAAGTTGTCCTGTAATTTCGGTAGATTGTAAGAAGAAAGAATTGATAGGAAATTATAAAAATAACGGGCAAGAATGGGAAGTAAAAAAACATCCAATTGAAGTTAAAGTATACGATTTTGTAGATAAAGAATTAGGTAAGGCAGCCCCCTATGGAGTGTATGATATTGAAAAAAATGAGGGTTTTGTAAGCGTAGGAATAAGTAGTGATACCGCAGAGTTCGCCGTTAATTCAATTCGTAGTTGGTGGAATGAAATGGGGAAAGCGTTGTATTTAGGAGCAAACAAAATATACATAACGGCCGATGGAGGAGGAAGTAATAGTACCAAAGGTCGTTTATGGAAAACGGAATTGCAAAAATTGGCTACAGAGACAGGACTTGAAATTACAGTTTCTCATTTCCCGCCAGGAACGAGTAAATGGAATAAAATTGAACATCGCCTATTTTCACATATATCAAAAAATTGGAGGGCTAAACCACTAATAAGCATAGAGGTTATTGTGAATTTAATAGCCAATACAACAACTCAAAACGGGTTAAAAGTTAGGGCAAAAGTGGATAATAAAATATACGAAAAAGGTATTAAAATTTCAGATGAAGATATGGGCAAACTAAATATTGAAAGAAATGAATTTAGGGGTGAGTGGAATTATACTATTGTTCCTAAGTTGTGAACTTTATTTATTGACAACCACTTTGCTCATTTTGCTCAAGGAGCATCTCAAAAATCTCGTCTAAAGGTAGCCATGAAGCACTTCTTAGGCTGATGGCTAAGGCTGTTTCGAGTTCAGAAAGTGCGTATTCAATACGGTGTGGCCGAGAAGATGCGTCAGTATTAAAATCTCTATTTTTCCATTTAGAAATGGTTTGTTTGGAAACGCCCAATTGTTCAATCAATTTTGCGTTAAGCGATGAATTGTTGCTTTGGATTTGCGTACGAAAATGTACATTTGTTTTGGCATTGCGATGATAGTTCTGTTTCATAATTATTTTGGTTTGTGGTAAAACAAAAATAATCAACTTTTTATCTTCCTAGCCCTCTTTCTATACTTCGGCTACGCCTCCGCATAGAAAGAGGGCTAGGGAATGCCATCAACAACGTTGTGAAACTTTACACTTAACACTTATTGTGTAGCAAAATTTTGGTTTATAAAACAATGGCACAATAGTATTGTTTTTTTGTAACCAAATTTAAAATTATAAAGTTTGCCCTTATGCCTACAAGTGGTAACCATAAAGTTTAAACAATTATTTCCTGTTGCCAAAAACTCTTAACATACTTAAAAACAGGTTGATAAAATCAAGGTAAAGCGTTAAAGCTCCCATTAATACCATTTTGCTTGCGCTGGCATTGCCAAACTCTATCCCTGCACCTATGCGTTTTAGTTTTTGTACATCGTAAGCGGTTAAACCTGTAAATACTATAATGCCTACAAAGCTGATAATGTACTGCATTTGGCTACTGCCCAAAAATATGTTTACTACGGAGGCTATTATCATTCCAAGCAATGCCATTGTTAATAAAGAACCAAATTTGGTTAAATCGGTATCAGTAGTATAACCTAATACGGCCATTACACCAAATAACAATGAGGATGATAAAAATACGCCTGTAATAGAGCCCGAAGTGTATAGCAAAAATATAAAACTAAGGCTGATACCCATAGTGGTGGCAAATGCGATAAATAAAAGCATCATTACAGGATACGATATTTTGTTGATACCGAATGACATTACCAGCATAAAGGCCAGCGGTGCAAACATTACAATCGTACCTAAACCTGTACGGCGACCTGTTTCCATATCAATAAGCAGGCTTAAAAGCGATAAGTCGCTGGCAAAAGCGTAAGCACACAGGGTAGATATGCCTAGGGCTACAAACATCCAAGCGAATACTTTGGCAATAAATTTTTTTGAAGTATCTGCATTTACATCTACGTAATTTGCATATTCAATTTTTTGAGTGTCGTTTATCATAACTTTATTTTTTTTTAAATGATGTTCAAATTTAATTTAATCTTTTTAATATTTGGTTTTCTACAAGTAAAAAAAATTGGGCGGGTTTTAATTGTCGCCAGTTTAAGTCGTTTAGTATCCCACCAAAATTAATGTAGTAATCAATATTATTGCTTTTAAATTCATCAATTACGTGAGGCCTAAAATTTATAGCTGCTATCCATCCGTTTTCTACATCTTGAAACCACTCTTCGTAGTAACAATCATCAGATGTGTGAAAGTTGAGTACGTTTTCGCCCAGTAAAATAAATTTATTTATGCCTTGTGCCATTATGGTTTCCAGTATTTCACGTTTTAACAGCATAATATCGTTATTAATAGCATCGTTCCACTCGCCTATAAATTCGATAATGGCGTATTGGCTTTCGTAATCAACAAATAAAATTTTGAGGTAAAGCGTTTGCGAGCCAAAGTAATCCCACTGTGGGTGTATAAGGTAATTGTAAATTTGCTTATCAAAGGTAAACTCGTTGTACTGGGTGTCAAAAAATGGCGAAAGCGCATCTTCGGAGGCTATATAATCATCTCGCCAGCGGTAATAGGGTTCTATTTGATGCATAGTTTTTTTTTGACTTAATCTATAAAAATAGGGTTTTATTGTATTTGTTACTTACAGATAACACTTACCAAAAATATAAACCTATAAAAATTTATTGTTATCCAAATAATCAATAAATTTAAAAAAATATTGCGCTATGTTACTAAACAAATGAAATAAAACAAAGTCTATAAAAGATAAAACTATCTATAAATTTACAATCAATTATCATAAAAATTAAACCTCTTATAAAATGCTTCCGCACAGTAATAAAACCTTATCAATCATTGAAAGTAAAGAAATACTAGAAACTTTAAAAACCCGATTTGAAGGAAATTTTAATCGTCATAAAAACATAAAATGGACAAACGTACAAGCTAACTTGGCGGCTATGCCCGAAAAACTATGGTCCATTTACCAAATGGAAATAACAGGTGGCGAGCCTGATGTGCTTGGTTTTAATGAATCAACAAACGAATATATTTTTTACGATTGCGCCCCAGAGAGCCCTCTAGGCCGCAGAAGCATTTGCTATGATAACCAAGCACTGGAGCGTAGAAAAGAAAACAAACCTAAAGATAGTGCCGTAAATATGGCAAACAATATGGGTATAGAAATTTTAACCGAAACACAGTACAGAGAGCTTCAAAAACTTGGGAACTTTGATTTAAAAACATCGAGTTGGGTACAAACGCCCACAAATATACGAAAACTAGGTGGTGCAATTTTTTGCGATTGTAGATACAACACCGTATTTACTTACCATAACGGTGCCGAGTCTTATTATGCCGCTCGTGGGTTTAGAGGCTGGCTAAGTGTTTAATTGGGGTATTAAAAAAATCATTGTGTAGTATCAGGTAATTACCTGATGTTTCTGATCAAAATACATCAAATTATAACCTAAAATTACATTTAATCAGGTTTGTTTTTAGGCGTTAACAATTGCAGCAATATGCCACGCAAGCAAGCATCTTTTTTTTTAAAGGCCAATCCCCCCATTTTTTTGGGGGGCAGGTAAACATACTCGTTTTAAATTTTTAATTTTGGATTTTGCATTTAAAACATGTTAACCAATACCGCCCGTATTTTTGTATCGCTGTTGCTGATTTTGGTAGCAGCACTCGCCGCTTTTTATGGCGTTTATACCATAGCTGCTTTTGCTGTTTTGATGGTTGGCTTGGTTATTTTGGGTTATTTTAGAGAAGGCACCATAATATTGGCTGCCAAGCAATTTAAAACCCAAAATTATGAAGCCGCAAAAGCACTCTTAAAATCCATAAAAAACCCCGAAAGGTTAAATAAACGCCGTAAACCTTATTACCATTTAATTTTAGGCAACATTGCCCTACAACAATTAGATTATACAACTGCCGAAATACATTTAGGCAAAGCCGCCACTTTAGGCTTAAAAGCCAACGATTTAGGCAGTACATTAATGCACTTGGCCAATATTAGCTTGCGTAACCAACAGGTAAGCAGAGGTTTATATTGGGTAGCCGAAGCCGATAAATTGCCTTTAAGTCCAAAATATAAAAGCATTTTAAAAAATATTGAGATAGAACTAAACAAATTATAACACCAATACAAAACATTTCTACAAAACCCAAACAAATACTTGCCTAAGTTTTGCTAAAATTGCGGTGAAAATTAAGGCCTGCTTTTTAAAAATCGGCACCCAAATAAATACCAAAAATTACAATGACAAACTCTTTACTACTAGATGCCGCTTTTTCGATAGCAACCCCACGCCCACCTGTATGGTTTATGCGCCAAGCGGGGCGTTTTATGCCACAATACTGGGAAATTAAAAACAAATATTCGTTTTTAGAAATGTGTAAAACCCCCGAAATTGCTGCCGATGTTACCATGCTACCCGTTGATTTATTGGGGATAGATGCCGCCATACTTTTTTCGGATATTTTGGTAACAGGCGAAGCCATGGGTGGCGATTTAAGTTTTACACAAGGCCTAGGCCCAAAATTTGCCAATCCCATTAGAAACGCTGCCGATATTGATGCCCTCGAAACCAACTGCATACACAAGCTACAATACGTTGCCGATGCCATAAAAGTAATACAACAAAGGCTTAATAATAGCATACCGCTTATAGGTTTTGCAGGCGCACCTTTTACGGTAATGAGTTATTTGGTTGAAGGAGGATCGAGCAAAGATTTTAAACTAACCAAACTTTTAATACACAACCAGCCCGAGCTGGCGCACCGTTTATTAGCAAAAATTGCCCAAGTAACGGTTGATTATTTAAACCTACAAATTGCCGCTGGCGTAAACGCTGTACAATTATTTGATAGCTGGGCACTGGCTTTAAGCTGGGACGATTATAACGAGTTTTCGCACCGATACAACACCCAAATAATCGCACAATTAAACCGTACAAACGTACCTGTAATATCTTTTTGTAAAGGAAGCTCGGTATTTGCACCGCTAATGGCCGAGGCCAAGCCCGATGTAATTTCGATAGATTGGAACGTAGATTTAAAAGATATGAAAGCCCGCCTACCACACAATATTGCCGTACAAGGCAACCTCGACCCACATATTTTATACGCCGAAAAACACGTAATTAAAGACCGCATACACCGCCTATTTGAGTGTATGCGTGGCCAAAAAGGATTTATTTTTAACCTTGGCCACGGCATTATGCCCGATATACCTTTTGATAATGTAAAATACGCTATTGATGTGGTAAAAGAGTTTAGGTATTAGAAAGGTATTTATTTATCAATAATAAAATTTATATTTGATTATGGAAACACTTATTATTAATATTCCTCCACAAAAAAAACAATTGGTAACCCAACTATTAAACGAGTTAGGGGTTATTATAGAGCCAAATACGGTGAATACACCTAATGCTTTAACGGTAAAAACTATTAAAAATGCACACAAAGGTAAAGGACTTGGAGAACCTATCAGAAATATTAAATCGTTTTTAAAAACTTTATAAATGTTTGTTTTAATACCAACAAACCAATTTAAAAAAGACGTTAAGTTGGCTATTAAGCGGTTGGCTAAAAACGAAATTTATTTAACAAATTTTTTGGAGCAACTTCAACTTGAAGGAGTTTTAGGAATAAACAAAAAATATCTTCCACACAAATTATCTGGGAATTACAATAATGATTGGGAAGCCCACATTAAACCCGATTTATTAATAATTTGGTTTGAAATTACAGATAAAAACGAAATTATTTTATTAAGATTAGGTTCACATTCCGACCTTTTTTAATTTTTTTCCATTTCCCCATTATGCTATATCAATACACCCTTGCCATTCATATCATATTTGTAGTAAGCTGGATGGCCGGCTTATTTTACATTGTACGCCTATTTATTTACCATACCGAAGCCAACTTAAAACCCGATACCGAACGCATTATACTACAAAAACAGTTCGAAATAATGGAAAACAAACTGTGGAACATTATTACCACACCCGCCATGTTATTGGCCGCTGGGGCGGGATTGTTAATGCTTTACCTAAACCCATTACTATTAAAAACCGACTGGATGTGGGTAAAACTTAGCTTTGTAACCGGCCTAATTATTTACCATATCATTTGTGGCAACATTATTAAGCAACTAAAACGAGGCAAATACTTAATGACCAGCACCCAACTAAGGCTATGGAACGAATTAGCCACTATTTTTTTGGTAGCCATCGTATTTACCGTAATATTAAAAAGTGCTATTGATTGGGCTTACGGTTTAGCTGGCTTAATTATATTTTCGGGCATCATTATGCTGGCTGTAAAAGCCTATAAAAAACGCAGGATAAAGCAACAATAAATGCACAAGCAACGTAACAAAAATTAATAAAACAGCATTATTATAGCTCAATAAATATTTGCTAATTATTAACCTTCTTTTATTCGATACCCGTTTTTTTGGACCTTTTGTGAAATAGCTTGTACAAAGCAAATTTCACCTTAATTTTTACACACTTAAACTATAACTATTTTTCTATATTTGCTCAATTTAAGCTTTATTATGACTGTATTATCACAACGAATCGAGAATTTATCTGAATCTCAAACCATTAAAATGGCCAAACTAGGCCGCGAACTTTCGGCCAAAGG
>JAAFJW010000094.1 GCA_013298995.1 Sphingobacteriales bacterium | reverse complement strand
AACGGTTACTGATTGTGCTTTTTCCAAATCAACAAAACCATCGGTGGCAACCAAACCATTATCTAAAATAATATGTTTTACCTCGCCAATTATAATTCTGGAGCCGTTAAATTTTATGGTGTTTATTTCTTTGAGTTCTAAACCTAGTTTTACGCTTGCTTGCTGTACATAAGGAGCTTTAAAATCGGGCAAATATTGTTCGGTAAACCCGCAGGCTTCAAATTCTGATTGATGCAAATTATACCTTGCACTGGTTTGATGAGCTTGCTTATACCAATTTTTTTTTACATTATTTAAGGTATAAAAACCTGTTTTTTGGATATTAGAAAAGGTAGAATGTTGGTCGCCATCGGGCCTGCATATCATTCCTATTAAAGGTGGGTTTGCCCCGATGTGGAATATAGAGTTAAAAAGCGCAATATTGGTTTGCCCGCTTGGGCTGATTGTACCTACCATTTGCAGGCTTTTAAACCCCGAAATACTGTTCATAAAAGTAGCTCGGTAGCGTTGCTCCATGGCTAAAATATCGGTTGAGGATAATATCATATTTAAAAAGTTCGTAAGCTAGCCATCCCACCATCAATACCTAAAACCTGCCCCGTTATCCAGCTGCTTTTATCCGAAAGTAAAAACTCGGCGGCATCGGCCACTTCGCTGGCTGTACCTATACGGCCTATTGGGTGGCGTTTGTCCGATGCTTCGATACGCTCGGGACTAGATAATAAATTGGCTGCCAGCGGTGTATGGGTAAGCGATGGGGCAATTACGTTTACACGGATTTTATTTGTGGCAAACTCCGCCGCAAGCGAAACCGCCAAACCTTCTACCGCACTTTTTGCAGCAGCTATTGATGCGTGAAAACCCATACCTGTTTTTGCGGCAACGGTACTAAACAATACAATTGATGAGGTATTTACGGTTTTCAAGTTATTGATAACTTGCTGTATAACTTTTACTGCGCCTATTACATTGGTTTTATAATCGTTTAAAAAATCATCTTCGCTTAGGCGGCCAAAAGGTTTTAAATTTATGGTGCCAGGGCAATAAGCTAGGCCGTGTAACTCGTTGGGCAGTTGGGTTTTTAATACCGATACATCGCCCAAAATATCTAATTCAATAAAATTAGCTTCGGTAGGTAAATCTTTTTTTTGCCTACTAGCTGCATAAACTGTATGCCCTTGGTGTATTAGCTTGTTTACCAATTGTAGGCCAATGCCCGAGCTTCCGCCGATAATTAAATAATTCATATTTTTTTAATTTATAAATTTTAGAAATTCGTTTCGGGTGTTATCATCCAAAAACTTACCACCATATTCGGCAGTAATGGTGCTGCTTTGTATATCTTTTATCCCTCTTGATGATACACATAAATGGGCTGCATCTATCACCACTGCTACATCTTCGGTTTGTAAAATGCTTTTTAGTTCGTTGGCTATTTGCATGGTTAAGCGCTCTTGCACTTGTGGCCGCTGGGCATAATATTGTACAATTCTGTTTAGTTTTGATAAACCAATTACCTTACCATTGCTAATGTAAGCAATGTGCGCTTTACCAATAATAGGTACAAAATGATGCTCGCAATTGCTGTAAAGGGTAATATTTTTTTCAACCAACATTTGGTTGTATTTATATTTGTTATCAAACAGTTTGGCTTCTGGTTTATTTGCTGGGTTAAGGCCTGCAAAAATTTCTTTTACATACATTTTTGCTACACGCTTGGGTGTACCACGCAGGCTATCGTCGGTTAAATCTAAACCTAAAATTTGCATAATACTTTTGAAATGTTTTTCAATCATTTCAATTTTTAGGGCATCATCGAGGTCAAAAGCATCTTCTCGTAGCGGTGTATCGTACGATGTACCCACGTGGTTATCGCCTATATTGTCAATCAAAAGCTCGTCCAAATTATTTTGGTTAGGCAGGGTATTCAACAAAGTTTCGTTCGGTTTCATATAAAATAACTTTCAGTTCCAGGTTTTGGTCAATTTCAGTTCTTAATAAATCGTATATTACAATGGCAATGTTTTCGGCACTTGGGTTTAGGTTTTTAAAGGCTTGGGTATCTAGGTTTAGGTTTTTATGGTCGAACTGGTTGGTAACTTTATCTGTTATTAAATCCGATAATACCTTCATATCCATCACATAACCTGTTACAGCATCGGGCACACCCGTAACTTTTACAATTAGTTCGTAGTTATGCCCATGGTAATTATCGTTGTTACACTTACCATAAACTTGTTTATTTTTTTCAACGCTCCATTCGGGTGTGTTTAAACGATGGGCGGCGTTAAAATGTTCTTTTCTAAAAACGGCTACTTTTTTTTGCATGGCTAAATATATAAACTCAAAAGTATTTATTTTGTTTAACTTTTTTTACAAATAAGTTAAACAAAGTTTTGTCATCGTTTACTTATTTTGTTCATGGTAACGGTTCGTTGTAAAGTACATTTAAAGCGGTTGATGGCTAAACTTCGCTTTTTTAGGTGTTTTAACGATATACTTTGTGCCCTTTTGCGCCACAATCGCCAGCTATTAGGTTTTAATTTATTGCGCATTAAGGCAATAACATCGGCCTCGGATAAGCTAAATTGGTATTTAATGGCTTCAAAGGGTGTACGGTCTTCCCATGCCATTTCAATAACCCTGTCCACTTCTTTTTCTGATAATTGCTTCAATAATTTATTCATCAAAATGCTAAACAATGCTTATTTACTTTTTGTTTACACAAGATGAAAAACAAATTAGGCAAAACCATTTTAAAAGCAAATTTACCTCAAAAAATCTGTGTGGGTTGTAAAAAACCTTTCAGTTGGCGTAAAAAATGGAGTAAATGTTGGTTAGATGTTAAATTTTGTTCGGATAGGTGTAGTAAATTGAAATAATGCTAACATTGCGTAATTTTTCAATTAAATTTTAAAAATTTGATAACTGATGAGCGATAAAAATATTTTAGTTTGGTTTAGAAACGATTTAAGAATTGAGGATAATGAAATTTTATTAGAGGCTTGCGAAAAAGCAACCAGCATTATACCTGTTTATGTTTTCGACCCGCGTTATTATCAAACTACCGCTTATAATACCTTAAAAACTGGATATTTACGAGCAAAATTTATTATAGAAAGTGTTGCTGATTTAAAACAATCGCTTCAAAACCTAGGTGGCGACTTATTGGTTTTGCAAGGCAAGCCCGAAGAAATTATACCCCAAATTGCTAAAAAATATAACGCCGATGTGGTTTACCATCACCGCGAGGTAGCATCAGAAGAAACCGAAATATCAACGCTGGTAGAAGATGCGCTGTGGAAATTAAAAATAAACCTTAAACATTTTATAGGCCATACTTTTTATCATAAAGAAGATTTACCTTTCCCTATAAAAGATATACCCGATATTTTTACCACATTCCGTAAAAAAGTAGAACGCGAAAGTAGCGTTAGGTCTTGTTTTAAATCTCCTACCAAAATAATAATACCCAACAACTTAGAAGCAACTCCCCTACCCTTTTTAGCCGATTTTGGTTTTTCCGCTTGCGCTGATGAAATAACAACGGCAAACTTTAAAGGTGGCGAAAACGAAGGCTTAAAACGTTTAAAATATTATTTGTGGGATACCGATTTATTGAAAAAATATAAACTTACCCGAAACGGTTTGTTGGGGATGGATTATTCGTCGAAACTATCTCCATGGCTAGCTGCTGGTTGCTTATCGCCACGTAGCATTTATTGGGAGATTAAAAAATACGAAAAAGAACGTGGTGCCAATGACAGTACTTACTGGCTTGTTTTTGAACTTCTATGGCGTGATTATTTTAGATTTATGTTTAAAAAACACGGCACCAAATATTTTATGGAAACAGGCTTTAAAAATAAACAACAAGAATTAGCCCCAAACCAATTAGCACTTTTTGAAGCTTGGAAAAACGGCAAAACAGGCATCCCTTTTATTGATGCCAATATGATAGAGCTTAACCAAACAGGTTTTATGAGCAACCGAGGAAGGCAAAATGTAGCCTCGTTTTTAATTAAAGACCTAAAGGTAAACTGGGTACTAGGTGCTGCATATTTTGAAGAAAAACTGATAGATTACAGCCCATCAAGCAATTGGGGAAACTGGGCTTATATTGCTGGCGTAGGTAACGACCCTAAAGACGACCGCTATTTTAACATCATAAAACAAGCCATAGATTACGACCCTAAAGCCGAATATGTAAAACATTGGCTACCACAATTAGAAAAAATACCGCATAACAAAATACACGACTTATACCATTTAAGCGAAACCGATTTATTAAAATATGAGGTAAAACTTGGCGATAATTACCCTTGCCCAACGGTAAAATTACCCGCTTATAGCAAATACTAAATGCTTTTTTTAAACGAAAACCGCAATTGCGAAAGGTAACTAAAAATGGTAATAAGTATGGTTGCCGCAATTTGCGAAAGCGTAGGATACCAGTTTAGTTGGCCTACAAATAAGGTTAACAACAAGTAATTTAATAATATACATACAATCACTACCAAAAAATAGCGCAACAACTGTACTCGTTTTCGCAACTGCGAACCCTTAAACACCACAAACATATTTAAGTACAAGCCAATAGGAAAAGTAACTAAAAAGGCCAGTATAAATGCTGCAATGTGCGAGCCCACTACAACCAAGCCTAAGTTTAAATCTTGTTTTTTTAATACATAATTATAGGATACAAAGTATAAAAAAATATTTAAAGCCGTATTGCCACCACCACAGGCAGCGTATTGAAATGTTTGGCAAGGCATTATTTTTTTAAATGGTGGGTAAAACCAATCGATTACAGAAATAATAAACTGTTTTAAATGGCGGTGTAGCTTAACTATCATTATTTGTATTAAAATTTGCCATAGGGTGTAACCTTAAACTTCGCCTGGCTAGCCATACTCCCACCAATACCAATACCGAACTTAATAAAAATGGCGCACCTGGGAAATATATAGGAGTGCCTTTTTGGGTAAAATGGGCAAATAAATTGGTCATTAAGGGTGGTGCAAAAATAGTAGTTGCACTCATTAAGCTGGCAAATGCTCCCTGTAATTCGCCTTGTTCATTAGCTGGGGCAAAGCTGCTCATAATACTTTGTATGGCTGGCCCAGCTATGCCGCCTAGTGTGTAGGGTACTATAAAAGCAAACATTAATGCCCCATTACTGGCAAATGCAAACAATAATAAACCTATGCTTGATAGCAACAAACCAAAATAAAGTGTTTTTTGGGCACCAAATTTTGGAATTACCCAGCGTATTAAACCACCCTGCACCAAGCCTACCATTAAGCCTACAAAACCCAAGGAATAACCTACCCAAGCCTCGCTCCACTTAAATTTTTCCATGCCATAATAAGCCCAAGTGCTTTGTATGGCATTATTGGCCACATACATTAGCATCAGCGTAAGTGCCAAACCACTTATGGCAGGGTATTTTTTTAAATGTAAAAGCGAACCTAATGGGTTGGCTCGTTTTATATCAAAATTTCTACGGTTTTCTTTACTTAACGATTCGGGAAGTACAAAATAGCCATATATTAAATTGATAAAGCTAAAACCCGCCGCTGCAAAAAATGGAATACGAGCCCCAAATTGCCCTAATAAACCACCTATTACTGGACCCAAAATAAAGCCTAAGCCAAATGCAGCACCTACAATACCAAAATTTTGCGCCTTTTTTTCGGGGCTACTAATATCGGCAATATAAGCTGTGGCTGTGGTAAAACTTGCGCCCGTAATGCCCGCAATTATACGCCCTACAAATAACCACCAAATGCTGGGTGCAAAGGCCAAAAACAAATAATCGATACCAAAACCCAGTAACGAAAACAGCAATACAGGCCTACGACCATACTTATCGCTTAGGTTACCTAGCACAGGTGCGAATACAAACTGTGTGAGTGCATAAGCCAAAGTAAGCCAGCCGCCATATTCGGCTGCGGTGCTTAAATTACCATGTATAAGTTGTTTAATTAAAGTGGGTAATACTGGGATAATAATACCTAAGCCAGTAACATCAATTAATAATGTTATAAAAATAAACCCTAATGCCGCTTTTCCGTTTTTTGCCATACGTGTTGCAAAAATGCAAATAATAACTAAACTTTATAAACCTTTGGCTTATATTTAATGTAACTATTTAAGATTTGAACGTAAACCCACAACCTATTTTAATTTAGACAGTTACTGTATTTTTTCATTTTGAATAAATAAATTTATTTTGTAGAAAAAGTTCTAAAAACACATATTTTATATCCAAAAAGGTTGTATGGTGGCAAATATTGGCGTATATTTAAGGGGTAAACCAAGCACAAAAAACATTCGATGCGCCAAAGATTTTCACAACAGCAAGAAATGGGAATAAGCCCCCATAACCGATATTATTATCCCTAAAAACAGCCCCGTCATGAGCTAACCTCTGTATTAGCCGCACTGCAATACGTTTTCGTAACTCCCGAATTAAACGAGCAGGTATTGGGGCTTTTATAGCAAAAAAACAAAGAACTTTTATCGCTCGTAATCCCACAATTGGTGATGCCAAAGAAAGGTAAACTAAACGTAGCAGAAAAGGAAGAAGAGTCACAAAAGCAATTCAAAAAACTTAGAAACTGCCACAGCGCAGTAGAATCGAACATAAACCAATTAGAGCATAACGGGCTGGATAGGTGCCCTTGATAAAGAGCTAAAAAATTATAAAAAGTATGTGAGCTTGGGTATCCTTTATTACAACTTGTACCGCTTGGGCAAAATCCTGTTTACCATTGCGGCCAAACAGGAAACTAAACAGGCAGCCTAAGCAATCAAAAGAGATATAAAATGCGGGTTTTATGGGATAGGTATGCCTAAATGTAGCTTAAAATCAACAAAAACAGTGTTTTACTGTCATAAATAGGGCAACGATAACCACTGAGAAAAGTTTTATGTGATAAGAAAAGCTAAATATTTAAGAAAATTTTAGGGGTTTCCGTTCTGACTACAAAGCTCCTTAATGCTATGTGGCTTATGTAAATAAAAAACCAACGCTTAACCTAATTTCAGATTGCCACAAAAACTTAAGGAGGGTTTCCCTATATGGGAAACCCTCCTTAATAGCGCAAAAACAATCCAAAATATTGTTTTTGAATAAAACTACTTATGGTTATTTTTTTACAAATTTACTGCTTCTCACTCCTTGTATATCTTTAAAAACTAAAAAGTAAATACCAGCAGGGTAAGAAGAAACATCAAAAACACCTTTTACATAATTTTTTGCATTGTTAATTTCTTTAGTATTAATAATAGCTCCTTTGCTATCTATTATCATTACAGTATTGTATGCCCCTCTCGCTTTTATAGAAAAATTTAATAAACTGCTAGTAGGGTTTGGATATACGTTAGTTTCGAAATCGTTTTTATCTTTTCCGCTTTGCTGTGGAAGTTCTAAACTTAAAACACCTTCGGGTAATTTGCCTGCCAATAATATGTTATCGTCAAATACTGGAATATTTACAATTCTTGAGTAGCCTCTTGGTACCAAGTTTTCGCCCACTCCAGTATAAGACCAATCATTAGCATTATCCCAAATACCTGAACTAGTTAGCGTAAATACAACTTCTTTTTCGTGATGCGGAAACCTAGGAAAAGCAACTGGGTTTAATTGGCTATCTGGATGCTCTTTGCAACCGCCAGGGTAAATGTTAATATTTGGGAAAGAAACTTCTACGTAATACAAATCATCTTTTTCCTGAATTGGCTGTGATACGGTTACTCCATTTAATTGAAAACTGGTATTTGCTTGTTTGGTAACTGTAACGTTAGTACCTTGTTCTTTTGTAAAATAGTATTTGAACGACATTTTATTTCGTAATACCGCTGGCCATGCAGAGTGATTTACAATTAAAGCACTAAGCTGTAAAGAATTTGCTGTGCTTTTTAGTTGCTTAACACGTACATAATATTCTTTCCCATCGGTAGCCTCTGGTGATGGAAAATCAGATAATAATGTTCCCGATTGGTCTCCTAATACATCCACCATTCGAGCCAAACATCCTTCAAAACCTTTTTGATACGTTGGCCCAACTTCGTGGTTATAACCATCGTATCCGTTAGGGTTAAATGTACCATCATAGTTAGGGCTAGTTAATCCGCCATAGCAAATATGTCGGGGCTTTACTGTAGAAAAATCGCCTAATAAATCACATCCTGGGTAATTTGCTAACCACGAAAACTTAGGTCCATCCCAAAAACCCTGTGCTGGACCATGCAACACATTGATTGAAGCCACTTTTCCTGGTGGGTTAAATCCAACCAAATAACTACGGTTTAAAGGGTTATTTCCTAGCGCATAATCAATATTTTTTTTGGCAAATGCAATGTAGCTATTGTACTTTGCATTAGAGCTGGTTATTAATTTATCGGCAGCTACAAACAAACAAAAGTTAGCACATTGCATACCGCTTAGTGTTAAGTGACTGGGGCCAAATTCGGGCATTCCAGACGCTGATATAGGCGAGGCTAAACTGCCATCGGCCAATGATAGCATCATATTGCTGTAAGTAATAGGGCGACCACTTCCTCTACCACCACCAATAAGTGTATGCTGAATGTTTGTATTTACACCACAATATTTAGCCAATAACACGTAGCACATTGTTGATACATTAGCATTAAATTTTCCTGATGCATTCCAATCATTTCTTACTTGGCTGTACATAAACCCACGCGATCCATCTTCAAAAAGCGGAGGAAGCGGAAACTTAGAGTTATCTGTATATTCAATGGCTTGGGTAAGGTAATCGTTACCATAAGCGGCATTAATATTTAACTCGGCACCATGTATCCATAATGCAGCCCAGCATAACTGAGCCGAATAATCAACCCCTGGCCTAAATTTTTTAATGGAATTATCCCACCTGCCACCAGCAAATTCACTGTCTATAATGCTTCCATTTTTATTTTTTAAAGTTCCTGGTGCTGTTACGCCAGCATCGCCTACGGGTTGTTTAATAACGTAAGTTTTGGCGTAATTATACAACATTTTTGCTCGTTCAAGCAGTAAGTCGGCGTAAGCTACATCGTTTGCGTTAGAACCGTTGCCTCTAAATACCATAGATGCCGAAGCCATAGATGCTGCCATATTAGCTACCGCACTGGTTGCAGGGGCATCTTTATCTGCGTAATAAACTGGTCGTTGAAAATTGGGGAAATCACTTAAATTAAATAAAGTATTTTCGATTATTTCATGCGGGCATGATAAATACACTTGTTCGTTCAAAGTTTTAACAAAAGGATTAACCGCTACGCCACGGTATTTATCTACACCACTTGCCCCGCCCGAGCCTCCTACAATAATATAAATTCTATATTTACTTACATTGCTAGGGTCGTTAGGGTCAAAACGGAAACATTTTAAAAAGTAATCGTTTATCCACTTTAAATTACCCTTGTTGTAAAGGTCTAAACCTGTACCAGTATAAGCATTCGGATATTCTAACCTTCCCCAAGCTAGCATTGTTGAAGCAACGGTTAAAGCAGGAGCCCATTTAGGCGGATCGCCTGCATCAAACCATCCTCCAGTTAAATCGGGCACACCATTAGGTGAGTATGGGTCGTTAGTTATTGCTTTTCCATCACTTGGGTAAGAGTTTGATTTCCAGCTTACCCGATTAGGAATAACTGTACCGTTAGGCAATGTAACGCCATCTGCTACAGCGCCTACACGTTGTTGTTCTAAAAAGAAAACAGTTTTTTGGAAAGCTTCTTTGTAATTGAATTGCGCAAAAGCAACCGAATGAAATAAGGTAATAAGTGTACCAATAACTAAAATAGACCTAAGTTTGTTCATCATGTTTGTAATTGTTGTTTAATTGGTTGTAAATGTATGTAATATTTTTGTTGCAAAAAATTGATTACGCCAAAATTTAACGAATAAATATAACAAAAATTGCTGCTTTGGTTTATGTAGCAA
>JAAFJW010000093.1 GCA_013298995.1 Sphingobacteriales bacterium | reverse complement strand
CTCTTCTTGATACAGAAATTGATGCAACATCATTGTTGCTGGCATAATCCCAAGACAATAAATTTCCTGCAGCTGTTGATTTAGCTGTTAAAGAAATAAGATCTAAAGGTAGCGGAGCAAGCGTTTGGAAATAGTTGGTATTTATTTTTAAACCATCAAAAGAACCATGACCAGCATCACATGCATTAACAAGCCTAAGTTGAGTAATGCTACCTATAGTATTAAACCATGCGGTGTATTGGTAGGTAGGTTCTGCAAAATCAGCAACTGGCGCAGTAGCACCAAAATAATCGGCCCACACATCATACCTAACTATAGCATCACCAAACATAGTTGCATGTATTAAGTAATAGTGAGGAGTTAATATTGATACGGTACCTAGCTGATTACCTGGGTCACCTGTGAAGGTATTATCAGGATAAGATGAACCTGTACTAATTACATTACCCTCACCTCTACCAAAATATCCCTTTTCTCTATTGCTAGCATCACTATTAAAAAACGACATACCACCATACTGAACATCAGTAGTACCAACTACTTGGTAATTAAATCCCATCCAAAACGAAGTACCCGCTTCGTTAATTATTGGCGTGGCAAATAATCTGTGTCTGCCTGGAGTCCACCCTCCTTTAAATTCGGCATGGTTACCAACTCCGTTAACACCTGTATTACCCGCTACTACTTGGGCGTTTGCAGGGTCGCTATCAGCTACTGGGGCTAGTTCGCCCTTTTTCCAAGCACCACCCCAGCCTGTACCACCATTTGCACCAACTAATGCACCTACTGGGTAATCAAAATTTTCGACAATATCTATCTGAGCATTTGCCGTTAAAGTTACTACCGAGAGACATATCCCAGCAGCTAATTTTAGTAAATTTGTTTTCATTTTTTTTTGTTCTTTTAAGTTAATTAATTGAGTTTATAAAGTTTTAACTGCTAGAAACGTAAAGAAATCTAGGCAGAAGCAATAAGTAATGATTTATAATTTATTGGTGCATAAAATTATGCAACTTACAGGTTTTAAAATGAAGCTATATTGGCATATTATTATGTTATTTTTGCATATTTATTGCGTTTCTACAGCTGCTTATTTAAACACTTGGGTATAAAAAAGCCCTATTTGTTGCCCTTGTTTACTACCTTGGGTAACGGCTGCATGGTAATGTATGCCTCCGTATATTCTACTGATACTTACTTCTTTGGCCGCTTTATCAAGCGACTCGAAATGGCGTTTTAAGCCTAAATACTGTACTTCGGTGGTATCGGTAAAGGCTACATTATTGCCCCAAATATGGCTTAATATACTTGCCGCTGCCGATGATATTACACTATGCCCGCTTATGTATTCGGGGAAGGGTGGGGTTTGTAATATCGGGTTCCAGTTTCTATCAATGTTTTCTTGTATTACGGTAATGGGGCGTACGGTTTTGCTTTTATACTTCTCGGTCCAACAGGTTATAAAACCATCGAACATGGCGGCAGCGGCTAGTGCATAAGCCTTGGCGGTGGTTATTTCGCTAGCTTTTTGTTGCTTGCTTAATATGGCTATAATGCCCATCCAGTGCCCCGGTGGGGTGGTTTTTTTGCTGGCGTAGGTTAAATGCCCATCGTGTTGGGTTACAAAAGCGTTATCGTCCCAATAGCGGGCAATGGTATCTTGCGTGGGGGTGCTATTTTTAACAAAGTTATAGGTTTCCATTAACTCCTTATAATATACACTAGTGCTGGCTAAGCTGTATGGTGGTGGTGGTGGTGGTGCAAATTGGGTTGCGGAGTCTAACAATAAACATTGTATTTTGGGCCAATTGGGTTCAACGGCATCAAAATAATCGGGCGGTGTGGGTTGCCATATACCCGCTTTGGTATAAACGGTGTATTTGGGCATGCCTCGGGTAAGTTTATAATTATCGGCTTTGCTACGTATAAGTATGGTAGCGGCAATGGTATCGCCAAAAGCTATCGAATTTTGATATATATCGTCCTGCAAGGCATCTTTAAATTGGGCTAATATTTTTTCTTCGGTTTGTTTTAAGGTATCTTTAGAAAATGTGAGTGCCTTGGCTACGTTAAAAAAAGCTTTTACGGCAGCTAGGTTATAATTGCATTTTTTGGCATCGCTGGGCAGGGGCATGGGCGCAAAGCCTTTTAATTTAGCGGTAATAGATGGTGTACCTTTTACTTTACCACGCAAGGCTTCGTAATACGCCAAGTTGCTGTATGCGTAAATACGGCTAGCTACTGGTGGGTTAAATATATCATATACAATTACATCTGTTAGGCGGTGTTGGCAAAGGCTTTGTAAGGTGTTATTATCTATATTTAGCTTGTTTTGTTTTTTATTGCTATTGCAGGCTAAAAATAGCATGGCAAACGCAAATACGAAAAATAGGTTTTTTATTGCTTTTAACATTATTTTAATTTAAAACTGTGCGTGTTTGCTGTTTGTTATTTACAATTTGTACGGATTGTATGGCGGGATTAAGTTGTATAAACCTTGCCGACTGCGATAAATAAGAAGTACCGTAATTAAATTCTTCTTTTCGTTTTTTGCCATTTTTTAGTACGATGATGGCATATTGGTCGTTATTGTTTACTGGCATTATTTTGCCCTTGTTTTGTTTATTGCTAAATGTTTTTAGTTTGCCGCCATTTTGCGTAGCCATTAATACGGGTGTATTATTTACTAAAGTGCTAATTAATGCTTTGCCATTAGAAGGGATAAATAAACCGCTTTGTAAGATAGAAAGCGACTGAAATCCTCCTTTTCCATTGCCTTTTAATACCAAACCGTTCATAGCATCATTACGCCCTAGCATGGCTGCCATGCCATAATCGTTGCTATTAAGGGCAATATCTATGTTTCCATCGCCATCAAAATCATTTAATACCATACCGTTTATATTGCTTAGCTGCGCCTGCATGGGTAAACGATGGATTTGAAATTGCATATTGCCCTTGTTTTCGACCCAAGCGGTTGAGAAAGTATGTGCGCTTAGCTTTAATGAACTTTTTAATTCATCAGGGCTAAACACATCGGCCATGGTTGCTTTGGCATACAATGCGTAATTGGGGAATTTGTTTTTTATGTAAGATAGTTCTCTAATTATGTCATCACGCCCTGCGGTAGGATATTCTACAAATGAAGCATGCGGTGCTGATGGCAACCAGGTGCTAAATATTACATCGAAGATGCCGTTATTATCAAAATCTTTTCCATAGGCATTTACGGGTTGCTGTGCCGATGCTTTGTAAAAACTATTCTCACCAAAGTTACCTACCACATAATCGATATCGCCATCGTTATCTATATCGGCCGAAGCAATGCTATTGTACCAACCATTTTGGCTAGCAAAATCGGTTTCGACTGCCGAAAACTTACCGCCAATGTTTTTAAAAATAGTAATGGGCATCCACTCGCCTACTACAATTAAATCTAGTAGGCCATCGTTATTGGCATCGGTCCAAGTAGCATCGCATACCAAGCCAAAATTTTGTAGGGTGGAAGCTACCTCGGCGGTAACATCAGTAAACACAACATTCCCTTTTTGGCTGTCGTTTCTTAAAATGATACTATTAACAGGCTGCGGGTAAACACCAGGGCGTACACGGCCACCAATAAATAAATCTAAATCGCCATCAGCATCATAATCGGCTGCTTTTACGCAACTTTTACTGGTGGTATTGGCAGGTATTGCTTTGGCTGTTTCTGTAAAATTTGCTTTGCCATCGTTTATGTAAAATTTATCGATGTAGTCTTTGGCATCGGGAAATTTCTCGTTGCTGCCACTAGCTATGTATAAGTCTAAATCGTTATCACCATCGGCATCAAAAAGGCAAATACCCATATCATCGCTTATTCGGGTTTTTACTTCGGGTAAAAATGGTTTTGAGGTAAATTTTCCTGTGGCGTTTTGTATATATAATGTAAGGTTGTTTGGAAACCCTCCTCCTACCAATATATCGGGCAAGCCATCACCGTTTAAATCGGCGGAAGCTAATGATGGCCCTTGTTGCGATAGCTTGCGGGGCAATAAACGCTGTACGTTAAAATCAACAAATTCTGTTTCGGAGGCGGTAAAATTAAACCCAATATTTTTGGTTATATCGGTAAACCAATTTTTTGTTGCCAAAATTGGATTGGTTATTGGCTGGGCTTGTTGTGCTTGTTGGAAATCGATGGTGATGGTTTTGTTTACTGATACTTTGGTTAATTTTTGTGTTTTAAAGCCGGGCCATTGTACCAGTATCGAATCAATTAAGGTGGTTTTTCCTAAACCAAAATGAGCTATGTTTTCTACACTCGATAAATATCCCCGATAAGGGTTGCATTCGTAAACCTGTTGTTGCCCATTATAATAAAGATGTAATTTGGCACCTATCCCGTTAAGGTTGCTAGCGTTGCCCTTGAGTTTTATGCGGATGTAATTGCTGCTATCGGTTTTGTTTTCGCTGGCGGTATTTTCTAGTAGGGATGCTTCCATATTGGTATTGTTAACCACTACGTCTAAATCGCCATCGTTATCGAAATCGGCGTAAGCCATACCTGATGAAAACGTGGGTGTTTGCCAGCCCCAGTCTAATGTTTTATCGGTAAAGGTAGCATCGCCATTGTTTTTATAAATGTAGTTGGGTATTTTTAAAGATGGAATATGCGTTAAAACTTCCTTTATGGGTGTTTTGGCGTCGGACGATTCGCGGTAAGCCACAAAATCTAAATCGGTTACATCTTTAGGCAAACCATTTGTAATCATTAAATCTCTAAGCCCATCGTTATCTACATCAACTAAAAGGGGTGTCCAGCTCCAATCGGTTTGTGCTACGCCACTATAATAGGCAATATCGCTAAAAATAGGTGCGCCAATGCTGTCGTTGGCTAGTACTCTATTGCCTTGGTTTAGTTGTAGGCAGTTATGGATATTTTGTTGTATGTATCTCATTTCGTCCATTTTTCTAACTACGTTATAGCTATTAATGGTGTACATCATTTTTATGCGGTAATTATCCTGTGGCGACATGTCTAATTCTACAATATCTACCAAGCCGTCGTTATTGATATCGGCAATATCGTTCCCCATTGCATTACGGCTGATATGTTTAAAAGTACTGGCGGCTTTGTTGGTAAATGTGCCGTTTTGGTTATTGATGTAGAGTAAGTTGTTCGACATGTAATCGTTGCTCACGTAAATATCTTTGTAGCCATCGTTATTTATATCCACTATATTTATTCCTAAACCATAGCCTTCGGCTGTAATCCCCGCTTTTTTGCTTACATCGGTAAAAACGGGATGGTTGAGCGTTGTACTCCAGTTATTTTGAAAAAGTTTATCTGTTGAAGGCCTTGAGCCATCATTTATTACGGGGCTAATTATGTTTACATCATCATTATATATGTTTACGAGCTGGTACACATCTAAATCTCCATCGTTATCATAATCAAAAAAACTAGCCATGGTGGTGCTACTGGTATCGGCTAGGCCGTATTCTTCGGCCATTTCTTTAAACACAGGAATACCGCTTTTTGCATCAATTTTTTGATTCACAAATAGTAAATTTTTTTTCTCTTTTTGCTGATTTAGTTTTAAACAACTTACATAAATATCTAACCAGCCATCGTTATTAATATCAACTACCGTTACACCGTTGCTCCATTCGTTGCGCTTGGTTATACCTGCTTTGGGCGCAATATCCTCAAATTTCATATTACCTTTATTAAGGTATAAACTTGGAGCAACTCGGTTGCCTGTAAAATAAATATCGGGCAGGCCATCGTTATTAAAATCGCCAATGCCTACACCTGCACCATTGTATAAATACTCATAATTAATTACATTGTAAGTCGAATCTTCTACTATTTGGTTGTTAAAATAAATACCGCTTTGGCTGGCGGGTATTTCGCGATACAATGGTTGCCCTGTTTTTTTACATGAAATAAAAAATAAAGACAAGCAAAAGGTATAAAAAACAAATTTCATGCTGAGGGTTTTACTTTATATGGCTTATAAGCGGTCTAAAGTAAAAAAAAACAATCAGTATCAAAAAAGATAGTATTGTTTTTTTGAAACTTAATCGGTTTTAAAAGGCGATACGGGCAAACCATCAAGTGTTAATAAATTGCAGGTAGGGTTATTTGCCCAAGCATACCTTACTGCTGTGGGTTTGGCTATACCATTAGCCCATACTGTAATTTGTTTGCCTTGTATTTTGGCTTTTGCCCACACAAATTTACCCTTAGCTGCCCGTATTGCAAATCCTTTTAAAGGCTGGTTGTTTTTACTTTTAAAGCCTGTGGTATTATCCGAAAAAAATAAGCGTATGCTATTTCCCTCGGCTTTGGCCGATTTAAAAACGGGGGTGATAAAAGATTTATCATTTTTATAGGCAATATCCATAGCGGCTAGGGCAAAACGCTGGCCACAGGCTTGTTTGTTTTTAAAATGCACATCTTCATCAAGGCCTAAATCTATGTTTACCACCATGGCTGTATTGGGTAATTTTAAGGCTTGTAGCTGGGCATCTCTAATAATGGCGGTGTTGCTTTGTTCGACGGGCATAGTGGCTTTTGCACCATAATTGGCCAGTTGCCCGTAAATAAAGGGGAGCTTGGCTTGGTTAAACTGGCTGCGCCAATTGTTTATTAATATAGGAAATAGGCTTTGGTAAAGCTGGGCATTTTTGTCGTTGCTTTCGCCCTGGTACCAAATTATGCCTTTTAAAGCATAAGGCAACAGGGGGGCAATTTTGGCATTGTATATATAGCTTGGCTTGTTATAAGGCTCGGCCCATAAAGGGGTTTGGGGTTCAATGTTTTGGTTAAATTTCCAGTTACCTGCAAGCCTTATTTTAAACTTTTTGTTATTGCTTTGGGCAAATAAATCATTGGCCTTGCTATCAAAACCACCCACGCCGTACCTTGCAAGCACCCTTATCGTTATTTGGTTGTTACC
The DNA here is from genome assembly GCA_013298995.1 of Sphingobacteriales bacterium. Taxonomy (GTDB): domain Bacteria; phylum Bacteroidota; class Bacteroidia; order Sphingobacteriales; family Sphingobacteriaceae; genus Pseudopedobacter. Next base: position 3,268 of record JAAFJW010000093.1, on the reverse strand, counting down.
TGGTTTTAAAATACTGTAGGGTACGGTATATTGTATAATGGGGTTTTGGTTTAAGCGTTCTAGCTTTTGGCCGTTTACGTAGCAAATGTTTTCGTTGCTAATTTCGCCAAGGTTTAAAATAAAATCTTTTTTTGTTTCCCTTGGGGGGATGTTTACCGTTTTGCGAAACCAGCAATAACCGTAAAAATTATTTACGCCCACACTTGTAAGTTTGGCGGGTAATAGGATGGTTTGCCATGTAGTGTCATCATAATTAGGGGCAAAAACTTTTTGGTTTATCCCGTTTTCCGAATATTTTAAAACAGAATCTCTTAGCTTATTGGTGGCATTAAAATCTTCGTAACCGTTATCAAAATTTGTGGTATCGGCTATTTGTGTAGCCATTGCGGCGGTAAACTCGGGGTGGGTTTTTAACATTTGGGCACTCATCCAAGCTTCTATTTTTGTGCCTCCCCACGATGAGTGAATAATACCAACGGGTATTTGCAGTTGTTGCTGTAAATTTTTGGCAAAAAAATAAGCCAATGCCGAAAACTCAGGGGCTGTTTGCGGGTTACTTTGTAACCACTCGCCACCGCTTACATCGGGCTGTGGCTTGTTGTTTAAATCATCGGTAACGGTAAAAAAACGGATGTTGGGGTTGGTGGCATTTTTAATGGCTTCGTCTTTATTTAATACGCCCCAATCTAGCCGCCAACCCATATTGGATTGGCCTGCAGCCAGCCATACATCGCCTATTGCAACATTGTTAATGGTTATTGTATCATTGGGTTGGTAAATTTTTAAAAACAAAGAGGTGCCTACATTTTGAGCGGGTAAATAGGCCAACCACTTACCTGCGGCATTGGTATTGGCAATGGTAGTGGTGCCTGCAAGCTGGATGCTAACTTTTGTATCGGCCTTGGCCCAGCCCCAAATAGGTGTGCTTACATTGCGTTGTAGCACCATATTGTTGCTAAAAATATGTGCGGCTTTTAAACGCTGCAAAGTTTGGGAATACGTTTTTTGTTGGCTTCCCAAAAGCAACAATAGGGCTAAAACAATTGTCTTAAATTTCATTGATTTTTAAGGTTAGTTTAGCCTACTTAGGCGCACATAATCTAGCAATGCCTGATTAACGTTGATATTCATATTCTCGTTTTTCGTTCTAAAGGTAATTTCGATGGTGTGCTTGCCCTTAAATAAATAATAGTTGGTGGCATTGCTAAAGCCCCAATCGCTCCATTCTTTATCGCCCCTTTGCGGAAAAACCATGCTTTCGACAGTCATACCATCAATTAATAAAGTGCGGATAGCTGCCTTATTATCTTGCCCAAGTTCGCCATTGCCATTGGCATATCTAAAATCAATGGCAAAATAGCCGCCCGTTTCAAGGTCTATGGGTAGGGTTACTGTGGTGTTTTTGGTTTTGCTTATTTCTACAAAACCCTTACCTGAATAACCTTTTACATTTTTTAGGGTTGATGTGGTATCATCGCCCAACTCAAATATTAAAACTTTTTTATACGGCACTACAAGGGGCTCGGAGGCAAAGGATTCATGCTTTTTGGCATCAATAGCTATAACTTGATATTCGGAATAGGTGGAGTCTTTTTTTACGCCTAACGATAATTTATCGGTAATAAGCAGAGGTGTACCATTTCTAAGTATTTTATACTGTGTAGCTGTTTGGATTTTGCTCCATTTTAATGTTCCTTTGGCGTAAGTAAGGGTTGGGCTTGGGGGTGCTATATCGTTGCTTACTTTGTTAATTTTATCATCGGGAAAATCGGTATTTGTTAATACGATATTAACGGTATGCTTACCCTCTAAATTTGCGGGTATTTGGTTATTAGGCACCAAATCGTTATCTAAAAGTATAAAACGCACTTTGCCATAGCCTACCATGGTAATATCTAATATAGCGTTTCGGTATTTAAAGTTAGTGAGCGTACGTGTATCGGCGAAAGCCTTAGGCACAAAAGGATTAAACCGTAAACTATTGGTTTTAAACTCTATACCAAAAAATAGCCTATATACCAAACTTATATTGCCAGATAAACTCCACAGCATATTGCTAGAGTTTATGGCGGTACCCGTATAATCGCCGTTATCGGCAACAAAGTTTTCTTTATTGGTTAAAAACATAGCCGCAGGGCGATATATGGCACTTATACATTCCAATACGGATTTCTCGTTACCCGCCTTTGCCGATGCCAATGCCCAGTACGACTGCACAAAAGGCCAAACGGCGTTATTGTGGTAAGCAAATTTATCGGGTATTTGTGGGTAAATACAAGGAATACCAAAAGTGGTAACTGGAGTATTGGCTACTAAGGTTTTGGCTCGTTCGCTATCTGTAATACCAAAATAAATACATAGGGCTTCTCCTAGTGCTTCGGATTTGGGCGAAAGAGACAAGTAATTTTTTCCGTACAGATACTGCCCGTAATATCCTTTATCTTCGAGCCATAATTGTTTGTTAAAAACGGCTTTGAGTCTTGTTAAAAAGTTGGTGAATTTAGTTGAATCTCTTCTGTATAAATATTTCATCGAATCTTTTTCTAAAGACAATTCTGATGCCATTTGTATAAATACTTTTTGGGCGTTGTAATGAACCGCATTGGTACCCAAATTTAAAGATGTATAAATATCTAAGGGTTGCATCCAGTTAGGGTAGGTTTGGCTTCGCCAGTCTAAAAACGATGATTCTCCCCTATAAAAACCTGTTTTTGAATTATATATATTCGATAAGTCGTCTTCAAGGGAGTTTTTTATAATGGGATATATTTTTTTAAGCCAGTTTTTATCGCCAGTAACTTTATACACCTCCCAGGCGGCGGTTGCCCATATCATGCGGTCGGTTGATACTGGGTACGAGCCACCAGTACCTGTATCCTGTATAATGCGGCCATTGGCATTTACTTTTCGTAGCAAACTATTCATTGCTACTTTGGGTTGCAAATAAGCCATAGAAAGTATAATGCTGTAGCTGATATCGCGTGTCCATACGCCAGGCCAATCAATACCTGTTCTAAAGGTGCTGTCTTTTTCAACGGCGTTTTCCATTTCCTCAAGCGATAGGTTGTAAATAGCATTGGAAATAGGGAATGAAGATTGGTACTGCGGGAAAGCCGAAATATTTTTGCTTAGTTTCCAGGTAGGTAGTGCGCTGGGGTTAAGGGTTACGGTGGTTTCGTAAATACCGTCTTTATCATCGTCTTTTAACTCTAACTCGGGTATTTTGTATAAGCCCGCAAAATTCCAAGTCATGGGCGTAGTTTCGCCA
>JAAFJW010000092.1 GCA_013298995.1 Sphingobacteriales bacterium | reverse complement strand
TGTAATGGCATAAGTGATTGGTTTTTACTACAATTAATTCTCCAAATTAATTCTTAAGCCCGAAACCAACCACGGTAATAAAATTGGTCGAAAGCAAGACTTGATATATTTATATCTCTCATAAGAATATCATTTACAGATATTTTTCGATTTCTAATTTTATTACCTCGCCATTTTTAATTTGCTGGATAGATTTTTTGATAAAATCGCTATTGGCAGGTGTAGATAGCAAATATTCGGTTTCGTCCATCACTTCATCTATTTGTATAAGCACTTTTTCGGTTTTAAATGTTTTTTTTATTGCTTCAATAAAATCGGCATTTAATTCGTGTTTATAAATACTGTATGTAGCTGTCATCGTTCAAAAATTTTAATCAAAAATACAATTTATCTTACCAAAAATTAGCCCAACAAAAAGCCTTGATTTTTATAAACCAAGGCTTTAATTTTTTTAATGCGTATGTTTTTTTACTCGGTAATTCTTCGCTCGGGCGGAGTTGATACGATTTCGCCAAACTCGTTTACATAGGCCATCATACTTGCCAAATCGCTTCCGCCAGCGTTTTCTTGACGCTCTTGCTTGCGCATCATTTTATCTTCTTTTTTCTTTTGCCTGTTTTTTTCTAATTGCTTCTTCATAAAAGTAGCTTGCGACTTTGCCATAATTTCTAATTTTTTTAAATTAAATTCCTGCGGTTTTACCCAAGCTGCCTAACCTGTAAGAAATTAATTATTAATACAACCAAAAACAGAAAAATGTGGGCAATAACGGCCTTGCCGTGGGTTTGTTTTCTGCTTTAACTAAACGGAATAAAAGGGGAATTAATAAAAGAAATACCTATTAGTTTTCCGTGTGCAAATGTAGTAAAAAATACCGCAAATTTATAGTATAAGTAACCCGTAGTTTATCAATAACTTAATGGATTTGCTGTGCCAAAATGGCTCAAAATCTTGCCCTGTATGGGTTTCAAAATCTTGTTTTAAGGCTTGCCAAGTTTTTATTGTATTATTTTTTACGGTTAATTGTGGCAGTATTTGTGTAAGCCATTTTCCTTCGGGCTCGCCAAATACTATTTCTTTGGTAGCTGTATTGGCGTAAAAAATTAGGCTAGCCATTGGCCATTGTTGCCCTTTTTTATGTTTGGTAAAATAGCTAATGCTGGGGCTGTTGCCTATCCATATAATTTTTGCACTGGGTTTTACAGTTGCAAAGTCATCCGCGTTAAGCGCATTATGAATAAAATTTGGGTCGATTTTTGTTTTCGGTACTTTAAAATCAAACCAGTATTGCAAGGCATAATCTATACATTGGCTATGCATAAAGTTGTATAACGATTTTTTTAAACCGTAGCTAAATAGTTCGTGGTGGGCACCTGTTTTATCAATATGTGCAATATCGTTATTGGCAAAAGTGCCTACCTGTTGGCTTTGTTTTTGTACGTTAAATTCATCGGGTAATAAGCCTACTGGGCTATGGGCTGTCATAGCAAATTGATGCCAAAAAGCCGATTTTAATATGCCTTGGGCAAACATTTGGCGTACCATTTCGAGCGAGTCGATGGTTTCTTGCGCCGTTTGTGTAGGGAAACCGTACATTAAATAGGCGTGTACCATAATGCCCGCTTGGGTAAAATTTTGGGTAACTTGGGCTACCTGTGCTACGGTAACTCCTTTTTGTATGAGGGCCAAAAGGCGGTCGCTGGCTACTTCTAGCCCGCCACTTATAGCCACACAGCCCGAGGCTTTTAACAGCAGGCAAAGTGGTTTGGTAAAACTTTTTTCGAACCTTATGTTTGTCCACCAGGTTACGGTTAGATTGCGGCGTATAATTTCTATGGCCAAATCTCGCATCAAAGCGGGCGGTGCAGCTTCATCAACAAAGTGGAAACCGTTTTGCCCTGTTTGGGCAATTAATTCTTCCATTCTATCGCATAATAAGCTGGCGGTAAGGGGTTGGTAATTTTTTATATAATCTAACGATATATCGCAAAAAGTGCATTTTCCCCAGTAGCAACCGTGTGCCATGGTTAATTTATTCCAGCGGCCATCGCTCCATAAGCGGTGCATGGGGTTGGCTATTTCTATTACTGATATGTATTTATCTAACCATAAATCGCTGTAATCGGGTGTGCCTACTTCGTGTTGTTTGTATTCTTTGCAGTTGCTGTTATCAAAATAAGTTACCACTCCGTTTAGCAATATAAAGGTGCGTTTTAGGTTGGTTATGGGCATTTTACCTTGTACAAAGCCTATCAGGTTTTCTATGGGAGCTTCGCCATCATCGAGGCTTATAAAATCAAAAAACTCAAATACTCGGGCATCCGAAACCGAGCGTAACTCGGTATTGGCAAAGCCGCCACCCATTGCTATTTTTATGTGTGGGTAATGTTTTTTTAGCCATTGGGCGATGCGAAACGAGGCATATAAATTTCCCGGAAAGGGTACCGAAAGTGCTACAATTTTGGGGTTTATTTGGGCTATGCGTTTTTGTAAAATGTTAACCAGTAATTTATCTATGTAAGTAAGCTCTTGGTTTAGTGAATTGTACAGCTCATCAAAGCTATTTGCCGACCGGCCCAGGCGTTCGGCGTATCGGCTAAAGCCAAAATGTGGGTCCACACATGCTACTATTAAATCCGAAATATCTTCGAGGTATAAAGTGGCCAGATGCTTGGCTTTATCGTGTGTGCCCATTGTGCCAAAAGCCCAGTCTAGTTTTTCTATCTGCGCAAAGCGAGATGCTTGTGGTAAAAAGTTATCTTGGCAAATTTGTAGTGCAAGGCTGGGATTTTTGCCTTGTAAAAATAAAATTACGGCATCAATGGTGTTTATATAGCTGTTTTTGAGGGCTAAAATGCGCTGGCTGTTTTTGCTTAGGGTTGTTTGGCTTGTATTAACTTGGGCAAATAAATTGCTTAACCCAGTTGTAGAAAACAGGCTTAAAATTACTTCGATGCCTAAATCGGCTTGGTAACAATCAATATGTATGGTATTTAAAAAGCCTTTTATGTACGCACTGGCTGGGTAGGGCGTGTTTAGTTGCGTAAATGGCGGCGTAATAATAAATACTGTTTTTTGGCCGTTGGCTTCAGCCAATGGTAATTTGCCGTTAATTGAAGCCAACGGTAATTGATTGTTTCTCTTTGCCATAGCTAAATCCAAAGTTTTTTTCAATTGCCGTTGGCTTCAGCCAACGTAATTGAAAATTTTTATTCTTGTGTGCGTGGTGTTTTGCTGCTGTTTAACTCGGCGAAAGCCACCAACTCCTCGAAACGTGAGCCTGGCTGGCGGTAATATACAAATAGCTGATAATCGTTTTCGGTATCAAAAAACGAGCCATTTAAAAAATTGCTATCTATCAATTTACCTGTGGCATCTACAATAGAATAATTATAATCGTAAACGCCTTGTTTCAACAACATTTTTAAAGTGTATTGTTTTGTTTCGGCGTTGTAAATCATTTTATTGGTTTCGTTTTTTTGGTATTGATTAAATAAACCTACCACATATACATTGCCAGTGGTAAAAGGTTGTGGTATTTTTAAGGCAAAATCTGTAATGGCATAATCGGCATCGGGGTTTTGTACTAGGCCATCTTGGTTACGGATAAAAAATTTTCCGTTTTGGTCGAACATAAAGGTATAACCCTCGGCTGCGGGCTTGGGTACATCGGCAAATAAGGAAACGTAAAACAAACTATCGCGGGTAATTTGATATACTTTTTGTGATTTTAACCTAAAACTTCGGGTATCAAAAAACGTAAATTCGTTACCTCCAGCAAAATCATTGCTATTTAACTCGTTATAGATAAGTAAATTGTTTTTTATAAACACGGGTCGTTTTGTCCATTTGGCTACATCGTACCTGCGGTTTTGTAATATTAAAATGCGAATATCTTGGTATGGATTTTGGATAATAATGCCTGGGCTTTGGATGGTGAAATTAATTTTTTGGTTGCTTCGGCGTAAATTAACGTTATTGGATGGTATAATTTCGGCTTGCAAAAACATTTTGGCGTTTACAACATAAAATCTACGGGTAAATAATAGCCTACTTTCATCACCATCTTCATATATTTTTAGTAAATAATTGCCCGCCAGCTTGGGCATAGCAACCGCCGAATTAGGAAATATAATTTCGTAATGAATATATTTTTGATAGGTATTGGCGGCATTGCGGTATTGGTTTATACGGTCGTAGGTAAAGCCATCTAAATAATCGAGCTGGGTAATGTTGCTAGGTTCCCAGTCGCCGTTACAGTGCTGAAAAGTGTAGTAAATATTTTTGCTACCGGTACGCAGGTCGTCAAATTTTAGTATCAACCTATCATCACCGCCAAGGTTTAAAATAGGGATTGATTGTTCTTTTTTTGTATTAAAAAACTCGATGGTTTTTATTTCGGGTACGTAATCGATATTATCGTAAATGGTTTCTACGGATGGTACTTGCACCCTAGGTATTCTAACTTTTTTGGGTTTGGATTGTGCGTAAATATTGCTGCAAAAGCAAAAAAACAAGTAATACAGGGCTATAAATACATTTTTTTTTAACATAGCAATTCTATTTATGGTAATAGCCTTTAAAAAGTTTACGGTATTGGTTTTTAAGGACTTGTTTTTCTGTTGGCGATTTTTGTACGGGTATGGTATGGTCGTAAAAAATAACTTCGCCTCTTTCTGCATCTATAATTAAGGCAAATAGTGTAGAAATAGGTTGTGTAGCAATGGGTACATACATTTGTAAAGATAAGTTATCATCTTCTATACGTTTTTGGCGATGTTTGGGATGTGTTTCATCTGTACCTAAACCTGTAATTACGGTTGCAAGGGCAAATCGTTGTTTTTTTTGCTTTAAAACCGAATCAATGGTTGGGGTAAGTTTTATGTTTGATATTTGCCGATAGTGCATTATTTTTTCGACCAAATAATTTAGCTCTTTATCTATTTTTTCTTTTAATTCTATATCCTCTATTTCGATTTTACGGGATACACTAAAGTTTTGATAATTGGTAATTACGGTATCTAACATACGCTTAGATAGCGAAGAAAGCGAATCGTTGCTTGTAGTTGTATTGTCTTTATGTATTAAACTTACAAACGATAGCGGCTCAAAATAAGCTAAGTTGTTAACCTGGTTTAGTTTAATTTTTTTATTTTCTAATTTATACGAAACACACGATGATAAAAATAACAAAACAGTTAATCCCAAAAATATTTTTTTCATCTTATGATTATTTAAACATTTAGCCTACGTTATAGATTTTGTTAAACTATCCACTTCTTCGGCAACTTGTTCCCAGTGCAATTGCAAAGCACCTAAGGTTTGTTTTACAGTTGCATAACGCCCATTAGCATCTTTTAATTTTACGGCATCGCTATAAATAGCTTCTTGGGCAAGTTCGGCTTCAATAGTTTTTACATTTACCTCAATATCTGATATTTGGTTTTCTAAATCTTGTAATTGTAGGTTTAGTTTTTTTAATTGCTTTTTAATTTCGTCGCTTGGGGCGGATTTTGGTTTTTCTTTAGCTGGTTTTTCTTTTTTAACCTCTTTTAAAGTACCCAAGCTTATTTGTTTTTGCCTTGCAGTGTTCCATTCTTCGTACTCGGCGTAGGTGCCTGGGTATTGGTTAATATCTTGGTCTTCGATATACCAAATTTTATTGGCCACGTTATCTAAAAAATACCTATCGTGGCTTACGGCAATAAAAGTACCTTCGTATTGTTGTAAAGCCTGTATCAATATATTTACCGATTGTATATCGAGGTGGTTGGTAGGCTCATCTAATATTAAAAAATTGGCATCGGTAGTTAATGATTTGGCCAAAGCCACCCTCGATTTTTCGCCACCCGATAGCACCCTTATTTTTTTAAACACATCATCGCCTGTAAATAAAAAGCAACCTAGTAGCGAGCGTAACTCGGTATCGGAATGTGTGGGCGCAAATGATTGCAATTCTTCTAAAATAGAATTATCGAGGTGTAACGATTCCAGCTGGTGCTGTGCAAAAAACGTAACCGATACATTATGACCTGTTTCACAATCGCCTTCAAAACTTTCGGTACCAGCAATTATCCGCAACAGCGTTGATTTTCCTTTACCGTTGGCACCTATCAGGGCTATTTTATCGCCTTTTTCTATCAAGCCTTCGGCCCTATCTAGTATATCAATAGTGGGGTAACTTTTACTTGCATTTTCTATACGTACCACATGCCGGCCCGATGGTTTAGAAAACTTAAACCTAAAATTTACAGCAGGGTTATCATCGTCCACATCATCTACCCGCTCTAGTTTATCTAGTGCTTTTATGCGTGATTGTGCCATTTTAGCTTTAGATGCTTTGGCCCTAAAACGCTCTATTAAGCGTTCTTCTTGCTTTATTTTGGCTTGCTGGTTTTTAAATTCGCCTTTTTGTATTTCGCCACGCAGGGCTTTTTCTTCTAAGTAAAAACTATAATTGCCCGAGTATATGGTAAGTTTTCCTTTGCGGGATTCTACCGTTCGGTTTACAATTTTATCCAAAAAATACCTATCGTGTGATACGATAACGATAGCTCCCTCGAAACTGTTTAAATACGTTTCTAACCATTTTATCGATGGCAAATCCATGTGGTTGGTAGGCTCATCAAGAAGCAGTATATCAGGTGATTGTAGTAATATTTTGGCCAGCATTACCCGCATACGCCATCCACCCGAAAAGGTGTTTAATGGCCGCACTTGGTCGGAAGTGCTAAAGCCCAAACCAGCCAAAATTTCGTTAGCCCTGTACTCAATACTATAACCATCTAAGGCTTCAAATTCTTGCTGCTTATCGCTAAGTTTGTTTAGTACCTCTTCACTGTAATCGGTTTCTATTTTCTTTAAAAGTACCTCTATTTCATCATGTAACTGATTTTGACGTTCAAAAGCTTCCATGGCCACATGTAAAATACTGTGGTGCGAATCGTAGGATAATAAATCTTGGTTTAGGTAGCCTATTTTTAAATCTTTTGACATCGAAACCGTACCCATTGATGGGGCATACTCGCCTACTATTATTTTTAAAAGGGTTGATTTTCCGGTACCATTGGCACCTATTAGTCCGCAACGTTCGCCTGGTTTTATATGCCAATTTGCGTCATCGTACAAGGCTCTGGAGCCTATCAAAAATGTTAAATTATTTATAGAAATCATGTGGGCGGTAAAGGTAGTTTTTTTTAGATTATGGATAAGCGTTTTTGAGCTTGAAAATTGGGAGGCTATAAGCCTATAATTTAATTTTTAATGGTGTTTATTAATTTTCTCAAGCTCTTGTACATCAAGTTTATCTTTATTACGGTTGGTTGCTATTTTGTTTTCTATCAAATGGTTATAATGTAAAAAATAGGCTTTAATACCATTTATCTCATCAACAGTAGCCATTGTTAAATACTGGTCGTATTTTTTTTTATCTAACCCTGGTATATCGGTCATTAAATCTGCATACATGCCATCATCCATTAAAATTTCGCAATAACCAGCAATAATAGGTACTTTTAAAAGCATATCGTACCTACCATACCCCATTTCATCAATGGCTTCAATTAAATTTTTTCTGTTTTTAGTCGTGTCTTTTAAATAAATATCTAAATCGCCTGTTGTACGGTTATAACCATATCTATTTACAGCAAAACCACCTACAATTAAATATTCTACACCATGTTTTTGAAATGTTTGTAACAATAGCATCATTTCATCACTATGTTTATCAAACGCCATAACTTTAAGGTTTTTTAATTATAATGCCCTTTCCCTGAGGTGTTTTTAACGGTTTACCTCCATTTAAAGCTACTGCATTACGGTTTAAATTTAAAAGCATTTGTATTTTTTTTTCGGGCGGTAGTGCTAAAAAAGCTTGCTCTCGCTGGCTAGCAATTGCTTCATAGGTTAAATTTTTATCATATAATTTCAAACTTCCCATACATCAAAAATACAATAATAACCCGTTTTTGGTATAAAAATTTAATTCACAACATTAACCCAACTGCATCAAATACCGCTGTATAGTGTTTTCTAAACCTAAATACAAGGCATCACAAATAAGCGCATGGCCAATGCTTACTTCTAATAAATGAGGGATATGCTGGGCAAAATACTGGAGATTATTAAGGTCTAAATCGTGACCAGCATTAATGCCTAAGCCTAGTTTATAGGCCATTTGGGCAGCTTGTATATAAGGTGCAATGGCTTTTTCTTTATCCACCAAAAACTGTTGTGCGTAGGCTTCGGTATATAGTTCAATACGTTGTGCACCTGTGGTTTGTGCGGCTTCTACCATTTCGGGTACTGCATCTACAAATAACGAAACCCTGATACCTGCTTGCGTAAAAAGGCCTACCATATCTTGCAAATAGTGCTGGTGCTTTATGGTATCCCAGCCATGGTTACTGGTAATTTGCCCTAAGGCATCGGGCACTAGGGTTACTTGGGTGGGCTTATTGGCCAATACCAAATCCACAAATTTAGCCTCGGTGCAGTTTCCTTCTATATTAAACTCGGTACTAATATTTGGTTTTAAATCGAACACATCTTGGTAGGTAATATGCCTTTCATCGGGCCTTGGGTGTACGGTAATGCCTTGCGCACCAAATTGTTGGCAATCTAATGCCGTTTTTACCACATCGGGCTTATTGCCCCCACGCGAATTGCGAAGGGTGGCTATTTTATTAATATTTACTGATAGTTTGGCTTTTGTCATCATCCAAAGATAAAAAAATGAAATTTACTAATTTTCAAAAAAAATTAGATGCCTACGCCAACTATTGCCTCAACAAAGCTATTTTATATATTTGCAACATGTTGTTATTAACTTTTGTAGTAGCTGTTGTGGTTAGTTTTTTGGGATACATACCTCCGGGTAATATCAATTTAACGGCTATGCAACTCTCTATCAACAAAAATATCAAACAAGCGGTAATATTTATAAGCACATTTTCGGTATTCGAAGCGTTTTTTACCTACATATTAATGCGTTTTGCCGAATGGTTTGCCGAAAAAGAAACCGTTTTGCGGTTATTAAACTGGGCTTTAATTGGTGTTTTTATTACCTTAGGCATATTAACTTGGAACAAAGGAAAACAAAACCAACCCAAACAAAAAGAATATAGCAAAGGTGCAAGCATTAGGGCAGGGATTTTACTAGGCATATTTAACCCCATACAAATACCTTTTTGGGCTATTGCAGGCACTTTTTTAATTGGCCACGGCTGGATAACTACGGCAGGCATGGGCTTACAATTTTTTGCTTTAGGCTCGGGCATTGGTGCTTTTATTTGCCTGTACTTATACGCACATTTTGCAAAATTTATACAAGAAAAATTTTCGTTAAGCAGTGCACTTATTAACCATGCCATAGCCCTTGTATTTTTTACTTTGGCAGTAATTAGTTTGATAAGGCAAATTATTTAAACCTATTTTTAAGCTTTTGAGTTATTTTGTCTCCATAAAATCACGTAATTGATATGAAATATTTAATTGTAGGCTTGGGTAATATAGGCTCCGAATATGCCGATAACAGGCATAATATAGGCTTTATGGTTTTAGATGAAATGGCCAAGCAACACAACGCCAAGTTTTCGGTATTAAAACTGGCTTATTATACCGAGCTAAGCTATAAAGGCCGCAGCCTACATTTAATAAAACCTACCACCTACATGAACCTAAGCGGCAAAGCCGTAAATTACTACGCCAACGAGCTTAAAATTGAGGCAGAAAACATATTGGTAATTGTAGATGACCTAGCCATCCCTTTTGGCTCCTTGCGTATTAAGCCCAAAGGCAGTGCCGCTGGGCATAATGGCCTAAAAAGTATTGAAGGCGTATTGGGCAGCAACGAGTATGCCCGACTAAAATTTGGCATCAGCGATAATTTTACCAAAGGCCAACAGGTAGATTATGTATTAAGTGCTTTTGATAAAGATGAACAACTACAATTACCCTCATTAATAGATACATCGATAGAAATGGTAAAAAGTTTTACCACCGCTGGTATAGGTTTAACGATGACTAATTTTAATAAATAACACTAAGTTAAAATTCAAAAATTAAAAATGCCGTTCAAGTGGTTATCTACGTGGTTAGTTGCACAGCAAGCACTGAAAACGAATACGATTTGTTTTTTTTTGAAAAGCAAGGCTAGTACACATAAAAAAGGGGCTAGCCCCGCCATCCGCGTACCTCATATCTTTACCCTATCAAAAAAATTACAATTTTGGTATAATTTAATACAACACCGAAAAGGGTAAACATAGCCGCATCTTAGCATGATAATATCAATGCTGTCAGGCAGGATTTTCCCCTTTTTGTTTTCTTCTATCTGAGTTTGAACAG
>JAAFJW010000090.1 GCA_013298995.1 Sphingobacteriales bacterium | reverse complement strand
GGGAGTAAAAAATTTATTAAAGACGATATTAGCGATACCGACTTTTTAAAATAATTGAAAGCGTGAATTTGATGATTAACGAGCAATATAAGCGTTATGGTTTTACATCGTTTAGGTGCGTTAACGATTGCAACGGCATCCTTTTTTTTAAATAGCCCCCCCCTTGGGTAATTGGCAAATGGGGGGCTATTTTAAAAAAAGATATAGTGGAAAGCGTGTTAAAACGCCCAAATAATTATTAAAAAAAATATAATATATAACAATTAAAGCAAGATGGTTGAATATTTAACTGCCCAGAAAGTAAGTTATTAACAAATTTTATTTTTCAACAGACTAACATTTGTGGAAAACGATTGTGGAAAAAGTTATATTATTACATTACATATTAACCTAAGTATAAATTAATTTAAAAAACTGAATATTAAGTATATGAAGTTTGAAATGCTAAAAGAAAAATCATCTATCATTAAAGTAATAGGTGTAGGCGGTGGTGGTGGCAATGCCGTAAACCACATGTATAGGCAAGGCATAGCCGGCGTAGATTTTATAATTTGTAATACCGATGCCCAAGCATTAGAGCTAAGCCCAATACCCAATAAGGTACAATTAGGAGCCAGCTTAACCGAGGGAATGGGCGCAGGCTCGATACCCGAAGTAGGCAAAAACTCGGCTATAGAAAATATTGACGATATAAAAGATATGCTGGGTAGCAATACCCGAATGCTATTTATAACCGCAGGTATGGGCGGTGGCACAGGTACAGGCGCAAGCCCTATTATAGCCAAAGCCGCCCGCGAATTGGATATACTTACCGTTGCCATTATTACAACGCCATTTTCGTTCGAGGGAAAACGCCGTAAAATGCAAGCCGAAGATGGGCTGGAAGAGTTGAAGAAAAACGTGGATTCGTACCTTGTAATTTCTAACGACCGCTTACGCGAGATTTTTGGTAACCTTACCTTAGGCTCGGCATTTGGCCAAGCCGATGATATATTAACCACTGCCGCCAAAGGCATTGCCGAAATTATTACTTTGCCCGGCTATATCAACGTTGATTTTAAAGATGTGCGCACCGTGATGAAAGATAGTGGTGTATCTATAATGGGAAGTTTTGCGGCCGAGGGCGATGAACGAGCATTTAAAGCCGTAAAAGGTGCGCTATCATCCCCATTATTAAAAGATAACGAAATAGAAGGGGCAAGCTATATTTTGTTAAACATAAGCTCGGGTACCAAAGAAGTTACCATGGATGAGGTAAGCATTATTACCGATTTTATACAAGAACAAGCTGGCCTATCGGCCGATTTAATATGGGGAAATTGTAGCGACGAAAATTTGGGCGAAAAAATATCGGTAACCATTATTGCTACTGGTTTCCAAACCAAAGAAGAACGTGAACAAACCCGCCAAAGCGTACCCGTAAAACAATACCTGAACGCCGAAAACCCTTTGATAAAACCTGTTGCCAATGTTTTACAACAAAGTAATAGCTTTATTAAACCCGTTTCCGAAATTATTACTCCCGTATCTAAAAAAGAAGAAAAACAACAGATTGATTTATTTGGCCATACTTTCGCAACAAAAGAAAAAAACACTTCGAGCGATAGCAAATATATAGGTGAAGATGTAATTAAACACCAATTGATAGAAGAAGAAAAAGAGGAAGCTGTTACAGAAATTGAAGAACCATCGGCTTTAAAGTTTGATGTTAAAATTTCGGAATCGGAATTTGAAACGCCAATACATATACCAGCTACTCCCCTTACCGAAACTTTAGAAACCGTTGATGTAGATGCACATAAAAACGACGAATCGATGGAAGAACAATTGCGAAAATCGAAAGAACGTATTTTACGTTTAAAAGATTTAAGTATGAAGTTACGCACCAGCAATGGCCTACAAGAAATGGAAAACGAACCCGCCTACAAGCGCAAGCAAATGCTGATGGATAATGTACCTCACTCGTCCGAATCTGTAGTTTCTCGTTTTACGCTTTCGCTAGAAGATGGCCAAACCGAAATACGGCCCAACAACTCTTTTTTACATGATAACGTAGATTAAATTAATAAACATTTAAAAAGCCATTTCTTTAACAGGAATGGCTTTTTTTGTGGGCTTACATTAAAGCAATCAAAATCTTTACGAAACCTAACAGCGTGTTAGGTTAGTTAATAGGCTCCCACAATTGAACTTTATTGCCTTCTGAATCAAGAATATGCACAAACTTACCATAGTCAAACGTTTCAATTTTGTCCACAATAGTTACACCTTCTTTTTTTAGTTCTTCAATAAGTGCTTCCAAGTTTTCAACCCTATAATTTATCATAAAGTCTTTTTTAGAAGGCTCAAAGTATTTTGTGGTTTCAGCAAAAGGTGTCCACTGTGTTTGAGCTTTTTTTGTACTGTTTGGGCTTTCATACCAATCAAATGTTGCACCGTATGGATTAGTTTCTAAACCAAGATGTTTCTGATACCATTCGGTTACTTTTTTGGGGTCTTTGCATTTAAAAAAAACGCCTCCAATTCCTGTTACTTTTTTCATTTTATTGCTGTTTTATTTGGATATTAACATAGAATACGCTTTAAAGTTGTAAATAACATTGATTTACAGCAAATTATACTATAGTTTAATCATCGAACTCGGGTTGCCTATAATGTTGCTTACCGTTAATATTCTTTGGTTATTATTGTGCACATTAATTTGTATTTTAAGGTAATTGCTAGGCAGTAAATCGGGTATTTTTTCGGGCCATTCTACAAAACAGTAAGCTCCCGAATAAAAATATTCTTCGTAACCTAAATCTAAGGCCTCAACTTGGTTTTTAAGCCTATAAAAATCGAAATGAAAAATTTTATTTTTTGCTGCTTGGTATTCGTTTACGATGGCAAAAGTAGGGCTGGAGGTATGCCCCTGCACTCCCAAGCAAGCACATAAATGTGTAATAAGTGTGGTTTTACCTGCGCCCATTTCGCCATATAGCACAAAAACTTTGTGTGCCTGTGCGTATTGCAATAGTTGCTGTGCGGCTGCCCGTAATTGGGTTTCGTTTTCGATTATCAAGTCCATCAAAACTTACTTATTTTTATACGTTGCAATGGGTATAATTACCTCTTCTAAAGAAATTCCCCCATGCTGAAAAGTTTCGTTATAATAATTAACAAACTGATTATAATTGTTTTGATAAACAAAATAAGTATCCTCTTTGGCAAAAATATAGCTGGAACTTACATGCAACTTAGGCAGTAGTGCATCGTGTGGGTTTTTTATTTGAAACACATCTTTGGCTATAAAGTTTAAATTTTTACCCTGTTTATACCGTAAGTTAGCATTGGTGTTTCTATCGCCTATTACTTTACTGGGGCTTTTTACCCTAATGGTGCCGTGGTCGGTGGTAATTACTACACGTACTTTTTTTTGCGAAAGTTTTTTTAACAATTCTAAAAGAGGCGAATGCTCAAACCACGATAGGGTTAACGAACGGTAAGCCGCATCGTCGTTGGCCAGTTCGCGTATCATTTGCATATCGGTACGGGCATGCGAAAGCATATCTACAAAATTATAAACAATGGCATTTAGTTCGTTATCCATTAGGTTGTTTAACGAATCGTTGAGGTCTTTACCTTGGTCGAATGTTAAAATTTTATGGTACGAGTGTTTAATATCTTTGCGTAGCATCCGTTTAATTTGGTCGTCAAAAAAATAGGATTCGTGTAAATTTTTTCCGCCTTCTTCTTCGTCATTTTGCCACTTATCGGGAAAGCGTGTTTCCATTTCGGAGGGCATTAAACCCGAAAAAATTGCGTTTCGGGCATATTGGGTTGCTGTGGGCAATATGCTGTAATAAATATCTTCTTCTTCAAGCCTAAAATATTCGGTAATAATGGGGTTAATAATCCTCCATTGATCGTACCTTAAATTATCTATCAAAATAAAAAAAACAGGAACGTTTGGGCTAAGCAAAGGAAAAACTTTCTTTTTAAATAACTGGTGCGATAATGTGGGTGCCGTATCTTGATTTTTTATCCAGCCTAAATAATTTTTTTCGATAAACTTACAAAACTGCATATTGGCTTCGGCTTTTTGCATGGTAATAATTTCACGCATACCCGCATCCTCAAGTTGCTCTAGCTCCAGCTCCCAAAAAACTAATTTTTTATACACATCAATCCACTCTTGGTAAGTAAGGTTATCATTTAAGGTCATCCCAAGGGTTCTAAAATCTTGCTGATAAGCCATAGATGTTTTTTCGCTTACCAATCGTTTGTTATCTATTAGTTTTTTTATGGTTAATAAAATTTGTTTGGGGTTTACGGGTTTAATTAAGTAATCGTCTATTTTAGAGCCTATTGCATCTTCCATTAGGTATTCCTCTTCGCTTTTGGTAATCATTACCACGGGCACATCGGGGTTTATGTTTTTAATTTCGGTAAGGGTTTCTAAGCCTGTGAGGCCCGGCATATTTTCATCCAAAAACACGAGGTCGAAATCTTTGGTTTTAAAAATCTCTAAGGCATCGTTCCCATTTGTGGCGGTAGCTATGTGGTATCCTTTATCGTTTAAAAACAGTATATGGGGTTTTAATAAGTCGATTTCGTCATCGGCCCAAAGTATATTGGTATTTTGCATCATTTTTAGTTTTAGATATATCAGATAAAACTGTAATTTTAAATTTATTTACAATTTTAAAAATTGTGAGTTATAAATCGGGTAAGTTAGTTAACAAAACTTATGCCTCCTAATTTAAGCACTATATTGAATAAGAATAAAATAATTAACGACCCAGTGTATGGTTTTATTAGTATCAAAACCTCTTTAATTTTTGATATTATAGAACACCCTTATTTTCAACGTTTAAGATATATTAAGCAATTGGGGATGACACATTTGGTGTATCTTGGGGCTTTGCATACCCGTTTTCACCATGC
Source organism: Sphingobacteriales bacterium (assembly GCA_013298995.1). Classification (GTDB taxonomy): domain Bacteria; phylum Bacteroidota; class Bacteroidia; order Sphingobacteriales; family Sphingobacteriaceae; genus Pseudopedobacter. The sequence goes on along the minus strand of JAAFJW010000090.1, from coordinate 6,207 downwards.
TTTGGGGGCTATGCACTTAATGCAATTAGCCATCGAACACCTTCAAAACAAAGGCCATAGCATTACACCTGCCGAAAGCGAAGCCGCTTGTATTGCTATACTATTACATGATATTGGGCATGGTCCTTTTTCGCATGCTTTGGAACACACCATTGTACAAGGCATTTCTCATGAGCAAATAGGTAAATTATTAATGGCTAAAATTAATGACGATTTTGATGGGAAACTGGCTTTGGCCATGCAAATATTTAATAATACTTACGAAAAAAAGTTTTTGTATCAACTTATAGCTGGGCAGTTAGATTTAGATAGGCTAGATTATTTAAACCGAGATAGTTTTTTTAGTGGTGTTACCGAGGGCATGGTAAGTTCCGATAGGATTATTAAACTGCTAAATATTAAAAACGGGAACTTGGTAGTGGAAGAAAAAGGTATTTACTCGATCGAGAAATTTTTAATTGCCCGAAGGCTAATGTATTGGCAAGTGTATTTACATAAAACCGTTATTGCTGCCGAGCAAATGTTGGTTAAAATTTTGAACCGAGCCCGCGAGCTTGCCAATACAGGCATTGATTTGTTTGCCACACCTGTTTTTAAACATTTTTTGTATAATAAAATTAGCCATACCGATTTTTACCAGCAGCAAGTACACCTTAATAACTTTGTACAATTAGACGATAGCGATGTAATGGCAAGCATAAAAGTATGGTGCCAGCACCCCGATTTTATTTTGAGTACCCTATGCACTAATTTAACCCAAAGACAGCTGTATAAAGTAGAAATATCAAACAAACAGCCCGATACCCAAAGAATAAAAACCTTAACACAACACATAACACAAAAATTTAACATTAGCGAAGATGATAGCTCCTATTTTATATTTACCGATACCATAAATAATATTGCTTACAATACCACAGTAGGCAACATCAATGTACTGATGAAAAGCAATGATTTACAGGATATTACCCTAGCTTCGGATAATTCGTTTTTAGAGGCATTGGCAAAATCGGTAACAAAAAACATATTTTGTTATACTAAAATATAAAAGTTTATGTTGCTATTTGTGCTAACAATTTGTTCATTTAATATTAACCATTAATTTTACCGAATGCAATTTACCGCAAACGAAATTTGCCAGCTTATAAATGGTACACTTGAAGGCAAGCCCAACAGCGTGGTTTCGGGTTTAGCTAAAATCGAAGATGCCCAAACTGGGGATTTATCTTTTTTAGCAAACCCCAAATACGAGCCTTTTTTATATACTACCAAAGCATCGGTAGTTATTGTAAACGATACCTTAGTGCTTGATAAAGCTATTAACGCAACACTTATTCGGGTTGCCGATGCTTATAGTGCTTTTTCGGTACTTTTAGATAAATACAACACCCTTAAATTAAATAAAACAGGGATAGAAGAACCTAGCTTTATACACCCCAGTGCCAAAATTGGCACCGAAGTATATATTGGTGCATTCGCATATATTGGTGCCGATGCTGTGATAGGTAATTCCACCAAAATTTATCCACATACATACATAGGCGATAATACAACTGTGGGCAATAACTGCACCCTATTTTCGGGCGTAAAAATTTACCACGATTGTGTAATAGGCAACCAAGTAATTATACATGCCAATAGTGTGGTAGGTAGCGATGGCTTTGGTTTCGCCCCACAAAAAGATGGTTCATACACCAAAATTAGCCAAATAGGCAACGTTGTTATCGAAGATGATGTAGAAATAGGCGCCAATACCTGCATAGATAGGGCCACCATGGGGGCAACAATTATAAAAAAAGGAGTTAAATTAGATAATTTAATACAAGTTGCCCATAACGTAGAAATAGGTAGCCATACCGTTATCGCCTCCCTTTCGGGGATATCGGGCAGTACCAAAATTGGCGAAAACTGCGTAATAGGCGGGCAAGTAGGCATGGTAGGCCATATTTCGATAGCAAAAGGAACACAAATACAAGCAAAATCAGGGATAAATCGTACTATTGTAGAAGAAGGAAAAAAATGGGGCGGTATGTTTGTAACACCACTTACCCATCACCTTAAATCATTAGCAATAGTAAATAGATTACCCGAGCTTGATAAAAGAATATTTGAACTAGAAAAAACAATTAATAAATTAAAATCTCAAAGCAATGATTAATATTGCTTTAAGCACTGTAATAATGAATTTGAAACAAAGAACAATAAAATCAGAAGTATCGGTAAGTGGCCTAGGCTTACATACAGGAGTAGCTGTAACCATGACATTTAAACCTGCACCCGACAACCATGGTTATAAATTTAAAAGAACAGATTTACCCAACCAGCCCATTATTGATGCCGATGTAGATAATGTTACCGATACCTCACGCAGTACAACCCTATCGCAAAACGGCGCAAGTGTAAGCACCGTAGAACATGTTTTGGCCGCCCTAGTAGGCTGCGAGGTTGATAATGTATTAATAGAATTAGATGGTGGCGAAGTTCCTATTTTAGATGGTAGTGCCATAACCTTTGTACAAATGTTAGATTCGGTAGGATTTTTAAACCAAGAAACCGACCGAGAATATTTTCAAATACCGCACAACATCCATTACTCCGAAACGGATAGAAAAGTAGATATGGTAGCCATGCCGCTGGACGATTACCGCTTTACATGCATGGTTGATTATAATTCGCCAGTACTGGGTAGCCAACATGCCACCATTACATCTGTTAGCGATTTTAAGCAAGAAATAGCATCATGCCGCACCTTTGTTTTTTTACATGAATTAGAAATGCTATTAAAACATGATTTAATAAAAGGTGGCGATATTAACAACGCCATTGTAATTGTTGACCACGAAATTGATGATAAAGAACTAAAAGAACTTGCCAAAGCATTTAACCGCGAAGATATACAAGTAGCCAAAGAAGGCATCCTAAACAACATCGAACTACGCTACCAAAACGAGCCTGCCCGCCACAAGCTTTTAGATATGATTGGCGATTTAGCCCTAATAGGCACACCCATAAAAGGCCATATTATGGCAGCCCGCCCAGGCCATGCAGCCAATATTGCCTTTGCCAAAAAAATAAAAGCAGCCATTAAAAAAGATAAGAAAAAGAAAATACAACACCTTTACGACCCATCCGTAAAACCCCTATACGATATTATGCAAATAATGGATATTTTGCCACATAGGCCCCCATTTTTGTTTATCGATAAAATACTCGAACTATCCAAAACCCATGTAGTAGGTGTAAAAAACGTAACCATGCATGAAAACTATTTCATCGGCCATTTTCCTGGTGCCCCAGTAATGCCTGGTGTTATACAAATAGAAGCAATGGCACAAACAGGCGGTATTTTAGTACTAAGCACCGTACCCGACCCAAGCAACTACCTTACCTACTTCCTTAAAATAGATAAAGTAAGGTTTAGGGCGCAAGTATTACCTGGCGATGTAATTGTTTTTAGGTGCGATTTGATGGAACCCATACGCCGAGGAATTGCACAAATGAAAGGCGTAGGCATGGTAGGCGAAAAAATTGTAGTAGAAGCCGAAATGATGGCACAAATATCAAGATATAAAGAAAGCGAAACAGCAGTATGATACAACCCTTAGCATACATACACCCACAAGCAAAAATTGCTAATAGTGTTGTAATAGACCCTTTTACCGTAATACATAAAAACGTAGAAATTGGCGAAGGTACTTGGATAGGCTCCAATGTTACCATTATGGATGGTGCCCGAATAGGTAAAAATTGTAAAATTTTTCCTGGAGCAGTAATATCAGCCATCCCACAAGATTTAAAATATAAAGGCGAAGATACCCTAGCCATTATTGGCGATAATACCACCATCAGAGAGTATGTAACCATTAACCGAGGAACATCCGATAAATGGGAAACAAAAGTAGGCAATAACTGCTTATTAATGGCTTATTGCCACGTAGCACACGATTGCGAAGTGGGCAATAACTGTATTTTTTCTAACAATACCACCCTAGCAGGGCACATTACCATAGGCGATAACGTAGTACTTGCTGGTATGGTAGCCATACACCAATTTTGTAACGTAGGCTCACACGCTTTTGTAACAGGCGGTTCATTGGTACGTAAAGATATACCCCCTTATGTAAAAGTTGCCCGCGAACCATTGGCTTATGCGGGTATCAACTCGGTTGGCCTACGTAGGCGAGGTTTCACATCCGAAAAAATTAACGAAATACAAGAAATTTACCGAGTGCTATTTGTAAAACATAACAACGTAACCAAAGCCCTTGATACCATAGAAGCCGAGTTTAAACCCACCGAAGAGCGTGATGAAATTATTAATTTTATCCGAAACTCTAACCGTGGCGTGATGAAAAGTTTTGGAAATTCCTGATAAAAAAACGTTATGGAAATTCACTTGCAAAACATTGGCCGCAGGTTTAACCACGAGTGGATTTTTAAAAACGTAAATTATACTTTTAAGCCAAACAAAAAATATGCCTTATTGGGTATAAACGGCTCGGGAAAATCAACCCTGTTGCAAGTAATTTCGGGTGCCCTAACCCCCTCACAAGGGGTATTGGCTTACACCCTCAATAGCCAAATAATAGCCGCCGAAAATTATTACCAATACCTTAGCCTAGCCGCACCTTACCTGGAATTGATAGAAGAATTTTCGTTAACCGAAGTATTAGATTTTCATTTTAAATTTAAAAAAAGGGTAAAAAATTTAGATAACGAAGGCATTATTTCCCTTTTGGGGATGCAGCAAAGCCAGCATAAAGCTATCAAGTACTTTTCGTCGGGGATGAAACAAAGGGTAAAACTAGCCCTATCGTTTTGTGCCGATACTCCCATTTTATTGCTAGACGAGCCTACCTCTAATTTAGATACCCAAGGCATACAATGGTACTTGGATATGGTTACACAGTTTAGTACTGGCCGCATTACCATTATATGCTCTAACCAAACCATCGAATATGGCTTTTGCGATGCCTTTATAAACATAGCCGATTATAAGGGAACAAACTAAAAAAACAAGACAAAAAATTAGAAAAACGCCGTTTACTGTATTGTAAACTTTAGGTTTATACCAAAATTACTAAACGCAGTTATAAATGTTTGCGAGGTATAAGGTTTGGTAATATTGGTATCGTAAAACAAACGTACATTAAATCGCTGGTTAATTACATAATCAATACTTGGGCGATAGGTTATATTTTTAGAGCCCGTTGATATTTCGGCCTCCTTGGTATCGGCTCTATAAATTACGGTTTTATTATCCCTTATGGCAATATCTAATTTAAAGTTAAGGTCGTTTTTTAAAGTTACACCTTTTAAAATCCCAAACGGAAACCTAAAATTAGCGGTACGGTACCCAAATCCAATTACAACTGCTTCATCATTTTGCTGTGCCAGCTGGCTATTGCTAATACCAAAACTTAGGCTTCGCGATTTTCGGTACTCGAGGTTAGTGGTAACATTATTTTTCATCCTTACATCAATACCTAGCAAGGGTACAAATTGCTCAAAAATTGTTACTTGCGAAAACTGGTATTTGGGTAAAAAATTATTGTTTACATCCCTTACGCTAGCGGCACCGTTGGTTTCGTTATAGCGTATCAAGGTATTAAATGAGTTTATATTATAGGTTGATGTGTAGCCGTGTGTAATATCAATGGAGGTAAAAAGTTCGCTAAAAAACGAAAGTTTAGATAAGCCATTATAGGTAAGGCGCCAGTTAGGTAAGGGTATGCTAGGGAAATTATTAAGGCTCGATTTGCTTGCATTTTTTCCTTTATAAGCGGCTATAAAAGCTGGCACTAATACATCTTGCGAGTTTTTGCCATAACCATCGGCATAAGTATCGTTACTAGGGCTACTGTTAGGATTTTGCTGGCCTAGGCGCCTAGAAATAATTTCGCGGTTGTTTAAAAACTCTTGAAAAACAGCAGAAAGCTTGTCTGAGTTTTTATCTTTAAATGCCGTATTCAAGGCAATAAACGAAACACTAAAACTTCCTGTGGTTATTGGGCTTAAATTAGCGAATTGTTTATTGATATCATCAAACCTAAAATTGGTGGAGTAATTTTTTGTTTCGTTTCTAAATGCAGTAAGTTCAATACGTAAATCGGTAAGAGGCTCTAGTGTTCCTCGTAAATTTAGCTTACTATCAATGGTGTTTACATATAGCTGATTTTGTAAGATATCGGTAGTTATCCAGCCATT
>JAAFJW010000089.1 GCA_013298995.1 Sphingobacteriales bacterium | reverse complement strand
CAAGCACTCATTTGCCCACAATCTTCGTTACCCGAAAGGCCATTGGGTTGGTTATCATATAAGGTAGATAAAATTTGCCTTACCCTACGTTGGGTTTTCCAAGGCTGACCTAAAAAACCGTAAAAGTAAGCTGTATGGTGGCCAGGTTCGTTACCATGTGCGTACTGGCCTATAATGCCCGTAACATCATTAACTGGCCCCGTTATGGGGTGTGTATTGGAAAAAGTAGAATCTAGCTTGAGTACACAGGCCTCGTGGTTTTTAAATAATTTTATTAAACCATAAGGGTCATGCTGTACCGACCAAATGTACTGCCACGCATTGCCTTCGGTATATGGGCTGGCATAATCTGTTTGGTACTCGTTCCAAACTGCCCAATTACCATCTGTTTTTTTAGGCCACATCATTTCCATATCGGGCTTAAAAAGGTTTTTATAAAACTGCGCTCGGTTCATAAAATAGCTATAATCTTGGGTTTTGCCCAATTTTTTGGCTACCTGAGCAGCGCACCAATCGTTATAGGCACATTCCAAGGTTTTGGATACGGACGAACCGCCAGTACTATCGGAGCGCATATAGCCATATTTCACGTATTCCCATCCGTTCCAATGCGAGCCACGATGATCTTCGGTTAAACTGGTTTTTATGGCTTTATAGGCTTCTTCAATAGCTTCACCCTTAATAAAACCTTTTGCTATGGCATCGGTAACAACGGGTACGGCATGGTTGGCTATCATACAATGATTTTCGGTACCCCATAAAGCCCAAATGGGCAAATAGCCGTTATAATTAAAATGTGTAACAATGGTGTTGATAAAATCGGGCACCTTTTCGGGTACTAAAATGGTATATAATGGGTGTGCGGCTCGGTAAGTATCCCACAATGAAAATGTAGAATAATAGTTGCCAGTTTTGCTTTTGTGTATTTTATAATCGGGCCCAAAAAAACTACTATCGGCATCGGCCAATTGATTGGGCTGTATTAAAGTATGGTACAATGATGTGTAAAAAATTTCTTTCACCTTGGGCTCGGCATCAATTTGTATGCGTGATAGGTATTTGTTCCACAATTGTTTAGCTTCTGTATGTACTTGGTTTATATCCCAACCTTTTATTTCTTGGGCATTAATTTTGGCGTTAGCTAGGCTTACGGCCGAAATGGCTACTTTAACTTTTATCTGCTCTTTATCATTGGTGTTAAATTGCAGATTGAGGATTAAATTATCGTTTCTTAACCTTTGCATCCCTGGCTTTAATAAGCCTTTAACATCAGATCCTAAATCGGTGGTGAGGTACGATTTTTTGAAAGGCTTAGAGATTTTAATAACATAATAAACACGGCGAGATGGTGCCCAACCTCGGGTAGTATAGGTATAACCTGATATGGTGGTATCGTTTTCGATAACAAACTCGCTTTCTACCTGTTTGCCCCAATCCGAATAAATTTTATGCCTGAAATCAATATTAATAAAGGCTTCTGTAGTTTTTGGGAAAGTATATTCGTGTATGCCTACATGCTGCGTAGCACTTAGCCTCACATTTATTTGGGGTTTAGGCAAAAACACCTCGTACAGGCCTGCACTAGCTTTTTCTTGGCTATGCGAAAACTGGGTTTTACCCGGATACAGGGTGGTATCGGGCTTTTTGCCTACATAAGGCATTAGTAAAATATCGCCCAAATCGCCCACGCCTGTACCGCTTAAATGGGTATGGCTAAAGCCGAGGATTGTATTTTCATCGTAATGATAGCCTGAACAAAAAGACCAACCCGTTGTGCGCTGGTCGGGGCTTAATTGCACCATACCAAAAGGAACGGTTGCGCCTGGAAAAACATGCCCGTTGGCCCCAGTACCTATCATAGGGTTTACAAAACGGGTAAAATCTTGTGCTTTTGTTTTAGCAATAATTAAAAAAACAAAAACGAGGATGCTTATTTTTTTCATAAAAAATTATTTTTTGGTTAAATATTCATGTGCCATAATTTGGAAAACCGAAGATGTCCAAGTAATGGAGCGGTCTCTTAAACCTTCGCCAGTTTGTGCATCGTAGTTTTCGGCAAAGCCATTGATGGTGCAATTATCGCAATATCTTTTTGCTATTTCTTTGGCAAACTCTTTATCACCATAATTGTAAGCACCGCTAGCAATAATTAAGGTAGGTGGCGCCCATACTGGGCCTCGCCAATAGCTATCGGTCTTGTATAAAGTGCCATTGGGATTTTCGCTGGCGAGACCAATTTTGGTAAACTGACCGTTTGTTTTAAGGTCGGCTATCATTTTATCGGCAATATATTTGGGTAGCCTTTTACCCAATACCAATGGCAAATAGTTAATTAAACATTGGCTTTTATCGTAAACGGAGTTATCATCCATCCGTTTGTTTACAAATTGCTTACCGTTCCAAAGATTTTTTATTAACCTATCCAGCTGTTTATCTGCTTTGGATTTCCAAATTTTGGCTTCTTTGGGTTTTCCTAATTTTTGCGCTACTTCGGCCAATACATCCATTTGAATTACCAAATAGGCAGAAAGGTCGGGGGATTCGGCCTGAAAGCCTGCATCAAAAATGGATGCGTTATCCCAACCCGAATCGTTGCCGTGGTGATACTCGGGGATGCTATCATGGTCATCGTCTCGGTACTTAAACCAAAAGTTAGTCCATTTTTGTAAGGGTTTATAAATTTGGTTCAAATATTTGGGTTGATTAAAAACGGGGTTAGCATCCATCATTTTTTTTAATGCCCAGCCATGTATGGGCGGTTTTGCCAATCCCCACAAGGCCTGCCTATCGTTTATAAAATCGGGAAAACTGCCCGTTTGGTTTTGATGGTCAAAAAATATCATTAAATTATCCCAAGCCTGCACAGGGTCTTTATAGGCCAAAGCCATAGCGGTAAAGCAATGGTCCCAAGCCCAAATAGCCCGCATTTTACCTTTTGAGGTATAAATTATTTGGCGGTTCATAAAACCTTGTGGCTTTACCACGCTACACCAGTTTAGGTAAGATGCCGCCAAAGTAGCCGTTTGGTATTTTTTATCAACTTGGGGTACTTTGTTTACCCAATCGGTCAAACTTTTATCGGCTTTAGCCACACAGTCATCAAAACTTAAACCATAATTGCCTTTATCCCAACCATAAGGATACTGCTCTATGGCCGATTCGAATTTGCCATCGCCATCAGGCATTTGTACAAAATACACTTCGCCTTGCACTTGGTTATTTAAACCGTCGGCATTTAAGGTATAGCGTTCGCCAAATTGTGTGGCGTTACCTTTTAAAGCCGTAAATACAAAATGTGCGTTTCCGCCCTGTTGTACACGCCATTGGCCAGGCTGGGTAGGCATAATCAGGTTGCTTTGGTCTTTGGCAATTTGTGTCATTTTTAAACCTGTACCTTTGCCACGCAACCTAATGGAGTTATCGTTTTGAAAGCAAAGCTCGATAACGCCCGAGGCTGATTGAAGCGTAACTTTGGATGAAGTTGCTGTAATATTTGCTTTTTCGGGTTTTCCATTTGCATAAGGTTCTAACAAAAATATGCTGTTATCTAACCACATTCGGTTTCCCGAAATATCTCTCAAATAAAGTTTTTGTTCGCCAGGTACATTTTCGATGATGCTCATAACCATATAAGCACCTTTGTAAGAAAAGGGCAATTTTGAAATATCAATTTTTACGGGAATTTGTGCGTACAAGGCATTAGCTCCCAAAATCAGAAATAAAAATATTTTGAATACTTTTAAGTTCATTGTATTTATCTTGTTTTACCGCCTAGGGTCATTCCTTCTGGCGATTTTCCATCGGTAGAAATATAAATGAGTTTGCTTTGGTGAGGATTTAGTTCGATGGTTAGGCTATCCATTATCCCCATTTTTTGCGTACTGGCCACATCCCACGCAAAACAGGTGGCTTGGTTTAAGCCCACCAAACTTTTTAAGGTAAATGTACTGGTATTTTTTATTTCTTTACGATTGGTAAACAATACGGCATACGATTTTTGCGGGGTAAATTCTCGGGTAAGTACCTCAAACTTTTCATCTTTGGTGATGAACGGTATTTTGGCCGAATATTTTTCGGAGCCGGGTTCTAAAAATCTAAACAGTTCTACCCTTTCTTTGGGGATTTGGTGAAACAAATCCGAAGTGTTTACCACGCCGCCCAGCATCCCTACCCAATAAGCCAAAGATTTGGTTTCTTCATCTGTTAAATAGTTGTACTTTTCTCTCACTATCAGCGCATCAGCGTCGTTTTGCCACCAAATATTGTTGATGTGTTGCCCGCCTTTCATCTCATTATACATACCCGCACAGGCTTCCCACTTGGGGCTGATATCGCCTGCCATACGCATCCCATCTACATAACCTAGCATCACTGGGAAAGGGGCAATACAACCTAGCCAATAAGCATCTTGCCCAATTTCTTCGCGTATCATATCAAAAAACTCTCGCTGATACTCGGACGATGTTTTGCCAGGCGTAAACCTTTTTACGTTGTTGGACGATTCCCACCCGTAAAACATAAAATCTGTTTTAAAAAAGCTAATGCCCATTTTTTTGAACGTACGAAAAACATTGCGCAAATAAGCCATTACGGCGGGGTTGCTGGTATCCAAAACATAGGTTTCTTCATCTATTAATCCCCACAAACGTTCTTCGCCATAAAAAGTCATTTGGATGATGGGCTTGCCATCGTTTCTCCGCAGTATCCAGTCGGGATGCTCGGCATACAACTTACTTCGGTTACCCACCATGTAAGGGCCAATCCAAATACCAGCTTTATAGCCCTTGGCGATAATTTCTTTAACCGACGGTTCTATCCCGTTAGGGAATTTAAAACTCGGTTCCAACCAATCGCCCAAATGTGGGTGGTAGCCAGCATCAATCTGAAAAGTTTGGATATTTACCGAAGGCGTTATGGCCTTAAATCCTTTCAGATAATCGGAAACCATAACTTGGTCTAAATGGTAATAGGTAAAATACCACGAACACCAATGATACGATTGTGGCTTGCTATTTTTTACACCCATAAATTTTGCGGCGGCCATGGCCTCGTTGCGCATGGCATCGTAGGCAACTGTATTTTCAGTAAAATAAAATGTGGGAATATCGCTTACAGCTACTTTCTCGGTACCAATATTTACATCAACCAAATGTTTACCACCATTTAACTGTGCTGGGTAAGGCCTAAGTTGGGAGATATATTTTTTGTAATTACGGGTAGATACTACCATTGCCGCTCCGTTATCGCTTACCAAACCTGTTATCGAGTGGCAATCGGGGTATTGCTCTGTGGTTTCGGGCCAGTTTTTAATACCAGCACCGCCACCTATCATTACTGGCGTTTTGTAAAGCTGCTTTGCGCCAATAACTTCGGCATCGTGGATAATGGAGATGGAGGCTGGCGTAAAATTTAAGCCTTCTACCTTAGTGTCAATAGTTAAGGCGGCAGCGTCTGCTCCAAATTTTAAAGTAACTTTGCCCTTGGTTAAAATGTAATCGATGGTTTTACTATTTCCCTTTTCGGATATTTTAACGCTGGTTACTTTTAATGATTTATTATCCAAAGCTGGGTAGCAATTGGTAATTTTTATATCCTTACCCAAAATATCGAAACTGCCATCTTTATGGATAAGCGTTTTGATGGTTTGTGCGTGTAATGATTTTGATTGACCTAAAAGAGCAATCAATACAGCTAATAAGGTTGTTTTTAATTTAGTCATTTGCCAATAGTTTTTCTTTAAAATTTGTGAATATATATCATTTACCCAAACCTAATGTGAGGTATAAAATTTATTTCTCGGTTATTATTACCGCCGATTGGAACGGTAAAAGCGTTAATTTAGTTATTTTTTTTCGGTCTAAATTATAAACCAATTGATTTTTATAATGGAGTGTTTTAATGGTTTTTTGGGTGTTTACAATAAGGTGTGGATGCAAATTTGCTTTTAGGTTTAAATTATCAAAAAATCCATTTTTTTCGTAGCTGTATAGTTTTTGCCAATCCTGTAAAGTAAAACTTTTATCGATGGTGATTTTTTTACCCAAGGCATCTACGGTATTGTATAAATCGCGGGCTAGGGTATCGGATTGTAAGGTATAGTATTTATTGTGGTTAAAACTGGCCATGTTTTGTGTGCTTGGCACCAGCCAATTTATTAATAGTACACCACGGTAGCTTTTTTGGTTTATAAAAATCCTATTATGGGCAAAGGTATTGTTTCGGGTGGTGTTGGGGTTAAACCACTCGGCTACCGATAAACTGTTTTTACAATTGTACAACAGGTTATTTTTAACCGTGTTATCATGTGCATCGGAATTTATATGAATACCAATTGCCGAAATATTTGAAACCGTATTGCCTTCGACCGTTATATTATAAACCAAGTTATCTAAATAAATACCATTGGCATCGGGCGATTTATAGCTATTGGTAGTGCCATAATTAGAGCCCTTTACATCCGATACCACATTGTTTTTTATTTGATTATTGTGGGTATAAAATTTACATTTTGCCCAGCAATATATGGCTGCACCATCGCTCAATTTCAATAATGCATGGCTTACCACATTGTTTTCCATTGTGCTATAAGCACCATCCATTCTAATGCCTACGTAACCCGTTTTTTCTACCCTATTGTATTTAATACTGTTGTGTAATGCAGTATGGCTTTGGGCAAATTTTACAACCTCGTTATTGGCAATAGTAATACCCACCATGCCATTTACACCACTTATGCCATAGCCCATTATTAGGCCTATATGGTGTACATAATTATTGTGTATAAGTAAGTTTTCGGGTTCTAAGGCGTATATTCCTCGGCCGTTTATATCCGCAATTTCGTTGTTATTTACACTACAGTTTTTTGCAATTTGGTTAATAGCAATACCCGTGTGGTTAATGTATTGTATTTTATTATGTGCAAGTACAATATGGCTATTGTTACCCAATAGGTTAATGCCAAAAGTATCAAATTTTTGTATATCAAGCTGCGAAATTTTTACGTAACACACACCATTATATATACTTACGCCACAATTTAAGGTAACAGCTTCGGTATTTTTGCCTGTAAAAGTATTGCCACCGTAATAATATACTATTTTTTGGGTGGGATTGTAAAACCATTCGCCCAAGGTATCCAGTTCCTCAAATTTATTATCAAAATAATAGCCCCAGCCTTTGCCCAGGGTATTGGTAGAGCTATCGGAAATGGTAACTTTATGGTTTCCGAATTTTTTAACTACGCTGGTACGTACTTCCCAATCCCAAGTTCTAAACCTTAGGTTGGTATTTTCCCAGTATTTTTCTTTTTGCTTTAGCGATGAATCAATAAAGGTTACACTATCGCCTACGCCACCCTGCATGATAGCAAAACCTGTATTGGGGTAGCGGGCTAGTGTTTTTAACTTACCATTATCAAATAAGTTTTTTACCGTTTGGTTTAGTTTAACTTGCCATATTTGCTTACTGTAAGGTGTAAAATCATGTAGCTTAACTGCACCAGTAATTATAGGGTTGGCGCCATTGCCATAGGCCGAAAATAAAATTGTTTGCTTGCTACTGCCCGATTGTTTTACAACAATCTCACCAAAAAAAGTATCTCCTTTTTTAAATAAAACCTTATCGCCAGGTTTTAATATTTGCTTGTTTAGGCGGGTTATTGTTTTCCAAGGTTGGCTTAGGGTTGTACCTTTATTGCCATCGTTTCCACTAGCCGATAGGTAGTAGTTGGTAGCCATAAGTGGGCAAAGGCTACAAAAATATAGCAGTAAAAAAATAAAAATTTTCATTATTTATTGGCTGGTTATAACAGGTTTAATTGGTATGGTTTATGTTCCAAAGATAATTTTATAATATTAAATGCCACAAATATTTTGGGTTTAATTAAATGGGCTTAAATTATAGTTTCGGAGCAGTGATGCCGCCTATTGTTAAATTTTTAAACAATTTTATTATTTACCTGAGTTACGATGATTAAATTACAGTATAATTTACTGTAAATCAATGTTATTTACGGTGTAAAAGCGTTAACGACGATAGCGGCCTGCCTGCGCAGGTAGGAAACGCCCAAATCATCATCACAAAATAATTGACAATGTTCTATTAATCGAACTCAGGTTATTTGATTTATACAGCTTTAATTTTTTTAGCCGCTATTGTTTTTAATTACCTTTGGATATTGCCCGCATGTATTTTAAAAAACAAACAATAAAGCCACACAAAATTAACTAAGCATCCTAAAAATAATGGGTAAAAATCTGGTAAACCTTATACGCTTAAAACACATTTTTAAATGGAGTTATCCTATTATTTACGTTCCATTTTTAAACGTGAGTGGCATGGCTTTATTTCCGTTTATACTGATAAATAAACCGGCTTACCGTAATAATAGCCAAATTATTAGACATGAAACCATACACTTGCAGCAACAGTTAGAATTACTAATTTTGCCTTTTTACCTTTTATATGTAGCCAATTATATTATAAATTTATGGCGATATAAAAATAGTTACCAAGCCTATTACCATATAATTTTTGAACGCGAAGCCTATGCAAATGACGGGGATATACTATATTTGCGTAAGCGTACATTGTGGGCTTTTTTAAAATATATACACGCAAATAAATCTGTATGAAGCAACGTTTACATCAATATATTTTTAATTTTTTGATAGTGGGAGCATTTTTACTAGGGCTTACAAATGCCAAGGCACAAAATACGCTGCCCCAAGCTGATACCGTAAAAACCCAAATAAGTACGCCTAAAAAAAATCCGCTCATAAGCAAAAGTCCTTTTTTTTTGCTTAAAAAAACAACCATACCGCCCCGGTTATTAAACGTTAAAATTAATTATTGGCGCACCCAAAGTACATTTAGCGTTAATGTTAACCAAGCCGCATTTAGCAATAACTGGAGCGGTGGTGGGGTAAATTCGCTGGCATTGGGCGGGCAATTTTTATACAAAGCCGAGTATAATAAAGAACGTGTAAACTATATTACCCAGCTCGATTTAATTTATGGAAAACTAAAAAATAAAAACCAATTAGAACGTAAAACCAACGACCGTATTTTTATAGATAATAAAGCTGCATTGCAAATATCAAAAAACTGGTACTTTTTTGGCTCTCTAAGTTTCGAATCGCAATTTGATATTGGCTATAATTATGGCAAGGATGCAGCGGGTAACGAAACCCGAACCAATATTTCTAACTTTATGGCACCAGGCTATGTTACCGAGTCGGTAGGTTTCGAGTATAAACCCATAAATTACTTTAGTTTACGCCTAGGTACAGGTACGGCCCGCCAAACATTTGTACTGGATACTACTTTGTACAAAAACAATCCAAAAAACTTTGGGGTACCTATTGGTAAAGTTTTTCGTAACGAACTCGCATTCCAATTGGTGGCAAATTTTGATAAAGATATTGCCAAAAACTTAAACCTAAAATCGCGTTATCTATTGTTTGCCGCATATGAAAAAATACAACATATAGACCAACGATTGGATGTTACCCTAACCGCAAAAGTAAATAAGTTTATTAACGTAATGGTAAATGGCGTAGCACTTTACGATGACGATTTTAGCAACACCCTACAATCGAGCCAAGCATTATCGTTGGGTATAGTGTATAATTTACCTTAAATAAATTGCGAGTTGTATATTGATTTTGTTAATTTGGCATAAATAATCAACTATGGAATGGATAACATCACCCGAAATTTGGATTTCGTTACTTACCCTTACCCTTTTAGAAATTGTACTGGGTATAGATAACATTGTTTTTATATCTATACTAGCAGGTAAGCTACCACCCGATAAGCAAAAAAAAGCCAGGCAAGTTGGTTTGGCTTTGGCTATGATTACCCGTGTAATGCTTTTACTATCATTAACCTGGATAATGAAACTTACAAGCCCTTTGTTTAATATAGGCGAGTGGCTAAATCTAAAAGATGGTAAAATTTTAGAACAATTATCGCTATCGGGACGTGATTTGATTTTGATTATAGGAGGCTTATTTTTGATTTATAAAAGCACACACGAAATTCACGAAAAACTAGAAGGTCAGCCCGAAAGCCAAAGCGAGCGTAAGCCACAGTCATTTACCGCTACAATTATTCAGATTTTAATATTAGATTTAGTTTTTTCGTTAGATTCTGTAATTACAGCTGTGGGCATGGCCAATCATATCGAAGTAATGATAGCTGCTGTAATTATAGCTGTGGGTGTGATGATGGTATCGGCGGCCAGGATTTCTGATTTTGTAAACCAGCACCCCACGGTTAAAATATTAGCCCTTTCGTTTTTACTGTTAATAGGCGTATCGCTACTAGCCGAAGGCTTCGAGCAGCATATACCCAAAGGTTATATTTATTTTGCTATGGCTTTTTCGGTACTTGTAGAAATGCTTAACCTTAAAATGAAAAAGAACAACAGCAAAGTAGTACAGTTAAGAAACCCACATCCATAAATTTATTTACAACTATAAAAAACACACCATCATGAAATTTATTATTGAAATATTACTTACAGGCTTGGCCGTAGCTTTGGCCGCTTACTTTGTACCAGGCGTACACGTTAATGGTTATATAACCGCAATTATTGTAGGCGTACTGCTAGCCCTTAGCAATGCCACTATTGGCTTTTTTTTACGGATTTTAACCTTCCCTATCAATGTTTTATCGCTTGGGCTAATGTCGTTTATTATTACAGTATTGATGGTAATACTGGTCGATAAATTTATTCAAGGTTTTAGCACCACTGGATTTTGGTCGGCCATGATATTTGCTTTGGTACTATCGTTAATAAAAATATTGTTTGGTGGCTTTAACAATAACCGTAATTCTACTTTTTAATTAAAAAAAAGAGTTACGTTTTTGATAATGAGGAAAGTTCAAGCACTGTCCGATAAAAAAAATTGCCCCAAAATTAATCTCATTAATAACCTAAATGCGGTTAATTGAAACACTGTTTTTGTAATAATTAGGGCGTTTCCTCATATCTTTACCCTATCAAAAAAAATACAATTTTGGTATAATTTAATACAACACCGAAAAGGGTAAACATAGCCGCATCTTAGCATGATAATATCAATGCTGTCAGGCAGGATTTTCCCCTTTTTGTTTTCTTCTATCTGAGTTTGAACAG
>JAAFJW010000009.1 GCA_013298995.1 Sphingobacteriales bacterium | reverse complement strand
CTTTATAACCACATACTCGAATACGTTACACACCAAATTAATTCTGAAAAATAAAGAACAAACAGAGTTAATCGACCTGTTTCAACTTAAAATTTAACTCGGGTGTCCCAGCGCACAAAACAGGAAATAGATTGGATAGTTATTGCCTATTTTTTACATCTACAACAACAAACCGTTATTTGAAAACCTAAATCACTTACACCGCCTTACCCCACCTGCCCAAATATAGGCAGAACACCGAATTAGCTTTTTATAGAAGCCCCATTTAAACGCTTAACTTAACCAAGCTATCTCCCTCTAATACTGGAATAACCTGGGTAATATTTAATTTTAAACAAAACTTAATATCCTCTTCGATGCCTAGTTTTTTTAGGCGTTCGCTATGCGATGTTTTGGCGGTGTAGGCGTATAAATCAGCTTTAGCTAAGTTGTACAAATCTTGTGCGGCAGTGCCAGCATCATCGCTGGTGTAGCCATTTTGTTTTAATTGGGCTACAACGGCACCCGCAAAAAGGGTATCTTCTAAATTAAATTTGTTTTTCCAGCCAGCACAAAGTAAAAGCACATTTTTGCCTTGGTTATTCAAATAATTACAAACAGCATCCAAATTAAAAAACGAGCCTATTATAATTTGATACGCTTTGGCCTTTGATTGGTTAATGGCATGTGTGCCATTGGTGGTAGTTAATACAATGGTTTTACCTTCAATTTTTTCTTTGGTGTACGAAAAAGGCGAATTTCCAAAATCAAAACCATCAACCACTTGCCCATCCCGCTCGGCGGCTAATAAATAATTTTGGTTTTGGTAAGCCAAGCATTCATCAACCGTTGCTACGGGGATAATTGCTGTGGCTCCGTTTTCGAAACCGTAGCAGATAGATGATGTAGCTCTAAAAATATCGATAACTACCACAATAGCGTTTTCGATTTCATATAATGGCAATAAGGAAGGGGTGAAGCAAACTTCAACTTTTTTTAACATACTAAATTTAAGATTGTGTTTTATAAAAAGGCAATCTTACAATTTTTGCCTTTATGTTACTTGCCCTAATACGAATAAAAATTTCGGTATCTAAGCCTGTAAACTCGGTTTTAACATAGCCCAATCCAATGGCTTTTTGTAACGATGGCGATTGTGTACCCGATGTTACCCAGCCAATATTGTGGCCATCGGCGGTTACAATTTCGTAACCGTGGCGAGGTATTCCTCTTTCAATCATTTCAAAAGCAACTAGTTTTTGGCTTAGGCCGATTTTTTTTTGTGCTTCTAAGTTTACCGAATTGGTAAATGGTTTGGTAAATTTAGTTACCCAAGATAAACCCGCTTCAAGGGGCGAAGTATTATCGTTAATATCGTTTCCGTATAAACAAAAGCCCATTTCTAGGCGCAATGTATCGCGAGCACCCAAGCCTATGGGCTTTATGCCGTAAGGCTGGCCAGCTGTAAAAATAGCATCCCATAAGGTATTTGCATGTTGGTTATCCACATAAATTTCGAACCCGCCAGCACCTGTATAGCCCGTTGCCGAAATTAACACATTGTTTATACCTGCAAAAACACCTTTGGTAAACGTATAATAATCCATGGCTTGTAGGTTTATTTCGGTTAAAGTTTGTAGTGCTTGGGTGGCCAATGGCCCCTGTACAGCCAATAATGTGGTGCGGTCTGATATGTTTTTAATTTCCACATTATGGCTGTTTAGACTTTGCAACCAAGCAAAATCTTTATCAATATTTGATGCGTTTACTACCAGCATATACGTACTTTCGTTAATACGGTACACCAATAAATCATCTACAATACCTCCTGTTAAATTAGGCAAATAAGCGTATTGAACCTTGCCATCAAATAATTGTGAGGCATCGTTTGATATGGCTCGTTGTATTAAATCTAAGGCATTGGACCCCGTAATTATAAACTCGCCCATGTGGCTCACATCAAATACACCTACGGCATTGCGTACCGTTTCGTGTTCTTTATTAATGCCTTCGTATTGTACAGGCATATTATATCCCGCAAAGGGTACCATTTTTGCATTTAATAAAATGTGTGTTTGATACAATGCAGTGTTTTTCATTATGTATGGGAATTAAATTTTCGCTTTCTATTTTTTTGTTGGTTTCAATGACTTCTGTCGGGATTTTTTGCTTCAAAAAATGGTAGCATCTACCACCTAAAATACCTAAACGGATTATCACCCAGCTCGAAATCGGTTTTATAATCGTTGTGGTATAGCCCTATTGGTTTTTTTACGTTTATGTCTTTTAAAACAATTTCTCGCTTGGGCGATACGCTTAACATACCACCGCCGCCGTACCAATCAAAAGCCCGCACCGCAAGTACATTTTTACCTGCTTTTACCAGTTTGGCAGGTATGGTGTAGGTTCGGTTAAAGTTCCAAGTATCAGTAGTTTTATCGTCGGTATAGCCTATTTGTTGGCCATTAAAGTAGGTATTATCAAAATCGTCAATTACGGCTAAGTGTAGCAGTAAATCTTTACCCGCCATGTTATCGGGCAGGGTTATGGTTTTTCTAAACACGGCTTCGCCATCGTTGGATTGTAGGTTGTTGTACAATTCATCGGCGGGCGTAAGTGGTATATTGGTATTTATCATACCTGTTTCATCGGCATCGGTTTTAAGCAGTTCGAGTGCGGCGGGGCTTATGCCTGGGTCTTTGTATTTATCGGCTACATCTTTTACAGCGGGTAGGGTAAGTGTCATTTTAGCTTTCCATACGGTTTTATCCAAATCAATACTGTAAACCTCTTTTTTTTCTTCTCTAAAAATATTGCTATCGCATACAAACGAAGCCCCCATATTACTTAATATCTGGGTAAAAGCCCGTGTTTGTCGCCATCGGGTATAACGGTTGTAGGTAAGGCTATCGGCATTAAAGCGATTGGGGTTTAGCTGGCAATATACCAGCTGGCCTTTGCCTATTTGTTTTTCGCCCAACAATCCGCCCAAAGCGATGGTGCAACCTTTATTTAATATGATTGATGCCGTTTGGGTGCGGTACCTTATATCGGACAGGGACAATCCATTGGTTAATGGCCCATTAGAAATAGTTTTACCTCCATCGAAATGGCTATCTAAACCATAATCAACACCAAAATAATTACCCGCTTTTTCTTGTGGCATTATAAAAGCCTTACCTCCATTTTGCACATATAGCAATAGTTTTTTTTGTTGCTGGGGGTTTAGGCTTCCGCAGATAATTAAATCGGCATTGGTTTCTACATTATTGGTTGGGGTATAGTTAAGCCCTATATCATCCAGCAATTTATTTTGGTGGCTGTTGCCGATAAAAATTGTTTTACGGTTGCGTATTGCTGGTTTGGTTTTTTGGGCGTAAGCTATTAATTGTTTGGTGAGTATTTGAGCTACGGGGTCGTTATCGGCGTGGTCTTCTACATCTAGGCTACACCATATTAGCTTACCTGCACCGTAATTTAATTCCATTAAGGGCGAGTAGGCCATATCAAATTCGCATTCTAATAAAGGTGTCCAACCGCTATGGTGTGGTTTTTCTATGGCATTAGTGGCTACGCTCCCTCGGTTGCCCCAGTGCCAGCCGTAAATGGGCGAATCGTCGGGCGATTTTTGGTAGTTATTGTTCATATAATCGGGATAGGCGGTATTTATAGTACCTGTGCCTGCCCAGTTGCGTAAATCTAGCTCGTCGAGTTGCTGGGTAATGGGGTTATTTTTGATTGGGAAAACGTAGCGAGAAACATATTTGGCTACCCTAAAACCACTTTTTTCCAACACACTATCTTGCTGATTAAACACAATTGCCTTGCCCCCGTTTTGTATAAATGCTTGCAAAGACGATGGTAATTTATACTGCTGCGAAAGCACCTCACGGCCAATAATTAATAAAGGAATATTGGCCTCGCCAGCCCAAGGTTTTAAGATATAGCCCAAATTTACAAGCATTTGGCTGGTTTTACCCACAGGGTCGAAAACATAAACTTGCCTATCGCCAGTAATGGCTTGCTTACTAAAAACCCTAAAATTTAAGGTATCGCTATGGTTAATGCCCGCTATTTGGGCATGAAGAATAATGTTGCCATCGGCTTTAAAGCCTGTAATTTGATTAGGAATAGTAAATAAAATACGTTCGGCTTTTTTATCGCCCACAGGCAGCAAGCATTCGCCAGCGTTTTGGGAGATAATTTTATCGGCTACAGAAACGCTGTAATTCCATACACATTTTTGTATTTGGCGGGTATCATTAAAAAAGAACAACTGTTTTTCGACTACTTGGCTGGGGCTAAACGAGTGCGCTTTTTCGGTAAATGCCTGGCTAGCACCTGCAATATAGGCCAGCGTAGCATTATTGTTTTGTACCAATGCCTTGCCGCCATCTTGTACGGTGTAGGCTGGTTGTTGTTTTTCGTAAATATCTGCGTAGGTGGCCGTAGGATAATACCAGCCTTTTCGCCCGAGTGTAAAAGGGGGCATTTTTACTAGCTTATTGGCACTATCGGTGCGGGTGTAGCCGTGTCCGCTTGCCCAAGGTAGCATACCGCCTGGCATATCGTAAGCCCGCCAACTGCGCCAAGTATTTTTAGTAAATAGGGCTTGTAATTGCTGGAACGACCAATTTTTTTCGATAGACGAACTCCCCATTTCTCGGTACGTTTGCCCCGATATAAAATTATTTTTTATGTAGTTTTTATAATACGAGGGCTCGGTTTGATAGGCTTTATCGCCCAAATAAGCGGCTGTAAATTCGGTTATCAAAGGCTCGGTTTTAATATTGCTGCCAAAACCATTGCGGCCACGCAAAAAATCGCAATACAAAGGTGTACCAAACTCTATCCCAATAAAAGGAATTTGCCCGTTTTGGGAGTAAAACGACATCCACTCTTCCCGCTCTTGCAGGGGCGAAAAACCGAGGTAAAAATTAAGCGTATGCACATCGCCTACATAAGTACCGTGGTGGGTAAAAACAGGGCGGGTAGGGTCGTTTTTTTTGATAATATTAATGGCTTCGATACCCGCAGTGGCATTTTTTTGAAACGGTGGATTATTTTTTATCCAATTGGTACGGCCTATATTAAAGGGGTTTTGATCTTGCGTATCGCCAAAAAAATTGCCCGATGTGGTCCACATTACCACCGATGGGTGGTTACGGTTGCGGCGTAAATCAATAAGCATACGTTTTTCGTAGGCTATTTTTACCTCGGGTTTATCCCACTGAAATTTCCAGCTTTTATCTAACAAATAATCGATAAAAGGCAGGGCTACACCCATTAATAAAAAGCCTTTTTTATCGGCCCGGGCCATCATTTGCTCCGAGTGTTCTAAAAAACCTCGTTTATCGAAATTATTGGGCCATATTTCGCTAATGTTAAAACCATTTTTGCGGATGCCCTCTATACTGGCATCTACCAATTCATCCATCCCATTACCGCCTACAAATAAATGCGGACGAAGGTTTATTTTTTTACCGTTGAGATAAAAGTGTTTTCCATCAATCCAAAACTCGCGGAAGCCAAATTCCTGCGCATACTCGTCGTTGATGCTATTTTTACCTTCTATTTTGAGCTTTAGGGTATATAATTCGGGTTTATCCAAATCCCATAAACGGGGGTTTTGCCAGTTGAAAGCTAGTTTTACGGTTTGGGTATCTTTGGCCAATACCTTTAAGCTTGTTGTAAATGTTTTTTCGGCAAAGCCTTGTTGGTTACACATTTGGGCTTGTACCATAAGTGTTTCGGCTTTTTTTATGCCCACAATTTCTACATCCAACGCCACTTTGCTTTGCCTTATTGATGGCTGTACAAATACATCGTTAATAAATGTATTTTTTGGGTGTGATGATAAAATTACATCGCCTGTAATGCCCCGGGTTTCAAGCGTTGCTTTTGTAAACGTAACTTGTGTGGTGGCTGTACCCATTAATACTGGGATTTCGCCCTCATTGGCGGTAGCTATTACCAATATGCGTATTTGGTTTTGCTGCCCGTATTTTACGTATTTAGAAACATCTACTTGGCCAGTGTACCATTGTATTGTACCTGCTTGCTTACCATTTATGTAAATAATGGCATCGGTAGAAACCTTGCACAGTTGTAAAATGGTACTGTTATTTTTCCAGTTGGCTGGGATAAATACGGTAGTTTGGTACCATGCCCTTGAAAGGTTTTTGAGTTGTTGCTGGTTTTGGATATTGCTGGCTTTAAACGAATCGACCTCAAATTTGGAGTACCAAGATGAAGGTACTTGTATGCTATCCCAATTAGCGGCTAAGGGGTTTTCGGTGGCTTGGTTTATAGCTGGCTGAAAAAGCCATTTATTATTAAGCACCATTTCGGCCCGCTTGGGTGTAAGTATTACTTCTTTATAATTATTGTTGATACTTTGTTGGCCAAAACTTAATAGGCACAGCTGGGTAAATAAAAATAAGGCAGCACAAAATTTATTCATATTGGTTTTTTTTGAGGATTGAAGCAAAAGTTCAAATGTAATAATTTTTACCGCAAAGCACAGCAAGCGCAAAGCACACAAAGCTGGGTGTAAAAAACGGGCAAGATAAAACCGCATTAAAAAGCACAGCCTGAGTATCTAAACCCGACAGCCTACCTGCGGTCAGCAGGCAGGCCGGCCTTGTGCCTAAGGCCTGTGTGCGTACCTGCCGGCCAGCAGGCGGGTGAGCGGATGGCGGGGCTAGCCTTGGTTATAAAATGCTGGCCTTGGTTTTTCAAATAAAAAATGTGCCATAAGCGAATGTGTTATTCGCCAAAATATTCTACAAAATTATTAGCGGTTTCGTATAGTTTTATGCAATGTAGGGTGGCGCCACGTTGTTGTATGTGTGGGGCTAATTGTTTCCAAATTTCTATGGCTAAAACCTCGGTCGATGCCATTTTGCCTTTCATAAAATCTACATCGAGGTTTAGGTTTCGGTGGTCGAGTTTATCGGTAACGTGTTGTACTATAATGGTTTTAAGGTCTTTTAAATCCATTACAAAACCTGTTTCGTAATTTACTTCGCCTTTAATGGTTACATACAAATCGTAATTATGGCCATGCCAGTTGGCATTGGCACAGCGGCCAAAAACTTCCTCGTTTTTTTCGGCACTCCAATCGTTACGGTAAAGTTTATGGGCAGCATTAAAATGCTCTTTTCTTGTAATGTAAATCATACTGTTAAAATAATTGCAAATATAAACAAAGCATTTACAAGCTAAAACCTATAATTAGGCTAATTGTGTGTAAGTTTGAATTATGAATATATTATTGGTTGCTGCAACTAAAGCCGAGCTTAAAAATGTAATTTCTTTTTTTCATTTTAAAGAAGATACTTCGTCGTTTACTACCGAGGGTGTAGATGTAGAAGTATTGATTACAGGTGTGGGCATGGTGGCTACGGCTTTTGTGTTGGCACAAAAACTTGCGGCTAAAAAGTACGATTTGGCTATTAATGCGGGTATTGCGGGTACTTTTACCCGCAATATTAATATGGGTGATGTGGTATGGGTAAAGCAAGATATTTTTGCCGAGCTAGGTGCCGAAAACGATAGCCAGTTTTTATCTATTGATGATTTAGGCTTTGGCCAAGCCCTTACTTTACCATTAATTGATAAAGAAAATAAGTTAATTACCAAGTGGTTAGCTAGCTTAAAACCTGCAAATGCCATAACGGTAAATAAGGTAAGTGGTAATTTTAAAAATATCCAAAAAACAATACACCGCTTAAACCCCGATATTGAAACTATGGAGGGTGCCGCTTTTTATTACGCTTGCCAGCAAAGCCAAACGCCTTGTGTACAGGTACGAGGCATATCTAATTTTATAGAAAAACGCAATACCGATAATTGGGATGTGCGAAAAGCGGTGAGTGGTGTAAATGCGGTGTTAATTAGGTTTTTTAAATCGTTTGGAAAATAGTATGTTATGAAACTGAGATTAAAAAACGAATTACTTGTTTCTTTAGGTGGCATTTTCATAAAAACAACTTGCCGATGATGAAATTATTTCTACAAAAAATGCAAACACGAACTAAATAAATTTAAAAAACGAATAAGTTAGGCGATGCATCAAAAATAAACTTTGCTAGAATTGGGTATGAAATATGAGAGAAATAGTAAATATATATTGTGACGAAAGTTGTCATTTACAAAACGATGGCGAGGCTGTTATGGCTATTGGAGCTGTCTATTGCCCTGCATCTAAAAAAAATAAAATTTTTGAACGATTGTTTGAGCTTAAACAAAAACATGATTTAATACCAAAGCATAAAAAGAACGAAAAAGACAATCGAACTTATTATGAATTGAAATGGAATAAAGTTTCAAAATCTAAATTAGACTATTATAAAGATGTAGTTAATTATTTTTTTGATGATGATGATTTGCATTTTAGAACTTTGATAGTAGCGAACAAAGCTAAAATTGATTACGAAAAATTTAACCACACCCACGATACTTTTTATTACAAAATGTATTTCGGAATGTTAAAAGCAATACTCAACCCTGAATTAGCGCACTATATTTATATTGATATTAAAGACACCCGAAGCAAAGATAAAGTGCATAAATTAGAACAAGTATTACGCAACGATAAATACGATTATGCAAAGGAAATAATTAAACAAGTACAGCAGGTACGTTCAAATGAAGTAGAAATGATACAATTGACTGATTTGCTTGTAGGCGCATTGGCTTATATAAACAGAGGCAAAAACGACAGTAAGCCTAAAAATGATTTGATACAATTAATCAAACACCGCTCAAAATACTCTTTAACAAAATCTACACTTTTGAGGGAAAGTAAGTTCAATATTTTTATTTGGGAACCTCAAAAGCCATACTTTTTATGATAAAAGATAAATATTTGGTTTTCCCTGATTTAATAGAGTTGAATAATTTTGCTGGCAATTTTCAAAATTATTTTAAGGCTGTTTACGGTATTTTTGAAACACATTTCATAAAAAATCAACCCAATTTTAATAACTTAAAAGTAGCAGTACGTAAATATCCCGAAGTAGATGGGCTACACCGTACCTTTTACCACATAACCCACCAAGGCGAAGATGAAAACAACCGACAACCCGATATTAGAAGAATGGAGCGTATTTGTTTTCCGAAATTTGTAATTGATAACAACGCCCACAATGAAATACTGATTTGGAAAAACAAAAGAGGTAAAGACGAACGAATTGTATTATTTAACGAAGCCCAAAATTATATAACAATATTAACCGACCGTAAAGATTATTATATGTTTATAACTGCCTACTTAATAGAAACCGAACACCGAAAAAGGAGCTTACTAAAAGAGTATGAAAACTATATTAAAGCCAAAACCGCTTAGCGGAACTAAACGGTTTCTGATACTCCTTTAACGCTTACAGTATTACTACTTGGTTACTGAGATGTTGCAAATGTACAATAAATGTTAAGATAAATGCAAACAAAAAATTCAAAGATTAACAATTTAAACAAAAAAAGAGAACCATTAAAAATATTTTGAGGCCTAAAAAACAATAATATTTTTTGCTATAAAAATTATGAAACTTACCCTCGGATTTTCGCCCTGCCCCAACGATACTTTTATTTTTGATGCCTTAATTCACCATAAAATTGATACCGAAGGCTTACAATTTGAGGTAAGTTTTGAAGATGTAGAAACGCTTAATAATAAGGCTTTTGCCACCGAACTGGATATTACTAAACTTAGTTATTTTGCTTACGCCCACGTATTAAAAAATTATGTTTTATTAAATGCTGGCAGTGCTTTGGGTTTTGGCGTGGGGCCTTTGTTAGTTTCAAAGCAACAGAATTTTAAGGTTTTAGATGCCAAACTTAAAGTGGGTATTCCTGGAAAATTTACCACGGCTAATTTTTTATTGAGCTTGGCTTACCCGCAGCTTGGCAATAAGGTAGCACTTGTTTTTAATACTATCGAGCAAAAATTATTGGCAGGCGAAATAGATTTGGGCGTAATTATACACGAAAACAGGTTTACTTACCAAGATAAAGGTTTACACAAAGTGGTAGATTTAGGCCAGTATTGGGAGCAAGAAACCCATTGCCCAATACCCTTAGGTGGTATTGTTATTAAGCGCAGTTTGCCTATTGAGGTTAAACAAAAAGTGCAGCGGGTGCTACAAAAATCGGTCGAATACGCATTTGCAAACCCCAAAGCTGGCTTAGCTTTTATACGCCAACATGCCCAAGAAATGAGCGAAGAGGTAATGTACCAGCACATTAACTTGTATGTAAATAAATATTCGCTTGATTTAGGTGTTGATGGCCGAAAGGCTATTGAGCTATTATTTAAGCGGGCTATTGCGTTGGGATTGGTGGATGAGATACAAGAAGAACTATTTTTATAGGATTAATTCCCAAAAATTAGCGCAAACAATATCGCCACACGCAACACCTCACAAATTACACCACCGCCTCCAGCATCTTAATATAACCCTCAATACCTTCCTCTATTTCTCGCAAATAAATATACTCATCGGCAGTGTGCGAGCGGCCCGAATCGCCTGGGCCACATTTTAGCGATGGTATGCTTAGCAATGCTTGGTCCGATGTGGTAGGCGAGCCATACGTTTTTTTACCCAAGGCAATGCCCGCTTGCACAATCAAGTGGTTTTTAGGTATTGATGATGGCTTTAACCGTACCGACCGTGGAATAACCTCGCAAGCCACACATTCTCTAATTTTAGCAATTACTTCTTCGTTGGTATAAACATCAGTAACCCGCACATCAACAGTAAACTGGCAGGTATCGGGTACTACATTGTGCTGTGTACCAGCGGCAATAATGGTAACCGTCATTTTTATAGGCCCTAGGCTTTCTGATACTTTATCGAATTGGTAAGTTTTAAACCAGTGAATATCTTGCAGGGCTTTGTAAATGGCATTATCGCCCTCCTCGCGGGCAGCATGGCCCGATTTTCCTTTTGCCACACAATCCAATACCAACAATCCTTTTTCGGCAATAGCCAAATCCATAAAAGTAGGCTCGCCTACAATGGCAAAATCTAAAACGCCTAACTCGGGTATAATAGATTCTAAACCACCGCTACCCGAGTTTTCTTCTTCGGCTGTAGCCGCCAAAGCAATATTATATTTTAAATTTTTATGCTCGTAAAAGTATAAAAATGTGGCAATTAAGGCTACCAGTGCGCCACCAGCATCGTTGCTACCTAAGCCATAAATTTTACCATCTTCAATATCAGGGCTAAACGGATTGCGGGTATAACTTTTATTAGGCCTTACGGTATCGTGGTGCGAGTTTAATAAAATGGTAGGCTTACCAGCATCAAAATATTTGTTATAAGCCCACACATTGTTGCCTTTGGTGTGTATTTCTACCCCTTTGGCTTTTAAAAATACGGCAATAATGGCCGCTGTTTGGTCTTCTTCTTTACTAAAAGACGAAGTACTGATTAACGATTTTAATAATTCTACCGCTTGTGGGTACAATTCGTTTAGGTGCATAAATTAATTTTTGGTATATAATTCGCCAGCAATTTTTGCCGATGTTTTGATGCCTTTTATCATTGCCGAGCTAAAGCCGTTATGCTCCATTTCGTTTAAACCTGCTATGGTACAACCTTTTGGCGATGTTACTTTATCAATCTCGTGTTCGGGGTGCGATGCCAGTTGTAGCAACAAATCGGCTGCTCCTTTGGCCGTTTGTGCGGCCATCATTAGCGCATCGTGGGCGTGGAAACCTACCTCTACCCCACCCTGTGTTGCCGCCCTAACCGCCCGTAAAAAAAACGCCACGCCACAAGCGCACAAAGCCGTGGCGGCGGTCATTAAATCTTCGTTTATTTGTACCGTTACGCCTACGGTATCAAACATTTCTTTTACTATTTTTAGGCTTTGCGCCGATGCGTTATCGGTTGCAAAACAGGTCATACTTTGCTGTATGGCAATGGCGGTATTGGGCATCACCCTTAGCACTTCTAAATCAGCAAATAATTTTTCTTTGATATGGCTACAAGTAAGCCCCGATACTATCGAAATAAATACCTGATTTTTGGTGTTTATGCTGGCTTTAATCTCATCTAAAACGCCATTAACATGCTTGGGCAATACGGCCAGCACAATAATATCGGCTGCCTTAATGGCCTCCACATTATTTACCGATGTGGCAAACCCTTCGGCAGCAAAAGGGGCTAATAAACTGCTGTTTCGGCGGGTTAGGGTAATGTTGCTGGCTGTATATAAGCCACTTTTTACCAATCCTTTGGCAAGCGATATGCCCATATTACCGCTACCTATAATGGTGATTTTTTTGGTTGATTGTTCCATTTTTTATATTGTTATACGTGTGCCAAATTGCTGTGTGTGTAACAAATGTAATTCATCGGCATGGCCAATAAAAACCTGTTTTACGCCATTGTTTATGGCCTCAAAAGCGTTGTGCAATTTAGGCAACATTCCGCTATGTATTATATTTTGAGCTTGTAAAGTTTCAAATATGCTTGGGTTTATTTCGCTTATTGCGGATTGTTCGTCATCCACATCACGCAAAACCCCTTTTTTTTCGAAACAATAAATGAGTGATGTATCGTAAATTTGCGATAGCGCAACCGCCAATGCCGATGCTATGGTATCGGCATTGGTGTTTAATAACTGCCCCTCGCCATTGTGCGTAATGGCCGAAAAAACAGGAATAAACCCGTTGTTTAGCAATACAGAAAGGTTTTTTGTATGTACCGATTGTGCATCCAAATCGCCCACGTAGCCAAAGTCTATGTTTTCTGTTTCGCCCGTTTCACTATTTTTTATTTGTTGTATAGGGCGTTTTTTGGCAAGTATTAAATTACCATCGGCACCGCTTAGGCCTATGGCGTTGCATTGTTGTGCTTGTAACTGTGCCACTATGTTTTTATTGATTAAACCTGCATATACCATGGTAACCATTTTAAGCATCTCGGCATCGGTAACCCTACGGCCGTTTAGCATTTTAGCCTCTATACCCATATCTTGCGATAGTTTGGTAGCCATTTTTCCACCACCGTGTACTAAAATCTTAAATCCGGGCAAACCGCAAAAAGCAGTTAAAAATGTTGCTAGTTTTTCGGTATTATCAATCACGTTTCCGCCAATTTTGATAATGGAAAGCGTGGGTTTTTGGTGTGATGCTGCCTTGTTCATGTATTTTTTTAAATAGTGATTTATATGCTTAAAAAATTTGTTTTTTGTTATTTATGTTTTAAATTTTTGAAGCCAAATTAAACTATAATAAATTAGTTTACTAAAGTTTCGGCGCAAATAAAACTTTACAGAAATCTTTGTTGCCAATATTCGTGTATTGGTGGCTATAATTATGCTGTTTTTTTTTACCCGCAAAGGCTTCGCCTTTATTTATTTGCCACAAATACACCAATCTAAGTGGCAAATATTCTGTTTACAAAAATTTAGTTCCTCCAAAAATTTAGTTAATCACTAAAATTTTTATCACAATAGCCCAAAACAAAAAACTAATTTTTTAGATTTACCTTCACAGTATATATGGAAAGTAAAAACGTACACGTAATAGGCTCGGGCTTTGCTGGCTTAACCGCCGCCGCCCTATTAGCCAAGCAAGGTTATCAAGTAACTATTTTAGAAAAAAACACGCAGCCTGGTGGCAGGGCTGGCGTATGGGAAAGCCAAGGTTTTAAATTTGATATGGGCCCTAGCTGGTATTGGATGCCCGATGTGTTCGAAAATTATTTTGCCCTATTTGGTAAAAAACCAAGTGATTATTACCATTTAAAAAGACTAGACCCCGCCTACCGTATTTATTTTGGTGGCGATGAAATAATGGATATACCGGCCAATATGCAGCAACTAGAAGCATTATTTGAAAGCTACGAAACTGGCAGTACCCTTGCATTAAGAAAATTTATGGCGCAAGCCGCTTATAAATACAAAACCGCCATGAGCGATTATGTATTTAGGCCATCGCACAGCATTACCGAGTTTTTAGATTTAAAACTAATTTTACAAAGCCTACGCATACACATGCTAAAGCCTATGAGTAAACACGTAAAATCGTACTTTAAAAACCCCAAACTCATAAAATTATTAGAGTTTCCGGTACTGTTTTTAGGGGCAACGGCACAAAAAATACCCGCCATGTACAGCCTTATGAACTACGCCGACCTTGCCTTAGGCACCTGGTACCCCATGGGCGGTATGAACCAAATTGTGCAGGCAATGGTAAAAGTAGCCGAAGAAAATGGCGTACAAATTTTACTAAATACCGAGGTTGTAAATATTAAAATAGCAAACAATAAAGCCGTAGAAATTAAAACCAATAAGGGAAACTTTAAAACAGATTTTGTAGTGGCTGCCGCCGATTACCAACATATAGACCAAAAATTATTGGACAAACCCTACCAAAACTATAACACTAAATACTGGGAAAGCCGCACCATGTCGCCCTCTAGTTTATTGTTTTATATAGGTTTAAATCAAAAAGTTAAAAATATTAAACACCATAATTTATTTTTTGATGAAGATTTAGACCAACATGCCAAAGAAATTTACGATACGCCACAATGGCCCACTAAGCCCCTGTTTTATGT
Source organism: Sphingobacteriales bacterium (assembly GCA_013298995.1). Lineage (GTDB taxonomy): Bacteria > Bacteroidota > Bacteroidia > Sphingobacteriales > Sphingobacteriaceae > Pseudopedobacter. Next base: position 26,923 of record JAAFJW010000009.1, on the reverse strand, counting down.
GTGCGCATCGTCGCTTAGCGATGCTTCGGTAGCTCCCCAAGGTATGGAAAACCTGTTTTTTTTGATACCCCTTGCACCTGGCTTAGTTGATACTGATGAACTACGAGAAAATTACTATCATTTAATGTTAGATAGGTTTGAGCGGATAACAGGCAACAGCATCCGTGGCAACGAAGTGGTGAAACGCAGTTTTGCGATGAACGATTTTGAAACCGAATACCACTCGTACAAAGGCAATGCTTACGGCCTAGCAAATACCCTTAGCCAAACGGCTTTTTTTAAACCCAGTATGCGCAGTAAAAAAGTAGCCAACCTTTTATTTGCTGGGCAATTAACCGTACCTGGGCCAGGTGTACCGCCAGCCATTATATCGGGGCAGGTGGTGGCAAAAGAAGCGGGAACTTATTTGAGTAAGGCTTAATGTTATGGAGAACATTCAAAATTTAACTCATTTACCAATTAGCAATTTCGGGTTAGTAATTAATCATAAAAATATTTGGCAGTAGTGAAGCATACGACAAAGCCATTAAAGAATTAGAAAACGAATTGTACAAAGTATCATAATGAAATTAGATTTAAAAATAATTCCAACAGATTTATTGGAGCAATACAGAAGTGGTGTTGCCCCATTGCTAAAAAAAGATTTTGATGCTTTAAATGATAGTGAATTGAGTATAGATACGTTTAGCTTTTACACTTCGGTTTCAGCTGTATTTTCTTCCAAAATCGAAGGCGAACAAATTGAGTTGGATTCTTATATAAAGCACAAGCGGTTTGGTATTAAATACTTGCCAGATTATACACGTAAAATTGATGATTTGTACGACGCCTATTTATTTGCTCAAAAAAATAAACTTAACGCCAAAAATATAGCTTTAGCTCATTCGCAAATTACCAAACACATTTTAAAAAAAGCACAGCAAGGCAAGGTTAGAGTTGGCAATATGTTTGTAATAACCCAAAACGGAAAAATTGAATATGTGGCAGCTTCTGCTGATAAAGTAAAATTCGAAATGGAGCAGTTTTATAATGATGTGGAGGTTTTGCTTCAAACGGATTTATCTTTTGAAGAAACCTTATTTTTTGCTTCAATGGTGCATTTGGTTTTTGTAAAAATTCACGCCTTTGATGATGGAAACGGCAGAACAGCAAGACTGTTAGAAAAATGGTTTTTGTCTCAAAAATTAGGCAAAAATGCTTGGTTTGTTCAGTCAGAAAAAAACTATTACAACAATCATCAAACTTATTATAACAATATCAGGCGATTGGGAATTGATTATGAAGAATTAAATTATAATGAGGCACTTCCATTTTTACAAATGCTAGCAAATAGCTTGGCTAAAGGAAATAACCTATAAGCGGCCTAAAGGGTAACAAAATTTGAATGATAGTTTTCAATAGGTAATTTAGCAATCGATATTATCGATAGCTTACAATCTAAAAAAATATTTTAACCAATAATTATGCCCCTTATCCAACTCCATAATCTTACCAAAAACCACATCGAACACACACACTCGGGTGTAAGTAATATTAATTTAGAAATCGAGCGGGGGCAAATTGTAAGTATTATTGGCCAAAGCGGTAGTGGTAAAAGCACTTTACTAAAACTTATTTACGGTACATTGCTACCGCAAAGTGGCGAGGTACTGTTTGATGGGGTACAAATTATGGGGCCCGACGAAAAACTAATACCCGGCCACGATAAAATGAAAATGGTAACGCAGGATTTTACCTTAAACCTATATGCCAAGGTTTATGATAATATTGCTGGCTTAATAGCAAATATAAACCTGGCCCAAAAACGGGAATTAACGCTACAAACCATGGATTTTTTGCGCATTAGCCACCTTGCCGATAAGCGCATTGTGGACCTTAGCGGCGGCGAGCAACAGCGGGTTGCCATAGCCCGAGCCGTAATTACCGAACCCGAGGTATTGCTGCTCGACGAGCCTTTTTCGCAAATAGATGCAATACTAAAAAAGCAATTGCGAGATGATGTACAACGCCTAGCAAAATACCTAAACATTACAGTAATTATGGTTTCACACGACCCTATTGATGGCCTATCAATGGCCGATAAAATGGTGATTTTACATAACGGAAAAATTATACGCCAAGGCGCACCCATAGCCATTTACCAAAACCCACAATACGCTTATGTGGCCCAATTGCTGGGCAAAGCAAACATTATAACCCATGCTAATTTAGTACCCGATAGTAGCCAAACGTATGCGGTTTACCCACATCAGGTTATTTTAAACCGAGAGGGTACAGGCATCCCCGCAAGGGTAAAAAATGTGTGTTTTGGTGGTAATTTATACGAGGTAGAACTTGTTTATGAAAACACAAAAATTACAGCCTACGATTACCTGATGCGTAATTTTAGCCCTGGCGAAAATATTTGGTTTACCATTATTGAGTTTATGGAGGTTGATTAAGTGCTAATTTGTGGCGGGCACATTATACACCCAGTAGCTAATTTCTACCATGCCCACACCCTTGCCAAACAGGCCAATTGCCTTGGCCGCCGATTTAGAAAGATCCAAACTAAGGCCTCGGCCGAAAGGCCCTCTATCGTTAATAACTACCCTTACAAATTTACCGTTTGCGGGGTTGGTTACCATAACCTGTGTACCAAAAGGCAAGGTTTTATGGGCAGCAGTAAGTTTGGCTTGGCGGTAACGTTGGCCACTGGTGGTTTTACGTCCCTCAAATTTATTGGCGTAGTACGATGCTTTTACGGTTTTAATAACCATAACGCTATCGCTAGCTTGCTGCGCTTGGGCAATGCCAAAACAGGCTAATAATAAGGTTAATAAAGATAATTTCATGTTGATTAAAATGGATTTATTTTATTTCAATGTATTACAGCCTATTTATTTCTCTTTATTAAATTATACTAGCATGAGTTCGATTAATAAATATTGTTTTTTATAATGATTAGGGGGCGTTTCCTGCCTGCGCAGGCAGGTAACACGCTGGGAGTTTATCCTGACAAAAGAAGGACTATATCTTTTTTTATTTGTCTATCCCCTCGCCCCCCAAAGGGGGAGATTTGGCATAAAAAAGGATGCCTGCCTGCGCAGGCAGGCCGCTATCGTCGTTAACGCTTTTAAACCGTAAATAACATTGATTTACAGTAAATTATACTATTATTTAATCATCAAACTCAAATTAATTTGTATCTTTTTGCCTTTAGTAATTGTCATTTTGCTCCTCCCCTAATTCAGATTTAACCGCTCCTGTTTCACATCAACACCTACATCTTTCTTTTTAAATTTTTTGTACCATAAAAAACCAATGCCTGCCATTGCTAAATACGGTGCAGCTAAAAGGTACATGATACCACTATTTAAGCCTTTACCTGTGTTTCCGCCGTCTTTTAAATTGCTCTCTACACTGGCTTTGCACATGGGGCATTGGGCAGGGCTGGCTGTTGCCGATAAAAGTATGGCTGCAAAAATTGTAATTGATAATATTTTTAAATTTTTCATAACCTCTTATGGGTTTAAAATGGATAATAGGGCGAAATCATTACGTAAACCACTACACCTGTTATGGTAACGTATAGCCAAACGGGGAAACTCCAGCGCACTAATTTGCGGTGCTTTTGTACCTGCATTTGTAAGCCTTTTTGAAAACTTAATAATATAAGTGGTAATACAATTGCTGCAAGTACAATATGACTTATAAGTATAACGTAATAAACGTACCTAAGTTTGCCTGCCAGCATTTTTTCTTCATCAGATAATATACCATTATGGTTAATATCGCCAAACATAACATCGGGAGCAAAATAATGGTAAACAATATATAATACTAAAAACAGCGACGATAGTAAAAACGTTAAAATATTAATTCGCTTGTGTGCTACAATATTTTTTTGTTTAATAAAATATAAAGATGTTAAAAGTAAAATGCTACAAGTACCATTTATAATAGCGTTAAACTTTGGAAATAAATATACAAAGCTGGGTGTGGGTATGGTTACGGGTATTATTTTGCGGTTAAGTATAATTACTACTACATACACAAAAATAGATATGCTCATTATTATTCTAAATATTAATTTATCGTTCATAGGGTTTTAGTTTTCGGCTTTTATTTTTCTTAATTCTTCGGTTATTTGTACTTTAATTTCGTCGCTTAATTGTAAGGTTGCGCTTACCGATGTGCCATCGTAATAGCCTCTTATGCGCTGGTTGGCATCTAACAATATTAATTTTTCGGAAACTATAAAATCGTTATCGTTTAGTTTTTTGGCATTTATGTAAAATTGGGTTTTGGCTATGTCAAATACTTGGTTGCTATCCACAGTATAAAAATCCCATTTATTGGCGTTTACATTTAAAGCGTTGGCATAGGTTTTTAGTTGGGCTGGCTTATCGTATTTCTCATCAATAGATATAGTAACAAAACGAATTATTTTATTGTTTTTATATTCATCGTACAAACTTTTTAAACGTTTATTAACCGTAGTATTTAGGTTTTGATTGCGTGTGTAAAAAAAATGTACAACCGTTATTTTGGATTTAAAATCGGCGAAAGCCACCTTAACATTATTTTGGTTTACCATTGTAAACGGTTTTATGGTATGGTAAAGGGTATCGGGAATAATAACCCTACGTTTTTTTGTAAAAGTTTTTAAAACCGTTTTGGGGCCGTAAATGGGTAAAGGTTTGTACCGATTTTTGCCTTTTGCTTGTAGTAAATAATACAAAAATCCTGGTAGGGCTAAAATAGCTACCAGGATTATTAGTTTCTTTAACGGAAATTTTTTTATCATGCGTTCATGTGTGTATTCAAATAATTACCCTCTACAAGCATTAAAACAATAAAATAAATGATAAAAATTATAGAAAGTATGAGAAATAGTTTTAAGGTGTATTTCTCGAACTTTAGGTGCATAAAAAATGCTATAATATAAAATGCTTTTACCAGTGTTAAAACAATGTAAATGGTATTGCGCACTGCATTGCCCATTACGGCGTGTGGTATGGCTAGGGCAACAATAAACTCTACAACGGTTATGGCTAAGAGGATAAAAAAAACTTTCCAAATTCTTCCTTTGGTCATTCCTTCGTGGTCACCAGCGTGGTGAATTTCTGCATGTTCGGTTTGCATATATGTAAGCTAATTATACTAAGTAAAAAAATGTGAAAACAAAAACCCAAACTAAATCAACAAAGTGCCAATAAAGGCCTACTTTTTCAACCATTAGGTAATGGCCTCGGCGTTCAAAAACACCAAGCATTGTCATTATTAAAATAATAATATTGATGATTACGCCTGTAAAAACGTGGAAACCATGAAAGCCCGTAATGGTAAAAAATAGGTTGGCAAATTGTTGCCCACTTACGCCATCGGCACCCATTGCTTTAAGTTCTTCTAAAGCGGGTGTGCTGCCCCACCAAAAGCCTTCGTGGTGTAAATGCGTCCACTCTAAGGCTTGGCATCCTAAAAACATAAAACCACCAATAATGGTAGCTATCATCCACCAAACTACTTCTTTTTTCGAATTACGGTGACCAGCTTCAACGGCTAATACCATAGTTACGGAGCTCATAATTAAAATAAAAGTCATAATACCTACAAAAACTAATGGTGCATCAGTTTCGGTAATTCCGGGTATTGATTGAAAAACAATATCAGGGTCGGGCCATGTCATTTTACTAAAGCGTTGTGCGCCGTAATAAATTAAAAATGCCGAAAACGTAAAAGCATCGGAAAGCAAGAAAAACCACATCATTAATTTGCCGTACTCGATAGCAAACGGAGATTTTCCACCACTCCAAGGGTCGGTTTTAACTTGATCTAATTTTAGTAATGTATCCATTTAAAAAATGTGTGTAAGCGTTATGTAATTTTTTATTGATTCAAAAGTAAGAAAACATATAAATATATCCATAGAATATCTACAAAATGCCAAAAGACAATTGATATTTCCATTCTAAAAATATTTAATACGTTGGGCACAGCTTTGTAACTGCTTATTATTGAGCCAATTATCAATATTAAACCTGCAATTATGTGTAAAATATGAAATAATGTAAAAACGTAAACAAAGCTAATAGATGCGTTTGAACTGGTAAAAAAAGCACCTAAACCTGTTAAAACCATCCAGCCGTATAATTGTGAACAAGTAAAAGCAACGCCTAAAGCAATGGTTAGCCACAAACCTAAACGCTGCTTGGCAAAATTTAAACGCTTGGTTTGTATATAAGCCCACTGTAAGCTAATGCTGCTGGCAATTACTAAAATGGTACTATAAATAAAGGCATCGGGCATTTTTACGTTTAGCTGCTTGGCCAAATTATCGCCCGAGTAAACGATAAAACCGCTGGTGAGGCCTGCAAAAAATATAAACGACGATATCATAAACAACCATACAATAAATTTTTTGGGTTGTAGGCTGTAGCGGTCGGTTTCTTGTGGGTATGTTGGCATTTTATTTCTTTATTAAATCAAACAATAAAACAATTTGTACTATGGGTAAATAAAAAAAGCTACCATACATGAGGCTTTTGGCCGATTTTATATCCATTTTTATGGTAAGCATTAGTGCTTGATAAATAAATACCAAACTACATATTACCGATATGCCAGCAATTACAATCCCACCAAAACCAAAATAAGTAGGCAATAAACTTACTGGTAGCAGTAAAATAGCAAACAAAAGGGTAATGATGGCACTCGTTCTGTCTCGTTTTTGGGTGGGCAATAACCTAAAACCTGCTTTTTTATAATCATCATCTAACACCCATGCAATTGCCCAAAAGTGCGGAAACTGCCACATAAATTGTATCGCAAAAAGTACTAATGCAAAAGTATCTATTTTGCCATGTGCCGCTACGTAGCCAATTAGCGGTGGTAAAGCACCTGGTATGGCTCCCATAAATACCGCTATTGAGCCAACTCTTTTTAGCGGGGTGTAAATAAATGCGTAAAATAAAATCGAAAATACCGATAATATGCCTGTGGTTAAATTTAAACTCCCCAAAAGGTAGGTGCCAAAAATACCCATAAATAAACTTAATACTAAGGCCTGGCCAGTTGTCATACTGCCCGATGGTAGCGGCCTATCGGCTGTACGGCTCATTAATTTGTCTAAATCTTTTTCTATAATTTCGTTAAACCCATTGGCTGCGCCTGTAACTAAAAAGCCGCCAATAATTAATTTTATCCAGTTTTGCCAGTTTATAGTTTCCCAGTTTTCTTTGGCAATTAAAAAACATATTGATGCCGAAAAAACTACCAAAAAAGTTAGTCGTAGCTTAATTAATTTTTTAAAATCTGATAAAAACGCTTTCACACTATGCTAGGGTATAATTAATAAATGGTTTTTGCATTAGCAGCAAAACAAGGTAAAACTGTGCACCAAACAATAAACTTGCCAATAAAATATGTAATGCTTGCGCCGTAGGTGGCAAACTTAAATAACTTAAAACCCCTCCTACCACCATTTGTAAAACAATTAAAATTAAGGTTATGTTTAAGTATTTAACCATTTTGCTGTTGCGCTTAGCGTTTTGCAAAACTAACAAATACAAGCCAGCATTAAGTATTAAAATTAGTAACGCCAAATCTCTATGGTAGTTTAGGCTTTCGCCGATTTTGGCTACCCAATGGTTGCGTGTTAAAGCTGGGAAAGTGGTAACTACATAATCAACCGTTTCGCGTACATGTGTGCCTAAGGTAATTTGAAAAATGGTTATTAAAAATAAAATAATGCTTATAAATTTTACCAAAGTTGGTATTGGTTTGCTAGCCACATTATCTAAACTTTTATATTTTGCATGATGATACGTGTAAATAGCAATGGCTAAAATTAATAAGGCCACCAATATATGTAGGGTAATTACCCAAGCCAGCAAATTGGTAGATACCACAATAGAACCCAACCAAGCCTGAAAAAAAACTAAAACCAGATTAAGCAAACTTAACCAAAATATTTTGGGTTGATTTTTAATATACACTTTAGCAAAAAAACAGGTTAACAATAAAAATATGCCTGTAATAGCACCAATTAAGCGGTTTATATATTCGGTGTAGGTTTTGGTAGCGTTAAATTCTTCGGGTATTTTTATGCTTTCGTCGTTGCGGATTTTAGTAGCTAAATCCACATATCCCATTTTGCTTAATAGCGATGCAAATTTTTCGTTTTTTTTAACTCTTTGCGCTACATATTTGGTTTGATAGCCTATGGGCAATTGCAAGATATTGGTAGGAGGAATGTATTGATCGAAACATTTAGGCCAATCGGGGCAACCCATACCCGAACCCGAACTACGTACCACACCGCCTGCTAATATTAAAACAAACAGGGCAATTATGGTAATTAAGTTAGTAGTTATAAAACGAGTTTCCACTTTGGAATACATAATTTATTTCATAAAAAAAGGGCATAGGTAAGAGATATATCTTACGGCTACACCCTTTTAAATTTTATTTAAAAATTACTTTACTAATTCTTTTTTGTTTTGCTTTTCCCAATCTAATTGTATTCTTTCCGATTCTTCGTTACCCTCAAAATCGTGAGGTAAATTGGAACTCATTGTTTCGGATAATGGCGTAGTTTGTGGAATAAAATCAGCATCAGCACCTGGCTTGCTGTAATCGTAAGGCCAACGGTAAACCGTAGGTATCTCGCCTGGCCAGTTGCCATGTAAATGCTCTACTGGGGTTGTCCACTCTAAAGTGGTAGATTCCCAAGGATTTTGAACCGTTTTTTTGCCCCAAAATATAGAGTAAACAAAGTTGTAAAGGAAAGCCACTTGTGCTACTGCACCTAATATTGCCGCCCAAGTAATAAATTTATTTACCGATAACCATTCGCTCATCGATTCGAACTCGGTAAACGCATAATACCTACGTGGTACACCATCTAAACCCATAAAGTGCATCGGAAAAAACACCAAATAAGCTGATATAAAGGTTAACCAAAAGTGTAAATAGCCTAATTTAGCATCCATCATTTTACCAAACATTTTTGGAAACCAATGGTAAATACCCGATAACATACCAAATATAGCAGCCGAACCCATTACCAAATGGAAGTGGGCAACTACAAAATAAGTATCGTGTAAATTAATATCTAAAGCAGCGTTTCCTAAAAATATACCCGTTAAACCACCCGATATAAAGAAAGATACCAAACCAATTGCAAATAACATGGCTGGCGTAAACCTAATGTTACCACGCCAAAGTGTAGCTAAGTAATTAAATGTTTTCACTGCCGATGGCACAGCAATTACCAAGGTAGTTATCATAAATACGCCTCCAAGAAATGGATTCATACCTGTTACAAACATGTGATGCCCCCATACAATAAACGATAATATAGTAATACCAATTAACGAATAAACCATGGCATGGTAACCAAAAATTGGTTTTCTAGCGTTGGTGGCTATAACTTCGGATGTGATACCCAAAGCAGGCATTAATACAATATAAACTTCTGGATGGCCTAAAAACCAAAATAAATGTTGCCATAACACTGGGCTACCTCCCTCGTTGGGTAATGCTTGGCCAGCTATGTAAATATCTGATAAGTAAAATGATGTACCAAAGCTTCTATCAAAAATTAATAAAACTACAGCTGCAACCAGTACAGGGAATGATAATATACCTACAATGGCAGTTAAAAAGAAAGCCCATATTGTTAAAGGCATTTTCCATAAATCCATACCTTTGGTACGCATATTTAATACGGTTGATACGTAATTAATACCGCCCATTAACGATGATGCCACAAATAATACCATTGATATTAACCACATGGTCATCCCTAAACCCGAACCTGGCATAGCTTTTGGCAGAGCCGATAAAGGCGGATAAATTGTCCATCCCGAACTGGCTGGCCCTGTTTCGATGAAGAAAGTTGCCAACATAATTGCAGATGCAATAGCAAAAAACCAGTACGAAAGCATATTCATAAATGGTGATGCCATATCACGAGCACCTAATTGCAATGGTATTAATAAATTAGAAAAAGTACCACTTAAACCTGCTGTTAGTACAAAAAACACCATTATTGTACCGTGTATGGTAACTAATGAAAGGTAAAAGTTAGGGTCTAACCTTCCTTCGGGTGCAAATTTACCTAATAACATTTCTAATAATGGGAAACTTTCATCAGGATAAGCCAGTTGGATACGAAATAATATAGAAAGCGTCATAGCTACAACGCCCATAAAAATACCAGTAATTAAAAACTGTTTGGCTATCATTTTATGGTCTTGACTAAATACATATTTAGTTAAGAAAGTTTCTTTATGATGACCATGGTCTCCGTGAGCTGCGTGGTCGTGGTGTGCAGTATGTGTGTCGTTTAATGTTAATGTTGCCATAATATCCTCGTTCTTAAATCTAATTATTTAAAGCAATTTTGTTATCCGCTACTTTAGTATCTTTTTGGGCTAAACTCTCTTGGTACGATTTTATCATTGCAGCCGTAACCAAAGGTTTTTGCTCGGCTAGCCATTTATCGTATTCTTTTTGGCTTACTACTTTAACCGCAAACTTCATGTTATAGTGCGAGCCTCCGCATATTTTAGCACACAACAAAAAATAGTTAAAGTTAGGGTCGTTTACTTTATCTCGCATATCGGCAGTGGTTAGCCTTGGCGTAAACTGAAAACTGGTAGCCATACCTGGTACACAGTTCATTTGAGCCCTAAAATGTGGCATATAAAAACTATGCAAAACATCTTTTGAGCCTAAAGTAAACCTTACTGGCTTTCCAATAGGAAGTACAATTTCACTAACTGTTAAATCATCATAATTGCTTTTATCTGATAAATCTAAACCTAAGCTGTTTAAGCCACCTAAATTTCCAATTAATTTGTAGTTTTTACGTCCGTTTACATTGTCTTTTCCGCCGTAGCGCACCTCCCAAGCAAACTGGTGGCCAGTAACTTCAATATGTATAGCGTTTCTTATACCATCTTGCGATATATTGGTAATATCTCTCCAAGTAAAAAAGCCTAGTAATACTAAAATAGTTAAAACAATGGCGGGTATTACTGTCCAGTATTTTTCTAAAGTATCGTTATGAGGGATAAAATGTGCTCTTTTCTTTTTGTTATAGCTGTATTTGTACGAAAACACGAACAATAATATATGTGTAACTACAAAAACTATGGTAGTAATAATTAAAGTAACGTTAAACATTTCATCAATTTTTACACCATGTTCCGATGCCGACTCTGGTAAAATTTGTGCGCCTTGTACCGTGTACGACCAATAAGCACCATACAACCCTACTACCAAAAACAGTAAAAACAAAATACCGTTAAATTTATCCCACGAAAAACCTTCTTTAGCCCCTTGTACTTTTTTGGTTAAATCGTAAACCGATAAAATTTTACCTATTAAAGCAATAACAATACAAACCAGTAAAAATAATAGCAAATAATACGTTACCATTTTAGGTACGTAAGCATTTTTTTCGGGGTCAACAACAGCGGTGGTTGCGGTTGCTGCTGCTTGGGCAAATAAATTATTTACAAATAAGCCAATAATTGCTATAAGAGCAAAAACGGATTTGGTGTTTATATATTTCGAAATTTTCATATCCTAATTACTAAATAGTACTAAATTTGGTGGTGTACACTTTCATCTAAAAACGGATGGTTTTTGGGTGCTAACGAATATTTACTTAAACCGCTTAACATTAAGAAAATAAATAAACCTACAAAACCTAGTGCAACACCTACCTCAATAAAGTTAAAACCTGCTTCGGCGGCCAATGTACCTGGCATTATCATCATATAATAATCTAACCAGTGGCCACAAAGTATTAATATACAAACAAACATCATTACGTTTAGTTTTCGTTTATTATCACGTGTCATTAAAATTAGTACAGGCGATAGAAAGTTGATAACCAAATTTAATAAAAATAGGTTCCAGTAATTGCCTTCCCAGCGCTTATAAAAATACACCGTTTCTTCTGGAATGTTTGCGTAGTAAATCAATAAAAATTGAGCAAACCAAATGTAAGTCCAAAAAATAGAAAAAGCAAAAACAAATTTACCTAAATCGTGAATATGGTTCTCGTTAATCCAAGGTAAATAACCTGCTTTTTTAAGAGATATAACCGTTAAGGTAATGGCCGCTAAACCCACAATCCACATAGCCGCAAAATTATACCAACCAAACATGGTTGAAAACCAATGGGCTTCTAAAGACATAATGGTATCGAACGACCAAATAGGTGCTGTAAAACCAAATATTACTAAAAATATAGCAGCGTATTTAATGCTTTTATTGTGAGATTTTAACCCTCCAACTAAATCTTCGTTTACCGATAATTTAGTCATTAATACAGCAAATATGCTGTAAGAACCCAAGAAAATAATCAACCTTGATAAAAAGAAAGGTATATTTAAGTAAGCCGATTTACCTGCAATTACAGGGTCAAAATGCTCACTTTTAGGGTCGGTTAAACCGTGGCCAGCCCAGTGATGGTATAAATTGTGCGAGAATAAACCTGCAGCTACAACCACTATTAAAATTAAACTTGCATAGGGTAAAATGCGGGCAAATGCTTGTGGTACTCGTAATAAACCTGCCGACCAGCCTGCTTGTGCCACAAATTGGATGGACATAAAAAACAAACCCGCTGCGCAAACGCATGTGAAATAATAACTCATTAACAACAAGTTAAGAAAAGTACGTTCGGCATGGCCTGTTAAAAAACCGTAAGCTACGGCAGCAATGCCTACCAAAACAGCAATTAAACTAAACATTTTTAGCTTGCCACCAAAAGCAAATTGCTCCGAAAAATTATAAGTGTGACTGTGATTATGGGCTCCCATTATATCGTCTTGATTTGTTATTTTATTGTTTGTAATTCGTGTACATACATAACTACTTTCCAGCGTTCTTGTGGCGAAAGCTGCGAAGCATAAGAGCCCATTAAATTAAGGCCGTATTGTATGGTGTGGTATATTTTACCATCGGTTAAATCTTTCATAGCACCACCACGTGATGATGTACCATTGGCATACGATGGGGGTGCTGGGTACTTACCCAACTCAACAATATGCCCGTTACCAGCGCCTTTATCGCCGTGGCAAGGGCTACACATGGCAAGGTAAAGTTGTTGCCCTTCTACCAAATTCTTTTTATTTCTAACCAAAGGATTAACAGCCGCTAGGCTTGCAGCATCGTAACCTTCGCGGGTATCGGGGTAATCAAACCTTGCAAAACCAATAGGGTTTGTTCCCTTGGGGGGAGTTTGTGCGGTTTTACCATCAGCAAAATTTGCGTTTTTTTGGTCGGGGTTATAGGCAATAGGCTCATACATATTAGGGGCGTACTCTAAGCCTCGGCTTCTTTTATCCTTACAAGAAGTAATTATTGCCGATACAGCAATCATTACAAAAACGATAATGGCTATTTTCTTATTCATAACTAACATACTTTCTATCATTGTGCTTAATTTCTGTTGCACCAGCCTCTCTTAACAATTCGTCGATTTGGTTGTGGTTGGTGTTTAATTTGGCATCAATAGCAATCACAAATTTATCGGTTGTAGCCCTTAGTTCCATCACACGTGGTGCTCTGCCTGGGAAAAAGTGGTTTTTGAAAAAGAAAGCACCCACCATACCAAAGGCACAAAACAGTACCGTTAACTCAAACGTAATCGGAATAAAATCGGGCAAAGCAAAGTTTGGCTTTCCGCCGATATTCATCGGCCAATCGTACGATAAAGTGTACCACATTAACGTTAATGCCGTACAAGTACCTGTAATACCGCAACAAAAAGCTACAATAGGTAAGCGGCTACGTTTAACACCTAATTTAGCTTCGATGCCGTGGATAGGCATTGGTGTGTAAACATCATAAACACTAAAGTTATTTTGCTTTAACTTATCAATGCCATGCATCATATCATCGGGGTCATCAAACAGACCTAGTATATATTTAATCTTACTCATATCTAAACGTTTGCGTAATCGGCTTGGTCAACACTGTCGTATTTATTTAACGATTCTTTGTAAAATTGGGCCTCTTCTGGTTTCAATTTACCTTCTTCTAACAGTTTCTTTTTAGCTTGTTCGGACGATGTTTTTACTAATAACCTTACCTCGGCCATTGCCACCGAAGGCAATACCCTAATAAATAATAAAAACAAAGTAAAGAAAACACCTATAGAACCTATAAAAATAGATATATCAACCCAAGTAGGATAAAACATTACCCAGCTTGATGGTAAATAATCTCTATGTAATGAAGTTACAATAATTACAAATCGCTCGAACCACATACCTATATTTACAATAATAGAAAGTATCCACGATATACCAATATGTGTACGTATTTTTTCGAACCAAAATAATTGTGGCGTAATTACATTACAAGTCATCATGATGGCATAAGCCCACCAGTAGGGTCCCGATATTCTGTTTAAGAAAGCATATTGCTCGTACTCGGCACCAGAGTACCAGGCTATAAACAACTCGGTTAAATATGCAACCCCAACTATTGAACCTGTTAAAACAATAATTTTGTTCATTGATTCGATGTGGAACATGGTAATGTAGTTTTCTAACCCCAATACTTTACGGGTAATTAACAACAGCGTTTGTACCATGGCAAAGCCCGAGAAAATTGCACCTGCCACAAAGTACGGAGGGAAAATAGTGGTATGCCAACCAGGAATTACTGATGTTGCAAAATCCATTGATACAATGGTGTGTACCGATAATACCAATGGTGTTGATACGCCTGCTAAAACTAAAGACACAATCTCGAAACGTTGCCAAGTTTTTACCGACCCAGTCCAACCGAAAGACATAATAGAGTATATTCTACGGCGTAAACCAGTAGCTCTGTCTCTAATGGTGGCAATATCGGGCAGTAAACCCACGTACCAAAACACTAGGGATACTGAGAAATATGTTGAAATAGCAAATACATCCCATACCAATGGTGAGTTAAAGTTTACCCAAAGCGAACCGAATTGATTGGGCAATGGCAATGGCCAATAAGCCAACCAAGGCCTTCCCATGTGCGATACTACATACGTTGCCGCACATATTACAGCAAAAATAGTCATCGCCTCTGCCGAACGGTTAATAGAGTTTCGCCAATTTTGGCGGAATAATAATAATACGGCAGAAATTAAAGTTCCGGCATGGCCAATACCTACCCACCATACGAAACCTGTAATATCCCAAGCCCAACCCACAGTTTTATTTAATCCCCAGCTACCTATACCATTCCAAAAGGTGTAACCTACTGCTACTACCCATAAACTTGCGCCCATTGCAGCAACAATAAAACCTATCCACCAAGCCTTATTAGGCTTGTTTTCTACTGGCCATAAAACCTCTTCGGTAATTCTAGCGTAAGTAATGTTTTTACCCGTTATTAGGGGTTCTCTTAGTATTGATTCGTTATGTGATGACATATCTTAATCAGATTTATAATTTTTAAGCTTCGTGTGAGCCTGTGTTTGTAATTTTTGTCATATAACCCACGCCTGGTTGTACGTTTAACTCTTCTAAAACATAATACACACGCTCGTCTGTTAGTGCTTTTGAAACTTCCGATTCTGGGTCGTTGGCATCGCCAAAAATAATGGCATTTGCGGGGCAGGTTTGTTGGCAAGCCATTTTAACATCGCCATCTTTAAGCGTTGTTTTATCAATTTTAGCTTTTAATTTACCTGCTTGTATGCGTTGTACACACATCGAGCATTTTTCCATTACCCCTCTAAAACGGGTAGTAACATCTGGGTTTAGGGCTAATTGTGTAAACTCGTTGTTCAAATAATTATCAAACCTAGAGTCGTTCCAGTAGTTAAACCAGTTAAACCTACGTACTTTGTACGGGCAGTTATTGGCGCAATAACGTGTACCCACACAACGGTTATAAGCCATGTGGTTTATACCTTCGGATGAGTGTACGGTTGCTAATACTGGGCAAACGGTTTCGCAAGGTGCGTGTTCGCAGTGTTGGCACATCATCGGTTGGTGTACCACCGATACGTTTTCCATCCTACCTTCTATCTCATCAATCTCTTTTTCTTCGGTGATTGATTTATTTTCTTCGTTGTACGAGTAATATCTATCAATGCGTATCCAGTGCATTTCGCGGCGGCGATAAACTTCGTCTTTACCTACCACGGGCACATTGTTTTCGGCATTACAAGCTACAATACAAGCACCGCAACCTGTACAGGCGTTTAAGTCGATGGCCATTACCCAGTTGTGTCCAGGTTGCTCAAACTTTTGCCATAAATCGTAGGTTTTATGTTTTTCGCCGTGGTTACCACTTCCGTGTGCTGGGTTTTCTAAATACTCGGCAAAGGTGGCTTCTCTAATAATATCTCGCCCTTCGAACGAATGGTGCGTTTGCGTTTGTGCAAGCTCGTAATAGCCTTCTATTTTGGTAATGGTAACGGCTCCGTTTGTAGCTAAAAACGGATAAGCGTTTTTACCTACGCCATCACCTACTTTACCTACTTTTTCGCGGCCGTAACCTAAAGCTACCGAAACCGTTTCGTGTGCTTGGCCTGGTTGAAATAATACAGGTAAGTCTATCGAATATGTATCGCTTTTTAGGGTAACCAAATCAAACTCGGCGATGCCTAATTTTTGTGCGTACTTAGGGTTTAGGGCTGCATAATTATCCCAAGTTACTTTAGAAACGCCATCAGGCAATTCTTGTAAAAACGGATTGTTACCTTGTTTACCATCGCCCAAGGCTACCGAGTTGTATAAATGTAATTCAACAGCGGCAGCCATTTTTTTGCTTTCGCTAATTACGGTGGCAATGGTTGCGCTTATATCCCCGCTAAGGGTAATAGGTGTAATTGCTTTGGCAGGAAGGCTTACAAAACCTGCTTGTAATACATCTGCCCAAGTTTTACCTGCTAAAGGTAAAACGGTAGCCTCCCAATTGGCTTTTACAAAAGTGTAGTAATCTTTAACAGGATTATCTGCCCATTGCAACAAACTTTCTTCGGCTTGGCGGGAGTTGTAAACTGGGTTTATAGTTGGTTGTGTAATGGCGTAATAGCCTTCTACTGGGTTGCTATCGCCCCAAGCTTCTAGGTAATTATGGTTGATGGCAACGGCATCGCAAAGGCTGGCTGTTTCATCGTTTTTATCGGAGAAAGAAATTTTGGTAGCTACTTTGGTTAAGGCTTCTTTAAAACCTTTACAATCGCAATAGTTGTATGCTGGGTTGCTATCTAAAAATAAAACTGCACCTACACTACCTGCTTTCATTTGGGTTACCAAAGCCATAAAATCGGCTTCGTTACCTGTGTATTGGTATGATGGATTGTCTAAATCTATAGTAGTACCGTAACTGCCCAATAGGCTGTTGATAGCGTTTACGAGAGATTGTGTATGTTCGTCGTTTGAACCTGAAACTACCAACGCTGCACCTTTGGCTGCGCTTAATTCTTTGGCTACTAATTTAATGGCTTTTTCGGCAATGGCATTGTTTAGTTTTGCACTAGTTGCTTGACCTGATAACTCGGCGTATAGGTTTACTAATGCGATACCTTCTTCGGATGGTTTTAAAGCGATACGCGAATCGGCTTTGGTACCTGTTAAGCTTAAACCTGTTTCGAACTGTATGTGGCGAGACATTTTTTTGCTTTTGAGCGATGCCGCATTACGGTTTGAAACGTATTGTTTGGTGTATTGTAGAGGCGAAATCCAAGAGCCTAAAAAATCGGCACCAAAACTTACAATTACTTTTGCATTGTTGAATTTATATTGTGGCAAAACGGCTTTTCCAAAGCTGTTTTTATTGGCATTGATGATACCCGAGTACGATATGGCATCGTAAGCTACGTGTTTGGTAGCTGGGTATTTTGCAGTAAATGCGGCAATTACCGCTTTGGTTGAAGGACTGTTTACGGTTGATGTTACAATAGCAATGGTTTTACCCGCCGCTTGTGCTTTGTTTAAACCTGCTTTTGCGTAAGCGTCTATATCTTCCCAAGGGTGTTCTACGCCGTTTAGTAGTGGTGATTTAAGTTTTGCAGTATCGTACAAATCTAACACCGAAGCTTGTGCTTGTGCATCCAAACTTCCGCTGTTAATGGTACAAGCTGGGTTACCTTCTACTTTAATTGGCCTGCCTTCGCGGGTTTTCACTAAAATACTTGCTCCTTTATAACTTGAAGCGTAATAGTTAGGTATGCCCGAGGTTACTTCTTCAGGTTTAATTAAGTAAGGTACAGATTTTTTGGTGGGTGCTACGGTACAGGCTGCTAAAGAAACTGCGCCTAAACCAAAGCCCATTGTTTTTAAAAAATCTCTACGGGGAGTAGGTGCACTTAAACCCGCTCCTTCTAGTACATCTTCGATAGGTAAGGCTTCGGCAAATTCGTGTTTATTACTTTCCACAAATTCAGAAGCATTGTTACGCTCGTCTAAACCTTTCCAATATTTTTTTGTGCTATCCATTTAAGCTATATAAAAAGTAGTATTGTATAATGTTGTTAATAATGGCATTTTCCACACTCCAGCCCGCCTAATACAGCTGCGGTTACTTTTTCGCCTTTTTTGATTTTTTCGTGTGCGGCCAATACTTTATCGTAATAGGCGTTACCTTTTGAGTTTACCTCGGTTACACGGTGGCAATTGATACACCACTTCATGGTTAAAGGCGAGTATTGGTAAACTTCGGCCATTTCTTTAATTGGGCCATGGCATTTTTCGCACTCGATACCTGCAACTTTTACGTGTTGCGAGTGGTTAAAATAAGCCAAATCGGGCAGGTTATGTATCCTTATCCATTCAATAGGGCGGGTATTTTCGCCATATTTTTGGGTTTCGGGGTTATAGTCTAAAGCGGCATAAATTTTCTTAATTTCTGGAGAAATTTCGCCATTGTATTTTTCAGTGGCTTGTACGTATTTATGGCAGTTCATACAAACATTGGCCGATGGTATGCTGGCATGTTTAGATTTCCAAGCACTTGAATGGCAATATTGACATTTAATTTGGTTAGTACCAGCGTGTAACTGGTGCGAAAATTTGATAGGCTGTACGGGTTGGTAACCTGTTTGTACGCCTGTGTTCCATAAATCCATCCAGCCAAAAGAGCCTAAGGTTAATACACCACATAGTACCACAAAAAATACTAATTTTTTATTTTTAACCAGCTTTCTAGCTATATACAGTTTGTCTTTAGGTTGGTGGTTTTCATCTAATTGTTCGTCTTCGAGTAAAGTGATGCCTGCATTATCTCTTTTTAGCAATAATCTTTCGAGTGTACCTATTACTTTGTTTAGTAAAAGTATCACTAAAAAGGCTACAATAACCACGGCTATCAAACCAAAAATCATATAATTGCTGTAACCAGCATCGGCACTTGGTGGTAGTTTAGGTCCATCTGTTTTATCTACGGGTCCCTTATCGCCTTCTACTTTAATGTAGGCTAAGATGTTTTTAACATCATCATCACTAAACTGCGGAAATGGTGTCATGGCAGCTTTGTTATACTCTTCGTATATTTTTACAGCTTCTTTATCGCCCGATGCTACCATTGCTGGTGAGTTTTTAATCCATTTTATCAACCAGGCTTCGTTATGCCTGTTGTTAACTCCTGCCAAAGCTGGCCCTAGTACACGTTTGTTTAATGCGTGGCAAGATGTACAGTTGGCTTTAAATAGAGCTTCGCCTGCGGCGGCATCGCCACTTGGTGCTGTAGCGACTGTGCTTGCGGCTGCTTTCGATGTATCAACTGCTGTAGTTTGGGCACAAACTAAAGTTGGTAATGAAAAAATAAAAAAAGTGAAAAGTGTTATCGACTTTACCAAATTTTTAAATCCAGATGAGAAGTTTCTCATATTGAGTTTGTTATACTATTATTTTAACGTTTATGTTTGCAAAACAGGAATTGCAATGTTAACAATTGCTGATTTTGATGTACAAAAGTATCATTTATTTGATTGTAGCTGACAAAATTATGACTGTTATTAACAATTTATAATAGTTCTAAATAAGTGAAAAAATTATGCTGTATGTTATTTTTTGTTTGGATGATTTTAAAGTTTGATAGCCTTGCTAAGGCTACATTATTGGGGGTTTAATTTTTATGAGGAATAGTTTTATGGGCTATATTTAACATTTGGTGTGCTGTGGTTTAATGTTTTTTATAATTTAACTGAACAATATTTTTTAAGGGCATACAACTAAATACAGGCAAGGGTTTTTAGCGAAAATAAGGGTAGTTGTTACGCTACTTTCTGTTTGTATAAATGCTGTTGAAATTCTATAAACAGTTTGCTGATATTTGCAACGTCACCCAAAATGTCTTTTGCATCTTCTAACGATTGATATTTATTTGTCAGCAAGATTGGTAGTTTCTCTTGGTCAAGTTCCTCAACGCCTGTTTCAACGTATTTACTCAATACAAATTCTATAAACTCTTTTTGTTTGTCGTTAAGCAATGCAAAGATTGTCGCTTGTGCTGCTGCAACTCTTGCTTCTCTTGTCATTGGTTTTATGTTGCTGTTAAACACATATTCCAACACATCAAACAAGTCGCTTTTTTCAGCATCAATAAGTTTTTGCAAAGTGGTCAGTTCTTCTTTTCCAAAACCTGCTGCGTCTAATTTTTCTAATAGTGTTCGTCTAGTAATTGGATTGCTCCAAAGTGTTCGCAATTCATCTTCACTTTTGAAAAGGTTTGGCAATTCGCCAAACAAATTATTTAAAAATTCTTCTGCTGAAATTGGTTTGCCGTCTGCACTCCAAAACGAAGTAGAAATCATTGATTGTATTTCACGTTCCTTTCCGTCTTTGAGTTTTACTTTAATGCGTTTGCGTTTTTCTTTTTCTCCTCCTTCATCACCTGTCGGCTCTTTCGGTTCTTTAGGAGGTGTTGGTGGCTTTGGGTCTGATGGTTCGGGATCCAATGGTGGCCCATCCCATTCTATATCATTAAATTTTTGGTAAGCATCTACAAAATCATAAATGGTAAAAAAGTCTTTGCCATCAAACAGACGTGTGCCTCGCCCTACTATTTGCTTAAACTCTATCATTGAGTTTACTGGTCGCATCAAAACTATGTTGCGAATATTTCTTGCATCAACTCCTGTTGAAAGTTTTTGCGAAGTGGTTAAAATGGTTGGGATTGTTTTTTCGTTGTCTTGGAACTCTCTCAAAAACTGTTCGCCAATTTCTCCATCGTTTGCAGTTACACGAACACAATAATTTGGGTCGTTGCTTTTTTTGTATTGGTTTACCAAATCACGAACTGCTGTAGCGTGGTCTTGTGTAGCACAAAAAATAATTGCCTTTTCTTTTTGGTTGGCATCATCCATGAATAACTGAACACGTTTTGCCTCTCTTGCTTTTATCTCAATTATTCGGTTGAAATCGGGTTCGGTGTATAGTTTTCCTTCTTCAATTTCGCCTTCAATTATTTGGTCATCGCTTGTGTAGATATAATCGTCAAGCGTTGTTTTGATGCGTTTTACTTTGAATGGCGTTAAGAAACCGTCATTGATACCGTCTTTGAGTGAATAAATATAAACAGGCTCGCCAAAATATTTATAGGTATCAACATTGTCTTTGCGTTTTGGTGTTGCAGTTAAACCCAATTGAACGGCTGGCGAAAAATATTCTAAAATTCCTCTCCAATTTCCTTCATCGTTTGCTCCACCACGGTGGCACTCGTCAATGATGATAAAATCAAAATAGTCTCTCGGATATTGTCCAAAATTGTATTGTTCGGTTTTGTATGCTACGCTTGGCTCTGCTGCTAAATTTAACGGCTCTTTATTTTCTATTGTCTTAGCAACTTTAGCATTGGTCATAAAAGTTTGAAAGATGGTAAAGAAAATGCTGCCGTTTGTTGGTACTCTTCCGTCTTTGCGAATTTCTTTCGGATTTATCCGAACCAAAGCATCTTCGGGAAATGCTGAAAAAGCATTGAATGCTTGATTGGCTAAAATATTACGGTCGGCTAAAAATAAAATTCGTGGTCTGCGACTGCCGTCACGTTTTAAATTCCAACGAGTTTGAAATAATTTCCAAGCAATTTGAAAAGCAATTGCAGTTTTTCCTGTGCCTGTGGCAAGGGTTAATAAAATGCGTTGGGCATTGTTGGCAACGGCTTCTAATGTGTTATTGATTGCAATTTCTTGATAAAATCGTGGTTGCCAAGTTCCGCTTTTGTCTTCAAACGGAATGGCTGAAAACTGCTCTCTCCAATTATTTTGTTCGGCAAAGGTTTTGTTCCAAAGTTGTTCGGGTGTTAGGTAATCTGCAACCAAATTTTCAACGCCTGTTTTCATACAGATGCTGTAAATTTTTTTTCCGTTGGTGCTGTATGTGGTTTCTAAATTTAGTTTTTCGGCATATTGCTTGGCTTGTGCCACACCTTCGCCAACTCCTAATTCATCGCTTTTGGCTTCTACAGTTGCCAGTTTAATGCCTTTGTAAACCAGCACATAATCGGCAGTAAGTTTTTTTGCTCTTATGCCACCTATTTGAATTTTACCTGCGGTAATGTTGTATTCACGAAGGATTTTTGAGCCCTCCACAACGCCCCAACCACAAGCTTTTAGCTTTGGGTCTATGAGTTCTGCTCTTGTTTCTGCTTCGTTCATTTTTTATCGTCTTTACTTTAAAATCAAATAACCATCAAATAAGAAATTGGCTGCAATCACATAACCATCACATAAAAAACTATTGATATTCAATGTTTTATGTCTTTGGTTAGGCTTTCTAATCACATAACCATCACATAAGATTTTTGAGGTTATCAAATAACCATCAAATAAACTATTAAGCCCAAAATGGTGTGTAACTGGCATATTTTCGTGATTTATTTTCAGGGTCAACTTCTTTAATTACTTTTTCTTCTAAGGCATCTCTAATTATTCGTGAAGCAATAGAATAATTACGGTCTTCAATTTGGAATCGTTCTCTTAAACTCTGATTGGTCATTTTTTCGTTTGAAACCCACTTTAAGCATGAATGCTGATAGCAAGCTCTGATTTTTTCTCTTTTGTCTAACTCGTTTAGCGATTTGTAACTGTAAATAATTACTCGTGTTCGGTTTTCATCGGTAATTACATTTATAGGCGGCAACTGATACAATTCATTGTAAAAAATCACCTTATCCAATCCGCTTCCTTTCTCTTCACAAAATCCCATTCGTCTCATTAAATCCGCCAATTTTTCGTTTCTCGAAATGTAAGAATCAATAAATCTGTCGGGTGTAATGAGTGGATTTCCAGGATTGGAAATTTCTATCCTGTCGCTAAACACTTCTATCATTGGAAACCCTTTAACAGCTAAATCTTGATGAATAAGTGCGTTTGCCACTAACTCTCTGATAGCTATTTCGGGGTACATTCGAGATTCTTTCCGCAATGCTTTTCCTATTTCTTCGTTTGCTGGCAGTTGGCTATTTATCCAATCTACCAAACCTAAAAATCCCAAAGCATAACCTTTAGCTCCAATTTGTTCACGAACTGTTTCTACTTTGTTTTTGCCTTTATACACGATTACACGAACTGATTTACGCTCAACGGTTTCAAATTCGGGTAAGCTCTTTGCGAACAAAATTGCTCCAAGATTGGTAATGGCATAGCCACGAGATTTAACCACCAAATTTTCAGTAATAAATTTTTCAATTACTCCATTTTGATTGGATGGGTAAGGCAATTTCATTAAATCGAAATAGGTTTCGGTACTTAGCAATCGAATAACATCGCTTGCATTTAGATTGTCTTTTGCTATTTCTTGCTCATACGGTTTTGATTTTTTACGCCAAATTTTAGCTTCTTTATCGGGAAACTCAGAAAGTTTTCGGGTAATGCTTCCAACTCTGATGTAGGCATGATGAAAGAAATCAATTGGGCGGTTTTGGGTAGCAGGAATTACAAAAACAGCAATTTGTCGAGTAGCATCGTAGGCAAATTCATGTATGCGGAAATCTATTCTTGGGTCGAGGCGTTGTGCCAGCCAATGCTCCAATTCTTCGTTTCCTTTTTTATGTTGTTTGGGTTTAAATGTAGTGCCTTTTATAATATGTGTTTTGTCTTCTATGCCAAACACCAAATACCCAAATTCTTGATTATGAATAGCTGCGCCATTTGCCAATGCCGAAATTCGTTCGCCAATTTCTTGCTCCGAATGAAAATTGAGTTTAAACTCCACCCACTCACTTTCGATGGGTTGTTTCACCAATTCGTTTAATAATTCTATGAGTTGTTGGTCGTTCATTGTCAGAATTAAGATTTTTCGGATTTGATGATTTTAGGATTATTCTTGATATACTCTTTGTTGTCCGGGTGATTGACATTATAAACCCTTTTAAATTCAAGACTTTTTGCTCCAAAATTTATCAGTAATCCTATTGGCAAATTATATGCTTGGCAGTAATTCATTGCTTGAGCCAAATGCACATCTTCCAGTTTTATCAATGCTTTAAGTTCTACCATTATATTTTCTTCCACAAAGAAGTCAACCCTGCGTGTTCCAATGTCTATACTTTCATAAAAGATAGTCATTTCCATTTCACGTTGAAAGCCCATACCTTGCTTATCCATTTCAATAGCTAATGCCCGTTGATAAATCACTTCTTGAAAGCCATTGCCTAAGGTGCTATGAACCTTCATAGCACAACCAATTATTTTATGGGTAATTTCTTCGTGTTTCATACTTTTAACTTTTTGTCTGAATTTTTGTCTGAATTAGGATTTTTAAGATTTGTGGATTTTAAGATTTTTGTTTCGGATATAATCCTATCTATCATCTTTTAATCCATCAAATCCTAATTCAGACATTTTCAACTCTCCTGCAAACGCCTTTTGCAAAACGGATTTTTTCAGTTCTTCTAAATCATTTATTTTTTGCTGATAAATGGCTTCTAGTTTTTTGGTTTCAGTGGATAGGGCATCAAGTTTTTGAACGATGGTTTGTTGGACCTTTAATGATTTTGGAAATGAAATATAAATGCCTTTCACTTCGCTATCTGTTACCGCTGGATAACTTGCACCTTTTTGAAGTTTTTCCATTTGTTTATTGAAACTATAAGTCAAAAGGAAATAGTAAACTAAATTATTGCTTAGAAATTCTTTTGCTCTTAAAACAAAGTAACCAGTGCTACAAACTTGTTCATCGTATTCTTCTGTTATTAAAGCAACTCTGCTGTGTGTTGGTCTTACGGTTGCAAAAATTACATCATTAGTTTTTACTAATTTTCTTGCTCGGCTTGGTGCATCTTTGCCAAGCAAAACTGTTGCGTTTTCAATTTCTTTTGTTTCTTTATTTACACTTGAAACATCTAAATAAGTAAATTCTTCGTTTGGCTTTTTTGTTGGGTCAACGGTTTCAGTTTTCACTAAAACTTCCCCCAAAGTTTTCTCTTCCCAACCTTCACCTTTATTTTCAAACACCCCTTGCAAATAACTTTCAAAAAGTTCTTTGGCGTTTTTGAGGTTTTGTTCGGCATTAGCTTTTGCCTTGGCTATGTCAGCAAAGGCTTCATCTAATATGGCTACGATGCGTTGTTGCTCGGGAAGGGGTGGAATGGGAACATCAACAGAACTTACCAATGAAATATTCAAGTTACGAACTGTTGATCCAGCCGCCTTGGAATTGAATTGCTGAAACACAAATGGTGAGGATAATAAGTAGTAAAGAAATTCAGTTTCAAATATCTTTTTACCATTCTGTTTTAATACAAGCCAACCGTCATGAATACACCCAGTTGTTTTCATTATATATGGTCTTCCAAAACTCATTGAATTGGAAAGTATAAAATCTCCTTCGTTTACAACTCTTGTTTTATGCAAACCGTCTTTTGTTATTTTCTCTTTTGTTTCATAGATATATTTATCAGAGGCAGTTGCATCTGAAATTTTAATCCAATTTATTCCATCAGGTGAATTGGTCATATATTTTTCTATTGGTCGTGGAGAACCACCACGTTCAATAGATAAGATTTCTCCCAACTTTTTTAATTCCCAACCTTGTTTCATATCAGTTCCAATATTGAGTTTAAAATATTCTGTACCGAGCTTTTATCCATTTTAGAAAAGGCAAACCATTTTTTGCCTAGGTCTTTTAAAGATGCTCCCAAATGATACACTTCTTTTTCATCTATAATCAAAAAGCGGTCGTGGCTTTGGGTAAACTGTTTTATGGTAATAGTAGGGTATTGTGCATTGGCTTTTTGCACATCCAGTTCCAGTTGTTTGCTTATGGTTTTAGTCAATATGGTTACGGTTGCATTTTTATGTTTTTTACTTAAATGCACTAGCACCGTTTCATCAACATAATTATCTATCAGTACTATTGATTTTTTGGCTGTACTAATTATTTTTGAAGCAAGCACATAAGCATCAAACACCTGCCCATCAAAAAACACGCCTTGTGTAGGTATAAGGTGTGTACTTATTTGTAGGTCTATTTCGTTTACTTTGCTTTTTATGGCTTCTAAATTGTCCTCCATTCGGTTCATTCGGTTGTTGATGGCATATCCTTTTAGCAAATAGTCTTTAAGGCGTTGCGTAGCCCATTGGCGAAATTGTGTTCCCTGCTTAGAGTTTACTCTGTAACCAACTGATAAAATCACATCAAGATTATAAAAAACAACAGGTTTGTCAGAATTAGGAATGTGCATTTTTTGCACATTGCTTTTTTCATCTAATTCATCGGTAGCAAAAACATTTCGTATGTGTTTGGTAATTACCGTTCTGTCCCGTTGAAACAATTCTGCTATTTGATTTTGAGTTAGCCAAACGGTTTCCTTTTCTTCATCAAGTCGCACTTCAATGTGTTCGGCAAGTTCATTTGGGCGATATAAAATAATTTCATCTTTCATATCAGTTCCAAAATTGAATTTAAAATATCGACACTTTCTTCGTCAAGGGCTTTCATTTCCTCTAAAATTTCCTGCGGTTGGCGTAAAGCTGCTT
>JAAFJW010000091.1 GCA_013298995.1 Sphingobacteriales bacterium | reverse complement strand
TATTACTGGCTATTATCAATCGTTAATTGCAGCCATCCCTTTCGAGCGTAATTTACTGTTGGGCAATTTGGTTTATGGTGCAATATTGTATGGTGGTTTTGAGTTGGCGCAAGCTAGGTTTGTGGTGCTGAAGCAACAGGCGGTGAAGGGTTAATTTTTTTTATGATTTTAAAAAGCGGTAAGAAATTACCGCTTTTTTTGTGAAACATATTTTTTAAGGGGGTAAAACATAATTATCGGAAATTTTCGTTACCAAGTTTTTTTTATCAAAAATTTAAAAAGCGAAATTTTTATTCTAAATTGCTTAAAATTAAAAATGCAAATGCCAAAACTGTTTGAGTACTTCGGTTTAATTATTTTGTTCTATTCAAACGAACATCAACCCATTCACGTTCACGGCAAATATCAAGGTAAAGAGAATAAAGCTGAAATAATATTTGAAAATGGCGAATTTAAGGAAATTAGGTTGCAAACTGTAATAGGCAAGCTTCCGCTTGATTCAAAAAATCAAAAGCGGTTCATTAAGTTTGTAACCTTTTATAGAGAGGAAATCATACATAAATGGCTCACCTTTTTTGTGTATAACAAAGAAATTACTTGTGAAATAATTACCCAAAAAATTGATTAATTATGACTATCGAAATAGTAAAAGCAAATTATTTGAAAGATTATACCATCGGTCTTGAATTTTCGGATGGTGTAGCTCAGGTTATTGATTTTGAGCATTTTTTGTCATCGGCGACGAACAATATGATTAGAAAATACTTGGATAAATCACTTTTTAAAAACTTTAATATCCATTATGGCGATATTGTTTGGAACGATTATGAGCTATGTTTCCCTATTTGGGATTTGCATCAAGGGCAGCTTTAAATTTTCAACTTAAGCCAACAGCACCGCTGCGGGGATGCCTAATTTTTGATGCAATAGCTTTGCAATATTTAAGGTAAGCGGTTTTTTACCGCTTAAAATTGCCGATACATATCCTTTGCTACCTAGCCAGCTTACCAAATCTTTGTTTTGTAAACCATTTTCTTCCATTTTTCTTTTACAACTCTAAGGCATAAGATACAGCGTAATTTGCATCTTCGTATTGTTTAATAAGCAGTAAGGCAACTTGTAGTTTTTCGCCTTCGGCGGTATCGGGTGCGTAGCCTATATCAAATTGGGCATCTACCCATTCTAATAAATTTTGGTATTGGTTTTCGGTTTTTATAATTTGTAAATCCATCGCTTAATTTTTGAATTTTATAGTTTTAATAGCTAATTTTATCGTACTCGCTATGTGTACCAAACCATTTAATTTATATGGTTTTATACAAAAATAATACCCTTATTACCAAGCGATAATGATTGCCCATTATGTTTATTACCACACGACACGATTATCGCTCACTATACTCGCATTGGCATAAACCGCTTTTAACTCCTGATTTTTTTTAAAATCGCTATCTAAAAACTCATAATACCATTCGGATAACGCATTTTTGGCTGCTGGGTATTTTTTTCCGTATTCTAAAAGTGTTTTTCGGTTAATGATATTAAACATTGATGTGAATAAAGTTTTCTAATAGAAAACAAAAAGCCGATAATTTTATTTATCGGCTTTTTGTTTTTTTTTGTGTAATTAAAAATTCAATTTCTAAATAGGGAAGTAATTGGTTAATTTATTTAATATACACCAGAAAGCCCATTAAAACCATCTTTTTTATCCACTCCAGAGTCAAGTATTAATTTTTGATTACTACCATCTAAAGTATATGAATAAAGATACATACGACCTTGACCAGCTGTAGAAAAATAATATTCTACAAATAATGTTTTTCCATCAGGAGATAAATGCAGACCATTAAGACTATGATTTGCTGGTATGCTAACAGGTATTTTCTTTTGATTTGTACCATCATAATTTGCCATCCATATTTCCTGAGTAAAACTACCTGATGTGTTTGGGATTGATCTTTGAAACAAAATCACACCCAAATTACTCCCACCAGCACCATTTACACCCACATCCGCAACCGCTTCTTTTTTACAACTAATTTGAAACAATACAACTGATACGCTAAACAAAAATAAAATAATGCTGCTTAATAAAATTTTTTTCATTGGATTTAATTTTTTTAAAATGAATTTATTGAACCGCTAAAATATAAAATCAAATTCAATAATACAACAAAACCGTTGTAAGTTATCCAGCTACTTTATTATTCTTTTATAAGGTAATGGAAAAAGAAGTATGGCTAAAAAACTTGGGGGCAAAAATTTGTGATACACGGATAGCCAAAGGCTTAACCCAAGCCCAATTAGCCCATACTATCAACAAAGACCAACAATCTGTACAGCGTTTAGAAACAGGAAACATTAACCCATCTTTTTATTATTTGGTAGAAGTTGCCAAAGGTTTAGGCGTAAACATAGCCGAACTTGTTAGCGGTTTGTAAATAAAATGGGCGATAATTTTAACCCACTTATCTGATTTTTAAGAAAAGCAAATTATCTGAATTAAAAATACGTACATTTGAACGTACAATTAACCGTACAAGCACAATATGAAGGCTATCACTATATCCGCTTTGCGTAACAATATGAAAACCTATTTAGATGCCGTAAGCAATAGCAACGATGTTGTGGTAGTGCCTCGCAATAATAATGAAAATGATGCGGTGGTAATAATTTCTATAAAAGAGTATAATTCGCTAAACGAAACCGCACATTTATTATCAACAACGGCTAACCGTAACTGGCTACAATCATCTATCTATCAAATAAATGAGGGTAAAAATATTCCTTATAATTTTGATGATGAGACTTTAATTACAAATTGAATACCGAATTTACACCCAAAGGATGGGAAGATTTTGAGTATTGGTTGCAAAATGATGATAGTGTTACCATTAAAATAAGAGACCTTATAAAATCAATTAAACAATCCCCATTTACGGATTTGGGTAAACCCGAACCGTTAAAATATAATTTAAAAGGATTTTGGTCTCGCCGAATTACTGGCGAACACCGCTTGGTGTATCAAATAATCGGCACAAAAGGCCTAAATCAAAAATGTATCATTGTACAATGTAGGTTTCATTATGATGAATAATTTTGCATTATCAAATTTTCTCAATCTCTTCTTTGGGTAAACCTGTGTATAATATTATTTTTTCAATTGGCTCTCCTGCATCTTTCATTAGCTTTGCCATTTCTACTTTCCCTTCTACTTTTCCTTCATCAAAAGCGGTATCAATTACTCCTTTTAGGTCTCTGTATGCTTTTAAACTTTCTTCATAGTTTATTTTTTCATCTTCGCTATAATTTGCTATTTCGGCTTTTTTAAATGCCTGTTTAAAAACTTCGTCTTTAAAAATTGCTGGAATATGCTGAAAATTCTCGAGATGTTTTATAAAGAATAACCATTTGTCTAACCTTGTTTCTAATTGATTTTCTTGTTTTAAAAAATGTGGCATTTCTAAATAAACAAACTTTAATTTATCGTAAAATACTTGGTTGTTTTGGTCTTTTAGTTGTGCAATGTGAATTACCTCTCCTTTATCTGTATTAATTTTATCATCAAATGTAAAATCTAAAATTCCTACACAAAAAACCGAGTTTAATTTATAATTCCAGTCTCCTTTTTCTGCTTGCTCTTGAATGGGAAATGTTGCATAATAAACTGTTCTGTCTTTAAAATAGTTTTGTTTTGCTTTTTGTAATTCTACAATAATACTTTCGCCCTTATCATTTTGGCAATAAATATCATAAATGGCTTTTCGGTCTTGGTTTGATTTACCAAGTTTTTCTTTGTCTTTAAAAGTCAAATTTACTATGGTTGTTTGGGGCAGCAAACAGTTCAAAAAATCAATGAGCATTGGCTTGCTGGCTTCTTCTCCAAAGATTTTTTTAAATCCAAAATCGGTAAATGGGTTTACATATTTTGCTTTCATTTTTTTGATTGCCTAAATTAACGTAACAAATTTAAACTTTTTAGGCAAAGTGTTATGTTTTCTTTATAACTTAACTTTGTAACCCCGTACACAATAAAGGAGATAAAGATTATTTATTGAGGATTTGGCGCAATGATGTTTCTTTTTTCGCTACCGAAGCCTTCGCTTTAAGCGAAGGCTTTGGTAAAATATTAATTTTTAATAAATTTTTGGCTATGTACTTTTTGCTTATCGTTTACCAAGAGTATATAGATTCCGGTTTCTACATTTACTAGATTTCGATTCAAATACTGATTAATTTGGGCTAAAGTACCTTCGGTTTTAAGTAATAATTTGCCATCAAAGCGCAATAATTTTAGTCCTAATAGTTTACTTTCCGAAATCAGCGAAAGCGTAACATTATTTTTAACTGGATTTGGGTAAATGCTTAATTGTTGCTGATTATCGAAACTAAAATTAACGCTTTTGGTTTCTAATATAACAGGTTTTCCATCAAAATCTGTTTGGCTTAGTTGGTAATAATTTACGCCATTTGCTGGAGATAAATGCGTTGTAAAATAGTTGTTTTCTGTATTGCTATTACCAGCACCTTTTACTTGCTGTAATTGGGTAAAGTTTATACCATCGGTACTGTGTGCTATGGCATAGTAGTTATTGTTAGTTTCTGAAATACTTTTCCAACTTAAATTTACTTTTTGGCCATCGGATTGTGCTTTAAAAATGGCTAAAGTGATGGGTAAAGGTGTGGCTTCAATAGTAAAGCTCCAAGTAGTATTGTTAGAAATTCCAATATAAGCTAGGTTAGCCAAATCTTTAATAGCTTCGTTGGAAATTTGTATGGCATATTGTTTTAGGGGAATAAAATTTATACCGTTTATCGTAAGTATGGCATTATTAATGATAATACGGGTTGATGTAATGTTTATTGTTTCATCGGTACCATCTGTAATATTTTTTATGGTAATGGTGCCAGTTCCTTTTTTTATTACTCGGTTAAAGGTAATGGTAGGTTTGGTAGTTTTGGGTACTGGTATGGCATAATTGTTTATAGGGGAAGTAGCTATTGCAATTAATTCTCTATCGGTATTTAATACTCCTTCAATGGTTGACGATGAGTTTTGAGGGTCGGCACCTGTACGGGTAACAAAATCAAGTAAATTATTGTTGGTATCGTATCCATTACCTGCCATTACATCCACACCACCAGCACTCATTGTGGCTGCTGTTGACGTCGAAAATGCTTTCCTTTCGGCTGATTTTGTGGCACTTAAACCTGTACCTGTGGCGGCGGTTTCGAAGCCTAATGCATTTCCATAGCCTACCAAATCTATTAAACTTAAATCTGTGGGGTTTACAGTATTTAAGGCAACAATATCGTTTACCAAAGCTACTTTTCCGCTAGTTGCCGACATCGATATTGTGCCTACTTCATCGGGTGTAGGTAAATTAGCGCCTATAGTACGTTTGGTTTGTTGTAAAAGATAAAAACCTTTGGCAGGGATTGTACCTGTAAGGGCATCAACTTTCCAAGTTTTACTGCTACTGGTTGCATACTGCACCGACCAGCCACTTAAATTTACTGGCGAACTTGTGGGATTGTATAATTCTATAAAATCACTATTGTAGGTTGCGCCAGTATTTCCGCCTCCACCATATACTTCGCTTATTACAACATGGGTAGCATTTTGGGCGTAAGTAAAAAAATAAAACGTAATTGATATAACAGAAAATAAAACTTTTTTCATAATAAAATCATTAAAAAATAACTAAACAATTATAAGATAAATAAATACCTTAAATGTTAAATTTATGTTAACAAATAAGGATAAAAAATATAAAGTTTACAGTTATTAATCAAACTTAGCCTATTATTTTTGTTAATTTATTTTAAGCATTTAAAAACATTTATAAATACCCGCTAGCCATAAAAACGCAAAATGTTTAATATGAGTTTATTAAGGTAAAATTCCCATTCCTTCGTTTTTAATTTGGTTATATACTTTTTGCTTTATTTTGGATGTGTATCGCTTATAACTGTACTTTTATCAATAAAATCTAATTAAATTGAGCAAAAAGATTGTAATTAGTGCCTAAAAAATTACTTTTTATCGGGTATTAGTTTATAAATACCAAAACTTACACCATCCATAAATATTTGTCGGGTTTTTATGGTGCTATCTATGCTTATGCCTTGTTCCATAATGGGGCTTAACATTAGTTTTTCTTTTAGTTGTATATGTACCGCATTATTTTTTGGGTTTATACACACCACGTAGCTATCTATACCATCGGTACGTTTATAAATAAGTGGATAAATTTTATCTTTACCTAGTATAACTTCAACTTCGCCAGTATTATTTAAAGCATTGCTTGATTGGCGTAGCTTTAACAGTTTTCTAGTAAAATGTAGTAAAGATGTAGAATCTTTTTCGGCCTTAGCCACAGTTGGGCGGTATAATAAGTCGGGGTCTTGTGGTAAATAAAGTTTGCTTGCATCTGCGGTTGAAAACCCTGCATTGTTGCTTGCATCCCACTGCATTGGGGTACGTGTACCAGCTCGGTTGGCGTAATAGGGTACAAAGTTTGATGGGATTACGCTACCTTCTTTATCGGGCAGCATGGTGCTTATGTATTTCATGCCAATTTCGTCGCCATAATAAATGTAGGGTACGCCAGGCCAAGTGAGTAAAAAAGCGAGGGCTACTTTCAGTTGGTCGTCCGAGTTTCGTGTACCGCTATTTAAGCGTTGAAAATCGTGGTTGGCGGTAGGTAAGGCAATTAACCCTTTGGTGCCTACTTGCTTTTTTTGGTATAAATAACTGGTTAAAAACTCGGTAATAGATCCTCCTTGTTTAGAAAAGAAGGGTATTTGCGTACCTTTTAGCACCACATTTTTATCTTCAAAAAATAACGATGGATAGCCTTTGGCGTTAAAATGGATCATAAAATCCATCATAAAACCCGCATTCATGGCTTGCTCGGGGTTGCTCCACTCGGCCAGCAATACGCCTTGTGGGTATTTGGACGAAAACCAATTGCGTATGTTTCCCCATAGTTTATTGGTTTCGATAAATTTAGGGTCGTTTTTAATTAATGATGAAGCCATATCTACCCTAAATCCATCGGCTCCCATATCCATCCAATAACTAATAATATCTTTTAATGCTTCACGGGTAGCCACTGGGCCGGGTGCGGTAGGCAATTGTTCCCAAGGTTTTAATGGGTCGGGGTTGGCATAGCCATAGTTTAAGGCAGGTTGCGAATCGAAAAAGTTTTTTAAGTAATTGCCATCTCTACTGTCGAAATTTAAAACAAAATCTTTGGGTTGTACTCCTTTGGAGTTTGTCCATATATACCTATCACTAAATTCATTGGTGGTATTTTTAGCCGATTCTTTAAACCATTTATTGTTTTTTGAGGTATGGCCAGCTACTAAATCTAAACATACCCGCAGGCCTATTTTATGCGCTTGGTCGATATAGTTTTTTAAATCATCGTTTGTACCATAGCGGGCATCTACCTTATAATAATCATCTACATCGTAACCCGCATCTCTGAATGAAGAAGCAAAAACGGGGTTAAGCCACACGGTATTTACACCTATCGATTTTACGTAGGGTAATTTTTCGGTCATCCCTTTAATATCGCCAATACCATCACCATCGCTATCTTTAAAACTTTGGGGATATATTTGGTAAAAAGCGGCTTGATTAAGCCATAAGGGGTAATTGTAAGTAGGTGATGCTGTATTTTGAGCTTTTAAGGCTATGATTACCAACATCATTGATAGCAATAGAATACTTTTTTTAAGATTAAATGACATATTTTTTGTTTTAAAAATTGGATAGCTAAAAAGACGATTTTTTATTGGATTTACAAAATGTAGGAGGTGTTTTTTTTGTGGGAGGATTTATGAAATTAACACAACATCAAAAATTTACTTTGTTTTTTATACTTCAAATATTTTATCCACCCCAAATTTTAGTTCGGGGAAAGTAGGCGATTGTATTTCGAAATCTACAGTATAAGGGCGAGAGCCAATATATTTTCCATCTTTTAAAACATATATGAATACACTTTTATCATCAGGGTTTACAATCCAATATTCTTGTACACCGTTTTCTTCGTACAAATCAAATTTTATTGATAAATCTTTTTTAGAATTTCCTTTCGATAGTATTTCAACGATTAAATTGGGAGCACCTAAACAACCTTTTTCATCAAGCTTTGTTAAATCACAAACAACGCATAAATCTGGTTGCACAACCGTAAATATTTGGTTATCGGCGGTACTTTTTTTATGATTTATTAATCTCACATCAAATGGGGCAACATATAACTCGCAAAGGTGGTTGATGAAAATTGCATCAATTTCTCTAGTTAATTTCAATGAAACTTGTTGATGGTTTCTACTGGGAGCAGGTGTCATCGCAAAAATTTTACCTTTTATCAGCTCTAATCTTTCCGAAAATTGCCACAATAAATAATCGGCGTAGGTGTAGCTACCGTTTAAATCAAGTTCGTTAAAGTTGGTTATCACTTTGTTCATACTTCAAATATTTTATCCACCTCAAATTTTAGTTCGGGGAAAGTAGGTGATTGTATTTCGAAATCTACAGTATAAGGAATCTTTCCGAAAATTGCCACAATAAATAATCGGCGTAGGTGTAGCTACCGTTTAAATCAAGTTCGTTAAAGTTGGTTATTATTTTACCCATAACTAAATATTGAAATCAAATTTATAAAATAATATTTGCTTATGCTTTATAACCTAATTTGGATTGTTTAATTTTTTCTTAAAATGCTTATTTTTTGTTTTTTATCCAACATAATTTGGTAAAGGTTACGCACTGTATTTACATTTCGGATGGTTATATGCTTATATGTTTTTGTACCCACAAGTTTAAATAATGCGCTATTATCGTAATCTTTATCAGCTACGTTCCACAGTAATGCGCCAGGTGTGTATATCACATTATCCACAGGTTTGAGTTGTAATTGCTCGATAATTTGTGGGCTATCCATATTTTCCCATAAAAACATAATATCTGTTCTCATGAGCTCGTTTTTTACCCAAGTATCGGGTAGCTTTTCGCAAATATGTTGTATGCTTGTAAAATCCCGTACCAAAACTTTTATGCTTAATTCGAAATCAGATTTTATGGCCGTTTCTATTTCGCCAACGATGGCATTTTGGTTTTGCTTATCGGTTTCAAAAATAATATTCCCCGAGTTGATATAGGTTTCTACGTTTTTAAAACCCAGTGATTCAAATCTTGTTTTGAGCTTTTTCATATCAACTTTATTGTTTCCGCCAACATTTATTCCTCTAAGTAGTGCAACGTAAATCATGTGTATTGTTTTTGGGTGGGAGGTAATTTTGCCGTTTATAAATTTGTTGTGTTGTATTTATCAGTTTTAAGCCACCTTATAAAATTCAACTTTTAACAGCACTTTGAATAAGAGATTTTAAAAGCCTATCCGTAATATTTGATTGTTCCGATTTATCGTAAATCGAGAGCAAGTAAAGTTCATTTTCTTTATTTACAAAATAGGTAATTACCCTTGCTCCACCTGATTTTCCCTTGTTTTTAGAGCTAATGGCTAACCTTATTTTGTAGGCATTATTTCCCGCATTATCGCTCACTAAAAGGTCTCCCATGAATGGATTTTGTTTTAGTAATGCCACAAGTTTTTGTAAATCATCAGTGAGTGATGCGTGTTTTTTTGCAAGTCGTTTATATTCACGTTTAAACTCGGGAGTAAAGGTTATTAATGTATCAATTAACATCTACAAAAAGCTCGCTTACATTAGGTTTGGCCAGTTTCCCTTCTTTCATTTCATGCATTTGGTGAAGGCTAAGCTCCAAGCTATCCAAAACAGAATTACTTGGCTTTTTTATAGTTACAAAATCAAATTTTTGCAATAATTCCATCAAGAATGGAGCATCATTATCTTGTACCTGAATTAATAATTCCATTTTGTTTAATTTTAAAATTTAATTGACACCAGTTTTTTTGAAATACAAAACCAAATGTAAATTAAACAAGTGGTTTTTACAACCAAATAAAAGCCCAATCTGATACCCAACCC
Organism: Sphingobacteriales bacterium; assembly: GCA_013298995.1. Taxonomy (GTDB): domain Bacteria; phylum Bacteroidota; class Bacteroidia; order Sphingobacteriales; family Sphingobacteriaceae; genus Pseudopedobacter. The sequence goes on along the minus strand of JAAFJW010000091.1, from coordinate 944 downwards.
CCACCAAAAAAAATCGCCCACCTACCTATCCTAATAAATATTACCTTTGCGGGATGATTATAAAATCGGCCGAATTTACCGTTAGCAATACCAAAATAAGCAAGCTGCCCCCGCCCGAGCTAGCCGAATATGCTTTTATTGGCCGCTCTAATGTGGGTAAATCATCGCTTATCAATATGATTTTGGGAGCTAAAGGCTTGGCAAAAACATCGCAAAAGCCAGGAAAAACCCAGTTGATAAATCATTTTTTAATAAACAAAAACTGGTACGTGGTAGATTTGCCGGGCTACGGTTATGCCAAAAGTAGCAAAAGCAACCGAGCCGAATGGGCAAAATTTATAAGCAATTACCTCGAAAAAAGAGAAAGCCTACAATGTGTATTTGTGTTGATTGATAGTCGATTAGAACCTCAAAAAATAGATATTGAGTTTTGCTGTTGGCTGGGCGAACGTAGCATTCCGTTTATATTGCTGTTTACCAAAGCCGACAAACAATCAAACCTAAAATCGCAACAAAATATGGGCTTGTTTAAAAAATCCTTACTAGAATTTTTCGACGAACTGCCCGAACCTATTTTAACATCGGCCGAAAAATATTTGGGTAAAGAAGCCATTTTAGCCATGATAAGCGATATCAACTCACGCTTTGTAGTACCCGAATACGCACTAAAAATTGAAGACGAACTGCCCGAAACCGAGTAATGAAAAAATATTTATCCTTAGTAACCTTTTCGCACACCATTTTTGCCATGCCTTTTGCATTTATAGGATTTTTTTTGGCCGTAAATACTACGCAAAACACGTTCAGTTGGCTTAAATTGGGCTTAATGTTGCTGTGTATGGTTTTTGCCCGCAATGCCGCAATGGCTTTTAACCGCTATTTGGATAGAGATATTGATGCTAAAAACCCTCGAACCAAAATACGTGATATTCCGGCTGGGCGCA
>JAAFJW010000087.1 GCA_013298995.1 Sphingobacteriales bacterium | reverse complement strand
TGGTATAAGGTATTGCTGCTGTTCCTACTTGCAATGTGCCATGTAACATAATCCACCCTACCGTTAGGTTTAGGTCTTTATTACCAAATTCTAGTTTGCCCAAAATCGTTAGGTTGGCCAAATTGGGTGGTGTTTCGTCCATAATCATATGAACACCAGCGGGGATGGTTACCGCACTACCTACAACAGGTTTTGTAGCTCCAAATGATGCCCAACTACTGCTGTTTGACCATAAAACTTGCGCCTGAGATTCGATGCTTACTAGTAAGCTAAGGCTTAATAAAATAAAAAAACAACGATAAAAATGTATTGTTGCATTTAAACGAGGATGACAATCATACTGATCAGTTTTCCCTAAAAAATTTGTAAATGTTTTCTTATTCATATATTTAAAATATTAAAAGTATAAAAGTAAAGATTAAAAATATAAAAATGCAATATTTTGTTTGCAAAAAATTCTACTCAATTCTTTATTTAGTATTTGTAAATAGATATTGGGTAAAAATTATATAAAACTACTATCCCAAAACCCTCAAAAACTGATTTTGCATTTCTTTAGTTGGCGTTTGTCCGTTTTGTTATGGCGTTTAATTTAGAAATTAGCATTTTTTGGCTCAAAATCTAAAACAGATGCTTCTGCGGTTAAACCAAGCAATAAATTTTTCTCTCATTGTATATTATCCCTGTTTTTATTATCTTCTAGGCTTCCTTTGTTTTTTAACAAAAAAGCTAAAGTTATTAAATATCAACCTGCGCTTTTTAATAGGCTTAATTAGTTTATAAATTTACCAAGCCTGCTCGCCCAATAAGGGTACAAATTTAAACGTATCAAGCTCAAATTTTTCAAAATCGTTTTCCGATACACGTAATACTGTTACCATTTTTTGTTGCTTGGCATTGCCTACTGGTATTACCAATATGCCACCAATTTTTAATTGTTTTACCAATATTTCGGGAATTAAAGGTGCGCCAGCGGTAACAATAATTTTATCATAAGGGGCACACTCGGCAATACCCTTAGAGCCATCGCCTAAAAAAAAATGAGGGTGATAGCCTATATGTGGCAATACTTTTATGGTACGGTTATACAGCGCCTCTTGCCTTTCGATAGTATATACTTGGGCACCCATTTCTAGCAATACGCAAGTTTGGTAACCGCAGCCTGTGCCTATTTCGAGTATTTTATCGCCTTTTTTAATATGCAATAATTGCGATTGATAGGCTACGGTATAAGGGGTTGATATCGTTTGCCCATCACCTATCGGGAAAGCCTTATCCAAGTAAGCCTGCGCCCAAAAAGTTTCATCAAAAAAATAATGCCGTTTTACTTTGCCCATAGCGGCAAGCACATTGGCATCGGTAATACCCTTTTTTTCTTCAAGTTCTTTTACTAGTTTTTTGCGAGCACCTTTTTCGCGGTAATTATCAATAAATTTATACGCCATTGTAAAGGTAAAATTAGCATCATAAATTTAATTTCCACTATTTGCACTACTGGCAAATTTTAGTATTTTTAAAATTTAGGTATTAAAAAATTCAGAACAAATTATTTTTTACTACTTTGGTAGCATATATTAGCATCGATGAAAAACACATTACTGGCATTTATTTTTATTTTTTTGAGCCAACTGGTCATGGCACAATCGCAAAACGAAAACAATTACAGCGCAGGCTTTAATATAATTTGGTATGGCGAGGTATCTAGGTTATTAAACGAAGTACGCAGTGCCGAAAGCTACAAATCGGCAAAGTTTAATGGCATTATTGCAAAGTTTAACGATAACCAAATTAGCTACCGCTTGGTGGCAAGCCGCTATTTCAATAAAGAGTATAAATTTTATAACGAATGCAAAGAATGCGAATATATAAAAGGCAAATACACCAGCTACGAAATAAAACTAGGCTTCGAAAAAAATTTGATATATGCCAAACTTCAACCTTTTTTTGGGATTGATTTGGGCTATAAAAGCATCACATTTAATGGCCAAGCAACCGATTTTAAAACAGTAAACACCAAAGGAAACTACCAAGCCGAAATTCAAAAAAAAGGAAGCCTATTTTATCCCTTTGTAGGGTTAAAATACAGCCCACTTAACCAAATAACCTTTAGTATCGAAAGTGGCTATAATGTTTTTTGGAGTTTCGAAAAACAAATTAAACGATACGATGATATAAATAAAACCATCACTAACCAAAACGTTACCCAATGGGAATTTTTAAACCAACCCATAGGTCTTTTTACTATTCAGTATAATTTTGGGGCTAATTGAGTGGGTAGTTGTTGTTAGTGGTTAGTATAAGAATTTTTTTACGCTATACATTTTCTTTTATTTACAGCAGGATAGCCCATTGCCCGTTGCCCGAAGCCCGAAGCCCATTGCCCGAAGCCCATTGCCCTGTTTAGTAACTAAGTGTTAATTAAAGGCTATTACCAGCCACAGGCAATATTTTTCCGTTGTAAAATTTATGTCCATTTAAAGCAAAATCGGCAATATACTTACCCATTTCATAAGCCATAACGGGCGACTGAAACCCAGGGAAGGCTTTTTCGAGCATCTCGGTTTGTGCCGAGCCCAAGGCCAGGCAATTTACACTTATCTCATACACTTGTAACTCTTGTGCCAAGCATTCGGTTAAGTTATGCAACGCCGCCTTACTTACCGAGTAGGCCGATAAACCTTCAAATTTTACACTTCCATGATACCCCCCCATCGAGCCAATATTTAAAATATGTGATTTTTTTTCCATCAAGGCATACAAGTTTTTTACCATATTTACATGCCCCAGCACATTGGTTTCGAACATGTGGGCAAAATCGGCCGTATCTGTTTGGCCAAAAGGTTTATTAATTAATTCGCCCGCATTATTTATCAAAACATCAAACTTACCCCATTCGCTGGCAATAATATCTTGTAAGCCAGCGTAATCATCGTTTACTATATCAAATACGATAGGGTAAATTTTAGCTTCGGGGTTTAACCCCAATATAATTTGTTGTAGGTTGGCCAGCTTACCGCCCGACCTAGCCAAAGCCATCACCTGATGCCCCTGTACAGCCAAGTATATAGCCGTTTCGAAACCAATACCACTACTAGCACCGCTTATAATTATTTTTTGCGCTGGTTTTTGCTCATCCAACAATGTATTTTGCATCATATTACAACTTAAAACGAATCTATTTATCTGCCAAATCTAATGTTTCGATAGCAAATAACAGAGGTGAAAAACAGATTTCCGATTTTTATATTTCGCCCATTTTTTTAAATAATAATTGGAAAAACAAGGCTAGCATTTCATTACCAAGGCCAGCCCCGCCATCCGCTCACCCGCCTGCTGGCCGGCAGGTACGCCCGCAGGCCTTAGGCGCAAAGCCGGTATCCGCTGCTGTCGGGTTTAGGTACTCGGGCCAGTGCTTTTTAATGCGGGTTTACCTTGCACCGTATTTTATACCGTTAGGTGTAAGGTTTTAAAAATGAGTTTTTGTAATAAAAAAACGTTGCTTCTACATATTTAATACACATATCCTCGCCTAAAATCTACACAATACATTTTATTTGTTTAAAGAAAAACATTTTTTTTAAAAACAAAGTCTATAAAACCTATATACTTTATGTATATTTGCGGCGTAAATGAAATGATTTCCTTTAATTTTTTTTAATAAAATTAGTTTATGCTGTGGCTTGTACCCTCAAAATAAATTAAGGAGAGAAATCATAACATGAGTTAGTGTGTTAGTTAAGCCTCTTCGACAACTGTCGGAGAGGTTTTTTAATCAAAATTATGCATAGTTTTAGAACCGAATTAGAGAATGCCGTAGTAGAAAAAGACATCATAGATCTCGAACAAAAAATCAGAGATTTTAAAGACGGTAAAATACACGACGAAAAATTTAGAAGCCTTCGCCTAGCCCGTGGCGTTTACGGCCAACGCCAACACGGCGTACAAATGGTGCGCATAAAATTACCTTTTGGCAAAATTACGTTTAAGCAATTGTTAAAAATTGCCGACGTATCGGACGAGTACGCATCAAGCAACCTGCACCTCACTACCCGCCAAGATATTCAAATACACTACGTTAGCTTAGACAGAACTCCCCAATTATGGGCCGAACTAGAAAAAGACGAAATTACCCTGCGTGAAGCCTGCGGCAATACGGTACGTAACATTACCTCATCGCCCACGGCAGGGATAGACCCGCTAGAACCTTTCGACGTATCGCCCTACGCACAAGCCATGTTCGCTTATTTTTTACGCAACCCCGTTTGCCAAGAAATGGGGCGTAAAATAAAAATATCTTTCTCAAGCAGCGATGCCGATACCGCTTTTTCGTTTATTCACGATTTAGGCTTTATCCCAAAAATAAAAATAGAAAACGGAGAAGAAATTAGAGGCTTTAAAGTAATGCTAGGCGGTGGCTTAGGTGCGCAACCATCATTGGCACACGCCGTAAACGAGTTTTTACACGAAGATGAAATTATACCTTTTACCGAAGCCGTTTTACGGGTGTTCGACCGCCACGGCGAACGCAGCAACCGTAACAAAGCCCGCTTAAAATTTTTGGTAAACAAATTAGGTATTGATGAAGTGCTACGCCTAGTAGCCGAAGAAAAAACGGCCATTAAAACGCAAAAATTTGTAATTGATAGAACCGCTTTAGCCACGCCCAGCATCCCCGCTAAGGGAAATAATGCGGACGAAAACCCACACATTGCCAACCAATTACATTACCAACAATGGTTAGATACCAATGTATTTGCACAAAAACAAAACGGCTTTTATGGCGTATATGTAAAGGTACAAACGGGCGATATACCTACCGCACAAGCCCGCCTATTTGTAGATGCAGTTAAAAACCTAATTGCCGATGAGATAAGAATTACCATAAACCAAGGCCTATTGCTAAAATATGTGCCTAAAGAAAATCTACCTCATTTATTTATAGCTTTAGATAAATTGGGTATGGCCAACCCTGGTTTTGATAGCCTTGCCGATGTTACCACTTGCCCAGGTACCGATACCTGTAACCTTGGCATATCTAACAGTATGGAACTTAGCCGAGTGCTTGAGGGCGTGGTGTTTAACGAATACCAAGAGTTTATTTACGATAAAGAAATTAAGATTAAAATAAGTGGTTGTATGAACTCGTGTGGGCAACACGGCCTAGCGCACATAGGTTTCCACGGCAGCAGTATGAAAGCCGAAGGTAAAGTAATGCCAGCCGTACAAGTACTTTTAGGTGGCGGTATTGTGGGTAATGGCGAAGGCCGAGCGGCCGATAAAGTGGTAAAAGTACCCTCTAAAAGAGCTCCGCAGGTTTTAAGAACCATTTTAAACGATTATAAACTGAAAGCCGATACGTACAACTCGTTTCACCATTATTACGATGCGTTGGGTAAAGATTATTTTTACCATTTGCTAAAACCCATTGCCGACCAAACTACCCTTACCGATGCCGATTTTGTGGATTGGGGACACGAGGAAAGTTTTGCCACCGCCATTGGTGTAGGCGAGTGTGCTGGCGTAGTAATTGATTTAATTTCCACATTGTTGTTAGAGGCTGATGAAAAACTTGCTTGGGCTAATGAGGCATTAGCTTCTTTGGCTTTTTCTGATGCCATTTACCACGCATACAGCACTTTAATAAGCTCGGCGAAAGCCTTATTGTTAGATAAAGGCATTAGTTGTAGCACACAAACAGGTATTATTAAAGATTTTGACAGCAATTTTCCAAATCAGTTTATTACCCAAGGCTTTGATAATTTCAATGATTTTATTTTACAAATTAACAAAAACCAACCTTCCGAAATTTTTGCAAATACGTATATTAATGCTGCCGCTGATTTTTTAGCACAAGTAAAAAACTACCGCAGTAAGGTTGAATTAGTTTAAACATTTAAGCAGTGGAAAATCTAAATAATAATACAAAAACGCAAGAAGAAGGCAACCAGCTTTTTCCTGTTTTTTTAAAACTGCAAAACTTTAACACCTTATTGGTGGGTGCTGGCAATGTAGGTTTAGAAAAACTGGAGGCTATGTTATATAACAGTCCTGATGCTAAAATTTTGGTTGTTGCCGATAAGGTTTTAGGCACAGTACACCAATTAATTAGCAATTACCCCGCTGTTAAATTGCAAGAAAGGGAATTTGAAGAAGCCGATTTAAACGGCATAGAACTATTGGTTTTGGCCACCGATAATAAAGATTTACACCGCCACATACGTACGCTGGCCAAAGCAAAAGGCATATTGGTAAACGTTGCCGATACGCCCGAGTTGTGCGATTTTTACTTAGGTTCTATTGTAAAAAAAGGAAACTTAAAAATTGCCATATCTACCAACGGAAAATCGCCAACGGTGGCCAAAAGGTTAAAGCAAGTTTTAAGCGAAAACATACCCGACGAGATTGATGAAACCCTAGACCAAATGAGCCAGCTGCGCAATACCTTAAAAGGAGATTTTGCCTACAAACTCAAAAAAATGAACGAAGCCACAGCGGGTTTAATAGAAGAAAAAGAATATAAAAAACAATCGTTTAAATACCTAAGCCTAATTTTGTGGGCTATTGGCGTACTGTTTGTGGCTGTAACTTTTGCTACTTTATGGTACAAAGAACCCGCTTTTAAAAGCTATTTAGAAACCGTAAACCCCTATTTTTATTACTTTTTAATTGCAGGTTTTATTTTTGCGATGATAGATGGTGCCATTGGGATGTCGTATGGGGTAACTTCTACCACGTTTTCGTTATCAATGGGTATTCCGCCGGCATCGGCAAGTACGGCAGTGCATATTTCCGAAATATTAAGCTGTGGCATAGCCGGTTGGATGCACCACCGAATGGGCAATATCAATAAAAAACTATTCAAATTATTGGTAATACCCGGTATTATTGGGGCTGTTATTGGGGCGTATTTATTATCGTCGTTAGAGCATTATAGCATGTACACCAAGCCATTTATATCGCTTTATACTTTAAGTTTAGGTGTTTTAATTTTATCAAAAGCATTTAATCCGTTTAAACGGGATAAAACGGTAAACAACAAAATTACCAAAATACGTCCTTTAGGTTTTTTTGGCGGCTTAATTGATGCCGTAGGCGGCGGTGGCTGGGGTTCTATTGTATTATCAAGCCTAATTGCTGGTGGCCGCAATGCCCGTACATCGTTAGGTACGGTAAAATTAAGTAGGTTTTTTATATCCTTAACCAGTTCACTTACTTTTATTGCCATGTTAAACGAACTTAACTGGAGTGCCGTAGCAGGTTTGGTTATGGGCAGTGCCATTGCTGCACCAATAGCGGCAAGGGTTTCTAATAAAATATCGGCCAAAACCATTATGATTTCGGTAGGTATAATTATTATTATAGTTAGTATTAGAAGCATAATTATGTTTGGAATGAAAATGTTTGGGTAAAGCAGGAAGCCTTCGCTTAGGGCGAAGTCTTTCCTTAATTAAAAACATTATCCAAAAATAAAATGTTGAAACAGACACACACTACCACATTAAGCAAAAAATAAATTTGTAAATTTGTGTTATGAAATTTGTAGATGTAACTAACGACATTGCTTTTAGAAAAATTTTTGGCAACGAGAATAAGAAAATTTCTTTGATTTCTTTTTTAAATGCGGTTATAAATTTCCCAAATGGTAATAAAGTTGTTGAAGTTGATATTTTAAATCCTTATCAATTAGCAAAATTATCTGGTGGAAAATCTACAATTGTAGACGTAAAAGCCAAAGATAAAAACGGTAATACCTTTATTGTAGAAATGCAAATTGCCGAATCGGAATTCTTTCATAAAAGAATTCTGTACTATACTTCTCAAAGTTATACCAGTCAAATTGCAAAAGGAAGAGATTATAATAAACTAAATCCAGCATACTTTATAGGTATTTTAGAGTTTGAAATTAGTACAAATTTTAATTATAGAAGCTGCCATAAAGTGTTAGATATTGAAACTAACGAACACATAATCCAAGATATTGAATTTAATTTTATTGAATTGCCTAAATTTAATAAATCAATTGATGAGCTAGAATCAAGTATAGACCAGTGGACCTATTTTATTAAGAATGCTGAGGATTTAGACCTTATACCCGAAACCGTACAAGACCAAGGACTAAAAGAAGCATACCAAGAAGCCAATAAAAATAGCTGGACACAAGCCGAACTTGAAGATTATGAACGAGCAAGCATTAAAGAACAAGACGAAATTGGCAGAATTGAATTGGAGAGACAAAAAGAAAAATTACAAATTGGTAAAAAGCTGAAAGATAAAGGAATGGATTTAATTTTCATTATAGAAACAACAGGTTTAACAAAGAATGAAATTGACAGTTTGTAGAAAAACGTATCAATCCTAATTTTTTCATTTAAAACTAACCGCATAGTATCAATTTTCAACTAAATAGTATAAAAACTATTAAATGATGAACAAAGCCCAAGAAATAAAAACCCTAATTAAAGGTTTAAATGCCCAACAAGTTTTAGCTGTAATAACCGAAACTTATAAAGAAAACATTGTTTTTTCTACCAGTTTTGGCTGGGAAGACCAAGTGCTTAGCCAAATGATTTTTAGCCAAAACTTACCCATTAAAGTTTTTACTTTAGAAACTGGGCGTATGTTTACCGAAACCTATTACGTATGGCAGCGTACTTTAGAAACTTACAACAAACCCATACATGCCTACTTTCCCGATAAGGTAGCGGTAGAAAATATGTTGAGCCAAAAAGGGCCAAGCAGTTTTTACCAATCGGTAGAAAACCGTAAAGAATGTTGCGGAATTAGAAAGGTAGAACCTTTAAACCGAGCATTGCAAGGGGCCAAAATTTGGATTACAGGCATACGAGCCGAGCAATCGGCCAACCGTGAAGGTATGGATTGGGTAGAGTGGGACGAAGCGCATCAGCTGGTAAAAATTCACCCACTATTTTATTGGACTCTATCAGATATTAAAGACTATGTAAAACAACATAACATACCCTACAACCCCTTACACGATAAAGGTTTCCCAAGCATAGGCTGCCAGCCTTGCACCCGAGCGGTAGCCGAAGGCGAAGATTTTAGAGCCGGCCGCTGGTGGTGGGAAGATGCCGATAAAAAGGAATGTGGCTTGCATAGTTAACATTAAAAACGTGTTAGCTTAGGGTATAATTTCAAAACATATTTTATTACTCTCCCGTTTGGCTATCGCAGGCCAGCCGTTTTTTTAATTTTAAAACCATGTTTCCTGTTATCATTGATTTTAAAACCAGTGCCGAGTCTTTGTACGATTGATATAGTAGTTTTTCGTCGAAGCCTCCAGTAGTATAACATGGCAATTTTTTAAGTTTAAAAACAGGACTTACATAAGCACCTTTAAGTACAATCGTATCGCCGCTAAGGCTATAAACACCTTTAACATACTCCGTCCATCGGCCATTCTTGTAACAAGTATCTTGATAAAAATCGGCTTTCGAAAAATTGTGCAATATCAAATAAAAAGAATCGCAGGTAAACTTAAATAGGTGCTGTTTATACTCTACCAAATCAGAGGAATCAACGCTATTTTGTTGCCACTCGCCTTGCAAATATTGTGCACCTTGGTTTCGGGTATTGGCATTAAATGAACAGCTATATAAAATAAGCCCAAAAAAACAACTCGATAAAAATTTAATCATTAAATGAGGTTTAAAAATTAACGCACAATTAAATAAAAATTAGGCTAAATGGCTAATGTTTTATGTAAGTTTCACAAGCATTTTTTACACTAAATTAGCTACTAATCTGAGTTCGATTAATAGATAAATGATGATTTGGGCGTTTTAACACGCCGTCCGCTGTATCTTTTTCCCCCTAGCCCCCAAAGGGGGAACTGACGTTAAATCCCCCCTTTGGGGGCTAGGGGAAAAAAGGATGCCTGCCTGCGCAGGCAGGCCGCTACCGTCGTTAACGCTCTAAAATCATAAAAAACATTGATTTACAACAAATTACACTATAATTTAATCATCGTAACTCAGGTTACTAACTACTAACTACTTCAACGCACCTACCATATCTTCGGGTTTTACCCAATCAGTAAATTGCTGGCTATTTAATAAGCCTAGTTCAATGGCCGCTTCACGCAAAGTTTTATTTTCTTTATGTGCTTTTTTGGCAATTTTGGCTGCATTTTCGTAACCTATATGTGGGTTTAATGCCGTAACCAGCATCAACGAGTTTTCTAAATGTTGCTGTATAACAGCGTGGTTGGGCACAATACCTACTGCACAATTGTTATTAAACGATACACAAGCATCGCCTATTAACCTAGCCGATTGTAATACGTTGGCAGCAATTACAGGTTTAAAAACATTTAACTCAAAATGCCCGCTCATGCCGCCTACACTTACAGCCACATCGTTACCAATAACTTGTGCGCACACCATGGTTAAGGCTTCGGGCTGTGTGGGGTTTACTTTGCCGGGCATAATGGACGAGCCGGGTTCGTTATCGGGTATTATAATTTCGCCAATACCACACCTAGGGCCCGAGCTTAGCATACGCACATCGTTGGCAATTTTCATTAGCGCAACGGCGGTGCGTTTTAATGCGCCCGAAAGTTCAACCATGGCATCGTGTGCGGCCAAGGCTTCAAATTTATTGGGGGCAGTTACAAATGGCAGGCCTGTTAAAGTAGCAATATGTTGGGCTACCAATACATCGTATCCTTTGGGCGTGTTTAAACCTGTACCAACGGCGGTGCCGCCTAAAGCAAGTTCTGTTACTGCTTCTAAAGCATTTTTTATTGTTTTTATGCTATTGCTAATTTGCTGGGCATAGCCCGAAAACTCTTGCCCCAAAGTAAGCGGCGTGGCATCCATAAAATGGGTACGACCAGTTTTTACGATGGTTGCAAAATCTAACGTTTTTTGCTGTAAGGTGGCTTGCAACAATTCTAATCCGGGTAAGGTAATTTCTACCACTTGCTTATACGCCGCAATGTGCATGGCGGTAGGGAAGGTATCGTTTGATGATTGCGATTTGTTTACATCATCGTTGGGGTGTAGCACTTTTACGTCATCGGCCAGCGAGCCACCATTTATAACGTGGCCACGGTTGGCTATTACTTCGTTGGCGTTCATGTTTGATTGTGTGCCCGAGCCTGTTTGCCATATTACTAGCGGAAACTGGTCGTCGAGGCTACCTGTTAAAATCTCGTCGCAGGCTTGGGCTATTAAGTTTTTTTTATCGGCGGTTAAAACGCCCAGATCACAATTGGCCATTGCTGCAGCTTTTTTTAGGTAAGCAAAAGCGTGTATAATTTCTAAAGGCATTGATGCTTCGGCACCTATTTTAAAGTTGTTGCGAGAGCGTTCGGTTTGTGCGCCCCAGTATTTATGTGCAGGTACGTTTACTGCACCCATGGTATCGTGTTCTATTCTAAAATCCAT
>JAAFJW010000086.1 GCA_013298995.1 Sphingobacteriales bacterium | reverse complement strand
TGGTGCAACCTTGTATTAAAATATTCATAATGTTTGCTTTAAATGGCGGTGGTTAAAAAACCGTATTAACAAAATTTCGATGGCCAAAAAAATTAATGCCAAAATTAGGCATAGTTTCCAATAATTAGTGCCTAAACCTTGTTGTTTTATTTGTGGCTTTATACTGGCTTGGCCTGTGTTTAATATATTGGCTTGGGTATTTTTAAAAATCTCTTTTAAAGCATTTTCATCGTAAAAGCGCATATCCGATTCTTGGCGGTTATAATTAAAAGCAACAATGGCCAATAACGAATCGGCTTTGCTTATTTTATAAAAATCGGGGCTTTGCAGTTGGTCGGCAATGTAAAGTTGCGTACCTGCGGGGCTTTGCCTTATTTCGGGAATAATTTGAGTTTTTTTATTGCTTATTTTCAACACATTATCGCCCATTAGGCCTTTTACAGGGATTAAAATACTGGCATTGGTACCCAAAGTTTCGAATAGTTTTTGCGCTCCAAATCCCGATAAGGCCATTTTAAAAAGTATGGGTAAAAACATGGCGTGGTTGCTAAAGTTAGAAAACTCGCCCTCGAGCGGTATGGCCGATAGGTACACTTTCCCTTTTTTTATTTTATATACAGCCAACAAACTTTTATCGCTACCGCCATATAGTAAAGTTTGGCGAGTAGTTCGGGTTAAATTACTCATTTCTAAGTATTGTTGCATTTTTGGCAAATCGAGGTTGCGGGGCAATTGGTCGAAAACGTTATCAAAAAACGGATGTTTTATACTTATTTTGTCGGCTTTAATTGGCTGATTGGCTACGCTTATTGGATAATCGGTGGACAGGGATTTTAAAAAACTTTGGTAGCTGCTTAAATCCGCCCCGAGCGGTATAAAAATAGCCAAGCTACCCCCATTTTGCACATATTGTTGTAATTGCTGCGCTAGGCCACTGGCAATGGTGTTTAAATTACTTAAAATAATGAGTTGGTAATTTTGCAAGCGGGCATAGTTTATTTGGCTTTCGTTGGCGTTTGTTAGGTTAAAAAAATCATCGGTTTGGTAGGCTGTATTAATATTTTTATTGGGATTGTTGGTGTAAATATGCAATATATCTACCTGTTTTTTAACCTCGAAACTTAGTAGCAGGCTATCGTCGAATACGATGGGATAATCTTTTATAGTTATCAAAACTTGTTGCCAGCCAGCCGTTAAGCCCGAAAAAGTTAAGGTATCATTGGCGTATTGCCTTGCGCCGATGCTGGTATTGCCCATAGCCTTTTGTTGGCCATTAACTTTTAATTTTATTGGGATGTTTTGCGCCACCGCATCAGCATGGTTATGTAGCCGCACTACTAATTTTTCTTCGGCCCCTGGCTGGTGTACGGGCGATAAAAAGTAAGCCGAATCGATGGATACATTGGCAAGTTCACTGGCTTTTATAGGCACCAAATTTATTTTTATGGCTGCATTGGCACTAAGGGTAGTCTTTGGGTTTTGTTGCTGAAAATCGCTTAGCAAATAACTGATTTTGTTGCTATTGGCCTCGGGTAATAATAGGTTGCTTTGGCGGTTTATTATAGTTTGAAAATCCCTGCTAAAGGGCGAAATTGTAAGGGTATTTAAGGCTTCTAAAAATTCGGGTTTTGATAAAAGCCTTTGTTGCTGGCCTGTAAAATCATTACTAAGAAACTGAAATTTATCGTTTAAACCATAACTTTCGGCAATTTCTATGGCTCGGCGTTTTGCTTCGTCAAGCAAAGTACCTTCGGCGTTTATGGCCTCCATCGAAAAAGAATTATCAATGTAAATACTTATTATATTGCGATTTAACTGGTTATTACTAGCACTAGGCCTGTAAGGTTGTGCAAAAGCCATTACCAAAAAAAATATTGCCAAAAGCCTAGTGGCTAAAATTAACAGGTTTTTAAGTTTTTGGCTATGCGCCGTTTGTTGCTGTATATTTTGTAAAAATCTTACGTTGGTGAAGTAAATTTTTTTAAACTTTCGGAAATTAAATAGGTGTATAATCACCGGAATGGCGAGTGCGAATAGGGCGAACAAAAAGTTTGGCGACAGAAACTTCATTGAGTTGTAAATGTAAGAAAATTTGTTTGGGAATTGGTGGGTAAATTGCGAGTGGTTTTTATTGGATTTTTATCTTCCATTGGTGCATTGTAGAAAAATATTATCCGCAGCAAAAAAACACAGCCCGTGGTTGGTGGCACACCAAAAATTAACGGTTGATGTGCCACCAACCACGGTAATGTTGCAGCTGTACATAAGCATCATTTTGAAACACCACCCTAAATTTATGCTGAGGCATTATTCCAAAATTAATCCCTTAAAAACATCATTTATTTCGGTAAAATCTTGCTCGGTAGCTGTTGCTACACGTTGGCGTACAATATTTTTATGCCATTGCGGTATATCTAAATCCTCAACAGTACTTACAGGGCTAATTAATTTTATAACATCTATTTGCGCTAAATCTTCTAATAAGCGAAGCGAATTTGGATGTAACAATTCTACGATTACTGTTTGTGGAGTTTGCATATTTTAACTTTAAAACTAACAAACCAAATATACATTATTTTAAAGTTTTATGTTGGAGAATTGCGTATCTTTAAATAATAAATTTCCCTCAATCTATCCCTTCAAAAAAATCTTTTAGCTTGATGTTAAAAAACACGCATATTTTTTTAAGTGTGCTTACCGTTAAATTATTTTTGCCAGTTTCTATACGGCCTATGTGTATGCTGGTTTCGTTGATGAGTTCTTCTTGAGATAAATTTGCTTTTTCGCGAAGCTCTTTTAGCCGCATCGCAATTTTTTTAAGCAATATTTCATCTCTAATTTGTCCCATTTACTGGAGACCAATTTGAAGAATACATCTTGTAATTATAATTACGAATATGTCATTATTTATTTTTAGCTTTGATGTGATAACAAAAATTTAAAAACACTAAAAAAAATCTCAAAAAATGAAAAAATTATTACTGGGTTCTATTGCGTTAACCTTATTTTCGGTTTCGATACTATTATTTCAAATTTCTTGTAAAAAAGAAGTTACTGCAGCACAAGAACCAGCAAGTGCTGGGGGTGTAAATCAATTGGGCGTTATTTTGTTTGAAAAGACCTTTACAGGAACTTTAACCCCAAAAAAACAAAGAGAAATTTGGATAGCTAATATAGATGGTACAAATGCTCGTAAAATACCTGTTAATATACCAAGTGATATAGGTTTTTACGATGCTAAACTATCGCCAAATGGTAAAACAATAGTATTTTGGGGAGAGTTAAGAACAAATTACAGCAACAACGCAATTTATTCTTTCTCGATAGATGGCACAGGATTGAAAAGAATTTTAGCTTTTGATAGCGAAATTATTGACGACAAAAACTACCCATCAATAAACTTGTGTAGTGTAAATTAAATTTAAAAATCACTAAAAAAAATCTCAAAAAATGAAAAAATTATTACTGGGTTCTATTGCGTTAACCTTATTTTCGGTTTCGATACTACTATTTCAAATTTCTTGTAAAAAAGAAGTTACGGCGGCACAAGAACCAGCAGGTGCTGGGGGTGTAAATCAGCTTATGGTATATGCTAAAAGTTTTATAAGACCCGCAGGATCAGCACAAAAAGAAAAAGAAATTTGGATAGCTAATATAGATGGTACAAACCCACGCAAAGTACCTGTTAATATTCCTAGTGATTTAGGTTTTTATGATGCTCATTTAACTCAAAATGGTAAAACAATTATATTTATGGCAGAGTCCAAAACAAATTATCGTAAAAGAGCAATATATTCTTGTTCGATAGATGGCACAGGATTTAAGAAAGTTTTAGATTTTGATAATGAATATGTTAACGACACAAACTATTCAAATGTAATTTTGGGGAGTGTAAATTAAACATAAACGAAACCTTCCTCAGCCCGTGGTTGATGGCACACCAAACACCAATTAAAAAATCCTTCCTCCTTAATTTGAGCAGGGATTTTTTTTGATAGCAGTAAAATAAAATATTACCTTTATAAAAAGAATAAATTATGGATATTTCCTTGAAATACAAAATAGCAGAAAAAATTATCGAGAGTAATGATGATACGCTGCTTAACCAAATTAAAAGTTTATTAGGTTTATCGGAGAATGATTTTTGGGGAGAATTGCCAATAGAGGTTCAGCAGGCAATTCGCCAGTCGGAACAGGAATTTGAGCTAGGCTGCGGTATTCCACACCTACAAGTAATGGATGAAATTAAAAAGCGTTTCTCTAAAGTTTAGATGCAAAAACAATTAGCTTATCCCCCAAATTTTTTACCCATTCAATTTCTTATCATATTTAATACCTTAGCTTTAAATATATTTTATAAATTTACAAACAGAAAAACTAAATATTTTACAAACCATTTTAAACACCAACGATGAAAGTTTGATAATGGACATAAAAACTTTAGTAGATAACAGCAATATAGATTGGTTTAAACATTTAACCCACTAGCGCAACAAGATGTTTTAGAGGGTTTAGCCCAAGCTGATAACAGCGAGGTTGTAGCACATAGCGATGTTGTAAAAAGTTTGGCAAATGGGGCTTGAAATAATTTGGACTAAAAAAGCGGTAAAAACTTTTGGCGATAGAATAGCTTATTTAATCTATACAGCAGCTTTTAACTGATTGATTTGCAGATATAATTTTCCTATAAAAATTTTATAGGGAAAATTGAGCCCCATTGGGCAAAATCTGAAGAAGCCTGTTACTCTGAACGATTGAAGAGTCTAAAATACGTTGATGAGACTCTTCAATCGTTCAGAGTAACAAGTGGTTTATTGTTTAATAATCTATACAGAAGATTTTAACTGTTTGATTTACAGTTGCAATTTTTCTTGTAGAAATTCTCACAAGCTGCTGTTCTAAAAATTTTATAGGGAAAATGCGGCCCTATTGGGGGAAAGTGGAACAGCGGGATTTTTTTAACACAAGCACTATGCCAATTGTTTCTAATCTTTTATTCACTTACATTTGTACTATTATTCATTTTTAGCTCATAAATACGATAAATAATGACGTTTGGAGAAAGAATTACCTACGCCCGCAAGCAAAAAAAACTTACACAGAGCGACCTTGGAAAGCTGGTAGGCACTAGTGGCGATATCATTGGCAAATACGAAAGGGACGAAATTAAGCCCTCGGTAGATGTGGCCGCAAAGATTGCCGATGCCTTGGCCGTTACCATTGATTACCTTGTAAAAGATGCGCAATACCAAAACATTGACAATGATGCCCTAAACCGTTTGCAACAGATTGAGAAACTCCCCAAAGAGGAACGCTCGCATTTGTTTGCCACGATGGATGCTTTTTTTGCCAAAAATAAACTGCTGGCTTTGCTAAAATAATTTGAGATTTTGTAATACCTCATTTCAGAAAAATAAAAATAAACAACGATGAAAGTACTCATAGAAATACCCGATAACGAACTTGGCTTTGGAATGAAAGTTTTAAACAGCCTTTCCTTTGTTAAAAACGCAAAACCGATGAGCCTCGCCTCAGCTATGCTTTGGGACAACCTAAAGGAAGCTGCCGAACAGGTGCGCTTGCACAAACAAGGGAAAATTAAACTCAAAACCGCTCAAGAACTGCTCAATGAGTTATAGCATTATCCTTACACACCGTTTTGAAAAAGAACTCAAACGACTGGCTAAAAAATTTCCGTCCCTTAAAAATGAGTTTGCACAGCTTATTTGACCAAATTATAGAAAACCCCGAAAGTGGTACTTTTATCGGCAATTTCTGCTATAAAATACGTTTGCCTATCGCCAGCAAAGGAAAGGGAAAAAGAGGTGGTGCTAGGGTTATTACCTATCTATACCTTGACACCGAAACCGTTTACCTCCTCACCATTTACGATAAAGCCGAAAAAGAAGACCTAAAACCCAACGAACTAAAAAATATGCTGGACAGCCTGGAACTGGGCGAATATTGATTGGATTTTGTTTGTTTTTTACGGGTTACAAACCCTACGATTTGAGCTTCGAGGTTGCAAACCTCAAAGAGCCGTATATGTGGAAGAGCTGTACAATCATAGTCTATTTTATTTTATCAGTAAATAATTATTTACTTTCATTTGCCATTTTTTACGCTAATTTCGTTCTACAAATTAGTATAAATACCCTATTGATACCATAAATACGCAGAAAAATGGATACATTTGGCAAAAAAAAATAAAAGAAGCAAGGGAAACAAAAAACTTTTCACAGGCTGAAATAGCCCGTCAAATTGGAGTGCATCACTCTATTATTGGCAAATATGAAAGAGACAAGGTAAAGCCTTGTATTGATGTGGTAAAAAAAATAGCTTTGGTGCTGGATACTACCGCAGGTTTTTTGATGGACGAAACAAAGGAACAAAATGTACTGAAAGCCCCTTTGATGTTTAAGCGTATGGCCGATATAGAAAGTTTGCCTCCCAGAGACAAGGAAAGCCTGTTGCTTACCGTTGATAATTTTATCAAGGCTACCAAATTTAACAGTTTATAAAAAAATAAGGATATGATTTTACAAGTGATAACCCCTCAAAAAGAGAACTTTGATTTGCCCGTAAACTTTCCGAAAGATTATATAGGAAAACAGGTTCACATACTGTTTTATGTGGACGAAGAGGTAAAGAAAACCGCCCCCAAAACTGTTGCCAAAAAAAAACCGTCCGACTTTTTTGGAATATTGACGCAAGACGAGGGCGAGAAATTTAACCAGCACATCCAACAAATACGCAACGAATGGGACAGAGGTATCTGATTGACACCAATCGCCCGAAAAAATGCCCCTCATAGAAGATTTCATAAGCTTGGCAACCATACTCCCGCTGGATAGGGACGTTACCCAAAAAGCCATCGAGATACGCAGAAACAACCGAAAACTCAAGCTCGCCGATGCCATTATTGCCGCCACCGCCATCGTTTACAACCTTGCCCTCATCACCAACAATACCAAGGATTTTGTAAGGCTAAAAGGTCTCAATGTTATTGACCCACATAAGGTGTAAACCACCAAAAAACACATTTTTGAACCTTTTTGGTAAGTTTTTTACGGATTGAAAATCCTACGGTTTACGCTTCGAGGTTTTAAAACTAAAGCGGGATATGCCGAACAGCGGGGATTTACAAACCCTACGATATGTAACTCGACTTTACAAAAGTCAAATAGCTGGAAGCGTGTTCCACGCCCCACAGCTGATGGCATTTTATATACCCAAACAGTTTTGTTATGTTTGCATTTCAATTACTAATCAGCAAATAATACAACGATATGGGTTTAGAAGCAAGACTTTCCGCACTCCGCAAAGAGAAAAAAATATCTCAACAAGAACTGGCTGAAATAGCGGGAATACACCCTAATGTGTTGGGCAGATATGAAAGAGGCGAAGCCTCCCCATCGGTTGAGATGGCTTCTAAACTATCGAACGCTTTGGGCGTTTCTCTTGATTATTTGGTTGGCAATACGGATGTAGAACTGGCTAAATCCCTGATGGATAAAATCGCTTCTATTCAAAAACTTGCTGATGAAGATAAAACCTGTATTATGTATTCAATCGATGGGCTGATACAACACGCCAAAACAAAATCGGCTTACGCCACCAAATAAATTACAATATGATAAAGACAATCGTAACTCCGCAAAACAATAACCTGTATTTGGTAATACCCAACAACTACATAGGCAGGGAAATAGAAGTGCTCCTTTACGCAAAAGACGAGCTGCAAGTAGAAAAAATAATGGCTAAAAAAACAATGGCTGATTTCACTGGTGTTCTCTCTGTAAATGATTACCAATCTTTAAAATCACATACCGAACAAGCCCGTAAAGAATGGAACAGAGCTATTTAATCGATACCAACGTAATTATTGATAATTTTGGGAACAAGCTACCCGAAAAGGCTAAAAATTTGCTCTATTCAATAGATATGACCGTTTCGGCTGTTACCAAAATTGAAGTTTTGGGTTGGATAAACGCCACCAAAGAACAACTGCAACCGCTGTACGATTTTATGGAAATAGCCAACATTTTACCCATAAACGAAGCGGTAATTGAAAAAACAATATCCATAAGACAAAACAAAAAAATTGCCCTTGGCGATGCCATTATTGCCGCTACCGCTCTTGTTTACAACTTAGTTGTAATATCCCGTAATACCTCTGACTTTAAAAATATTGATGGCTTGCAGGTGATTGATCCGCATAGCTTGTAATTATAAAAGCCCTAATTAATAAGGCTTTTGTTTGTTTTTTACAAGTTACAAACCCTATGATTTGAGCTTCGAGGTTGAAAACCTCAAAGAGCCGTATATGTGGAACAGCGGGGACAGCTTGGGCTATGCTAAACTTGTGATAGCTATGGGTTGAAAACCCTACCATTTACGCTTCGAAGTTGAAAACCTCAAAGAGCGTTATATGTAGAACAGCAGGTAAAGCCACGTTTTTTTGCCCCCTTTTTTTTTCTTTTTTTATCCTGTAAAGCAAGTATTTTATTATGCAAAGTTGCAAACTTTGCTTACCCAGCATCACAAGTTACGCTACGCTAAACTTGCGACAGCTTGGGGGTTTTATCCTCATGGAACGGACAGTGCAACCGTAAATTCTTATCAGGTTTGAGGCTGTAGTAATTGAGTACCGTAGCCAGTGTGAGCCTTTGTTTTATCTCTGCTATTTCCATTGCAAAATTATTATTATCTTTTTTAGACAACGCAAATCTAATTATTATTATCCAAATAAGATAATATATATTTCACTATTTGGATAAATAGTGAAATATATATTATCTTTTTTAGATAAATTTGTATCGTTATTTAAAAACGAATTATACAATGAACACGGCTGAGAACATCAAAAAACTAAGAGAAGATAAGGGATTGATGCAAAAACAGGTTTATAATGAGATTGGCTTAAAACCTGCTCATTACAATAAACTTGAAAAAGGATTGATTGAACCTTCTATTGATATTTTAGACAGGTTGGCTTCATATTATGGCATTGCCATTGACGAGATTATACATTACAGTAAAGGAACGCCTAAGGTGGTTACTATTGAAGATAAAACGGCAAGTGAACAAGTAAAATTAATGGCTCAGCTGAACGATAAAGATAAAAACACTGTAATGAATATTATTGATACAATGCTTACCAAACAAAAATTTCAAACGTTCTTTGAACAAAATATTCAACCTGCTAAATAAAAAACTATGCTTACAGTACATCCACAATACATAAAAGATACCAACGGTAATAAATCGTTGGTTATACTTCCTGCCAAAGAGTTTGATACACTTATGGAAGAGTTAGAAGACATTGAAGATATTCGCCTTTATGATGAAGCAAAAAAAGAAGATACTGGCGAACGCATTTTATTTTCTGATTATTTAAAAAATAGAAAAACAAAAAATGCCTAACTATACTGCTGTATTATCTAAAAAAGCTCAAAAACAATTAGATAAATTTTCTGATAACATTGCCGAACCTATACTTGAAGCCATTGCACAGCTTGAAGAAAACCCACGCCCTGCTGGTTGTAAAAAATTAAAAGGTAGAGACGGATACAGAATTAGAACTGGCAACTACCGCATTATTTACAATATTTTTGATAATGAACTTATTGTAGATATTATTACCCTCGGACATAGAAAAGATATTTACGAGTAAAGTTGCGCTTTGCTCTTTTTACGGGTTGCAAACCCTACCATTTGAGCTTCGAGGTTGAAAACCTCGAAGAGCCGTAGTTATATGTAGAACAGCAGGTTAGCTACGCGTTTTTGGCAAGTTTTTTTCGGGTTAAAAACCCTACGATTTGAGCTTCGAGGTTGAAAACCTCAAAGAGCCGTATATGTGGAACAGCGGAATGTGTTAAAATTAGTGGTGCGTGGGGACACGCACCACGGCTGGAGGTTTATTCAACGAGTTCAATGCGACTTGAATTTTCAAATCCAGCAGTCCATTTACTCGCTTTGTAAATCCAAAGTCTGTTATATTTTTTCATTTTAACCTTCAATGGAATGTTAATAAAATTATCGCCCGCAACTATCTTTAATATGTTACCCTCCTTGAAAAATTTATTGCCTAAGTATAATTCTGCTATTTCAGTATCCTTATTATCCAATAAGCAATAACCAATTGAGTGATTTGTTTTACAGAAAAAATTTTTAATCAATGAGTTATTTATATAAAAAGAAATTTGTTGTAATGTATCAAACCCAGTTCTTAAGCTAACAGATATACCTTCAGAATTTTCGATAATAAACCCTTCATCATTCCAATAAGTTACTTCTACCTCACTTTGAAATATAGAGTTATTACCTATCTGCCTAATGCTATCTACATGAACCGAATTTTTATTATAAAATATTGAACATGATAAAAACATATTGGCCAGAAGACTAAAAATCACGGAAAATTTAATTTCTTTTAGTGTCATTATTTATTTCTTTTTCAATAGTTTGATTTTGTTGGGGAGAAACGTAATTACCGCTCGTACTTGGAGTAGGATTATAATCTGATTTATTAGGGTCTCGGCTTCCACCAAAAGAATTCATTAAATTGAACTCGTAAGTAGCTGGCCCTACAGGTGCTAAACCTTGTATGTCAGTTTCAGATGCTCCATGGAAAGGGTGCTTCAAACCTCCTGAATGACCTAATTCATGGGATGCTGTACGAGCAATATCATCAATACTTCTTTCTTCACCTCCCAAAGTAACAGCAACTTTAAGATTGTTTTTTTGAGTCTGACCTATTCCATTGTCTGTATTTCCCGTTATATATCCTTTTAAATTATTGGCTTTATCGTAGCTAGGTATTGCATCACTCAATTCAATTGTAAAATCTCCTTTTTCAACAAATTCAACACTGGTTAAAATATTAGGATTAGAGAAAGTACCGTTGCCTTGCTGGCTAAAATCTCTTTCAACAGTTTGCTTTATTGCATTTTTGTATAAATCAATTGATTTTAAATCTGATATTATCTGAGAAGAATTGCTAACGGCAATCTTTATAGTTCTTCTTATTTCCACTTCACTTTTAAAAAAATTAAAAGTTGTACCTGAACTACTCCATTCTAAACCATCCTTATCAATACCGTCAATAGGTCTATTGCTCGCAAACTGATAAGGCGTAAGCATTGGATAATTTTTCGCAATCGGGTCAACACTTAAAAATCTTTGCAGTCTTGTGTCGTAAATTCTAAACCCATAATCCTGCTGTGCGCCCTTAATATTATTGCCATTAGCATCTTTCTTTACCTCGTTATCGTTTTCTTTGCCGTTAAAGCCGAAGATGTTACCGCTACGATAATTATTTTCACTTTTTTTGTACCTCAAACTTTTATTTATCCAACTTATTTTTAAGCCAGTTGTATAAGCGTGATTTATTTTGAGGCATCCCATT
>JAAFJW010000085.1 GCA_013298995.1 Sphingobacteriales bacterium | reverse complement strand
GGGTAACTATTTTGTATAATGTAGGTAAGGGTAGTGCAATACATAAAGAATTATTTAAACAAGCAGACATTTTTATTTTACCAACTGATAGAGATGCCTATCCTGTAGTTTTAGGAGAAGCGGCTGTAAGTAGTTTGGCAATAATTACAACCCAATTTGCTTTTGGTGCACAAGATATTATAATCAATAAAGTTTCTGGCATAGTTGCACCATCTGCAAAAGCCTGTGTCGTGGAACTTATTGATTTATTGAAAAAACCTGAATTAATTATGCGATTTAAAGAAAACGCCTATAACCATGTCCAAACCAATTTTAGTAATGAAAACTTTAAATCATTATTGTTAAAATCCATACAATAATTTTTATGATACCGAACATAGCGGTTTTGATAACCTCTCATAACAGAAAACAAAAAACATTAGAATGTCTTTCTAATTTATACAATCAGACGGGTTTCAATACTCAATTTTCCTTGTTTGTTTATTTGGTTGATGATGGATCTTCGGATGGTACAGGGGTGGCTGTAAGACAGCAATTTCCTTTAGTTAATGTGATTTTAGGTACAGGCGATTTGTATTGGAATAGAGGAATGCATTTGGCGTGGAAAACCGCTGTAAAAAGCAAGCAAAATTTCGATCATTTTTTATGGTTAAATGATGATGTGATTCTTTATGAAGATGGTCTAAAGCACCTACTAGAATGTTCTAAATTCTCTAATTATGAATCTATAATATGCGGTGTTTTTGAAGAAACTAAGAATACAGGTATTATTAGTTATGGGGGTGGTAATTTAATTGGAAAAACATATCTTGAAAACAAATTAAATACTGAAACTTTACAAGCTTGTGATATTTTAAATGGTAATTGTGTGTTAATACCTGATAATGTATATAAGGTTGTAGGTTTAATAGATCCAATTTTTCCACACGCCTTAGGAGATCATGATTATGGGCTAAGAGCAAAAAAAAGGAATCGTATGTCTTACACAACAAAAAAAATAATAGGCAGTTGTAAGAGAAATATTTTACCCCCTAAATGGTGTTTACCAGAAGTGTCATTACTAAAGCGATTAAGATCTTTGTATTCACCTATTGGTAATAGTCATCCATATTATTATACTATATTTTATGTGTACAGACATTTCGGCCTGTTAAAAGCAACTAAAAACCTTATAACTATACATTTAAGGGTTTTATTTCCAAGTCTATGGCAATAAAGACAAATTGTTGATAATTTGAGATAAAATAATATTAATTATTCAGAAATGACAATATTATTTCTCGAAAACATATATAACAATCAATTTATTTACGTTAAGACTATAAGTATATAAAAAAAGTTTATCATGAGCGCCAAATAATCGTAGATTTTTAACAAAATAACTAAAGTAAAAATCCATTTAAAAACTAATTTTAGTCATGCATCTTTTGTTATAATTCAATATTAGATTCACTATCATCATTAGATGATTTTTTTTAAGGAAACAGCAAGTTATACATTATAAACTATTGAAGTTCAGCAGGTGGTTATGCGGCTATTTTATTAGTGTTGCTCGTTAAATCAATCTTTAACTCACATTTAAATGTAATTTTACAAAATACAAATTCGTTGTTTTTACCCTATTCTGTTGGATAAAGTTAATGGCGATCTAATAGAACCATATTTTAATTTATTCAATTTATCAATCTATAATATTGATTATCAAATTTTTAATTTTTTATACAATCAAATATGTATGTATAACAATTGCAATCGTTTGGTATTTTAGTAATAAGTAAAATTAAAATCATTCGATTCAAAACCTCCAATTATGTTTTTTCTTATTAAGAATTGATTTACCTGTCATATTGGCTTTTATTAAAAATAAATTAGACGCTTTAGTGAATAAGACTTTTAATTTAATAACTTTTTCTATTTGTTTAATCGGTTTTACTTTTACAGTACAATTTGTTTTAAAAGCCTTGTTGGTTCGGTATAATAAAAAGAAAATTAAAGCATGTTTAAAAAATAGATGAATTTTGATAATGAAATTTTAATGTTAAATAAAAAAATATTGTATATTTTTGAGAGGTTTTCGTGACATTTTTCAAGATATTCTCTATATTGCGATAGTAATCAAAGTTGTTTTGTTCTCTATTATAAATTGTAAATAAAGAAACAAGCTATCAATCATAGGTAAATAAATTTATAAAAAAAATATTGAGGATGTACGGCTTTTGTAGATTTTGATTATTGCAAAATGTGGCAAAAGTTTGAAAAACATTATTTAAAAATTTTATTTTCCGATTCTTCAAGCATTAACAATAATTTAAAAAAAATTAATATTATTACTCGAAATATGGGAAATTTAGTAAATGATTTAAAGCAGGATTTATTTAGATTAACCAAAGAAAAAGGATTTCTAACTTTTATGAAATTTTTATTGGTTAACCATTCCTTTAAATTATGCTTTTATTATCGGGTAACTAAATTTTATAAACATAATAACAGATTTTTGTACTTCATTTTCTTTATGCTTCACAAAAGAAGTCAAATCAAATTTGGAGTTCAATTGCCAAATGAGGCTCAAATAGGTCAGGGATTACAGTTTAGTCATTATAGTGGTATTGTAATTAATGCCGAAGCTATAATAGGCAATAATTTCACAATTTTTCAATGTGCAACAGTTGGTTCTGTAAGAGGTAAAGGCTGTCCTGTTATTGGAGACAATTGCATCTTGTTTGCAGGCGCAAAGGTTATAGGTAACGTTACTTTGGGTAATAATGTTGTCGTTGCTGCGAATGCAGTAGTAACAAAAGACGTACCTGACAATGCAGTTGTCGGTGGGATACCTGCAAAAATTTTAAATTATAAAGGTGAAATAATTTCAAAGTAATATAGAAACTAATGAAGTTAGACCCAATTTGTCTATTTACCCACAATCGTTTAGTTGAAACCAAACATAAAATTGAAGCACTACGAAATAATTATTTGGCAAAAGAAATCCAATTGCATATATTTTCAGATGGTGCAAAAAATGATACAGCAAAAGAAAAGTTGACAAAGTTAGAGCCTGTTTAAATACAATTCAAGATTTTGGTAGTGTTCATTTTTTTGAGTTTCCTAGAAATCATGGTCTTGACGATTCTGTCCTCGCCGAAGTAACTCAAGTGGTTAAAAAGCAAGAAATGGTAATTGTGTTGGTGGGTGATTTATTCACGAGTCTTAATTTTTTAGATTATATAAATCACGCTTTAGATTTTGTTATGAGCACCAATCCAAAATTATTACAATTTGTGGGTATGGCATTAAATTTAAAAAACCAACAAATTGTAAATATCAATTCTATTTTTATGGTTATACCCCATCTTGGTGATGGGGCAGTTTGTATCCAAAAACAATTATTGTTTGATATAAAAGATAAATGGGGTATTTAAAATTTATAAATATTATCAAAGAAGATCTGTAGTAGTTAAATTTGTTAGATCTTATCAAGATTTATTTAGATTTTAGCAAAGTTTTTAATCGTAATAAATTTACAGTATTAAAGTAATAATTATATCTTTTAGCAGAAATTTAAACAAAAATCCATAAACAATACCAAATTAAAGTATAATTTAATTAACAAAATAATGAGTAATTCCATTTCTAAACTTGCCCACGGTACTTTAAAAAATATGCTATACACCCCTCCATTGGATGGTGAGTTATGCACTACTATTATAAAAGAGGAATTGAAAGGTAACAAGCCGTCAATGATTGCTCGTTTTGGCTCTACCGAAATTAAAGCTATTTTGTATCCTAATTTCCCTTTCTTTATACGTCCATTTTTAAAAAAGAGAGTATTTGGAAATATGTTCACTTTATCTGGATTTTTTCCAAGTAATGAGGTAACAATCCGAAAATTTTCTAAAATGATGCTCGAGGACATGAAATTATTGGATATTTTGGGTTGCTGGCGAATAGAAGAGCGTTTTTTGCAAAAGTTTTTTCCCTCTGCGAAAAGAATTAAACTAAGTACATTGGAACCGTATATGCAAAAAGACCCTTGGTCAGAAGTATTGGCAGATAAAAAAGTATTGGTGATACATCCTTTTAATACTACTATTGAAAGTCAATATACTAACAATCGAGAATATCTATTTGCCGACAAGCGTGTGCTTCCCAAATTCAAAACGTTAGAAACTATACGGGCAATACAAACAATAGCAGGTACAGGTTCCACGTTTAATGATTGGTTTGAAGCCCTAGATTACATGAAAACCGAAATAGACAAAAAGGATTTCGATATCGCTATTATTGGTTGTGGTGCTTATGGTTTTCCCTTAGCTGCTCATGTAAAACGTTTGGGGAAAAAAGCAATTCATTTAGGTGGTCCTACACAAATGTTGTTTGGTATTAAAGGCAAAAGGTGGGTGGATAACACCCGTTTTTCAACAATTATTAATGACTATTTTGTAGCACCAAGTGCTAAAGATAAAATAGAAAATGCCTCCAAAGTAGAAAATGGCTGCTATTGGTAATTTAAGATTTAAACTTTTTTGTAAGCCTACTATTGCTTTCAAACTAATTCAAATTTCGTCTTCGAAAAAGGAATTTTGCTATGTTTACAGCCAATTTTCTTTTTTTTGATTCTTTTAAGAGCTTTAACACCTAGGAATATGGCAATTAAGATTTTTTAAACTAAATGCTAAAAAATAATTTAATACCTAATACTAATTTTTAAAATAAGGGATAAAAAAGCAATGAATTATAACTGTTTAAATATATGATTTTTTCAATATGCTTTCACCTAGGTATAAACTTCCCTCATTACATGGCCGATGAAGATTTTGCACTAAGGGGCAAAAAGCGGGCTATAAAATTTTGGTATCCACACAAGCTGTTGTAAAAAGCCATATTGCGGCAACAGGTTTAAATTTCAAAAACGAAGATACATCTTTCGGTAATTTTTTAAATTCTTTACGCTCAATTCGCTCGGCAAATAACCTGAGATATAGGTTTTTTTGGGCTAAAAAGCATACTAAATTACCTTTAATTTACTTTTTTATTGATGTTTTACGCATATTTGGTTCTTATTTAAAATCGCTATTAAAATAAACTTTATGATAAACGAATATGCCCCCATTGTACTGTTTGTTTATAATCGGATACAAAACACCATAAACACCATAAACACATTACAAGCCAACAATTTAGCTAATGAAAGTGATTTATATATTTTCTCCGACGCCCCCAAAAACGAACAAGCATTTGATGCTGTAAAACAAGTACGAGCGTATATAAAAACAATTACAGGCTTTAAAAGCATTATTATTATAGAACAAGAAACCAATTTAGGCTTAGCCAATTCGATTATTAAAAGCGTTACCCAAGTTATAAACAAATGTGGGAAAGCCATCGTTTTAGAAGACGATTTATTATTAAGTTCAAATTTTTTAGACTTTATGAATACCGCTTTAGATTATTACCAACACAACCCCTCTATACTTTCTGTTTCGGGGTATAATATGGCCATAAAGCCACCCAAGCATACTGTATTCGATGTGTTTTTTGCTGGCCGAGCTGCATCATGGGGTTGGGCTACTTGGGCGCATCAATGGCAAGGGATAGACTGGGAAGTATCTGATTTTAAATTTTTTTCAAAAAACAAAAAACAAATAAAACGATTTAATTATAACGGCTCCGATATGTTTAATATGCTTAAAAAACAACAAGCAGGGCTAATAAACTCGTGGGCTATACGGTATTGTTACCATCAGTTTAAAAATAATTTATACACCGTTTACCCTATGGTATCTAAAGTAAAAAATACCGGTTTTGGTGCCGATGCCACCCATACCACTATACCAAGATACAACCGGTTTGATTGCTTGCTTGATACCTCTAACAAAACCGAATTTAATTACAGTAAAAACATATACATTAACCCATTAATTATGAAACAGTTTCGTAACGTAAACGGTATCGTACAACGCATAATTAGTAAGTTATTAAATATTTATGGCTAAAAGCAATCACAACATTTTTCAAGATTGGGCTATCAATAAATCGAATATAAAAGGTCGGCTTGTTTTAATGGCTTTTAGGGTAGCACATTGGGCTACTTTAAATAAATTGCTTTTTATTTTATTGCTACCCTACTCGGTTTTGTATCGATTATGGGTAGAATGGTTTTTATGTATAGAAATACCTTTTAAAACCACGCTAGGCAAAAACACTCGCCTATATCATGGCCACGCAACCGTAATTAACGATGGCTGCATTATAGGCAATAATTGTGTTATTAGGCACTGCACTACCATAGGCAATAAGCAAATAAACGAGAACACTTTTTCGAGCTGCCCAATTATAGGAAACAATGTTGATATTGGTGCTAATGTATGTATAATTGGGCCTGTTAAAATAGGCAATAATGTTACAATTGGTGCTGGTAGCGTAATTGTTAAAGATATACCTAACGATTGCGTTGTTGTGGGTAACCCTAGCAGAGTTATCAAAAACCATTAGTACCTACTAAAATACAATCTCTTGCGATATACATTAATTAAGCCAACAATAAAAAACATACTCTTGGTTTCTTAAGTTATGAAAATTAAACTCAACCTTATACAAATGCTTAGAGGTATAATGGCCATCATTGTTGTTTTACACCACATTACTGGCTCCTCTGTTTTTTACCTTAATCATAACTGGTTAAACGGTATTTTCAGTGTAGGATGGGTAGGTGTCGATTTCTTTTTTGTACTTAGTGGTTTTATTATGGTGTATGCACATAAAGAAGATTATATAAACCGAGCAAATATTACAACGTTTTTTAAAAAACGATTTCTTCGTATATATCCCATTTACTGGGTTATCGCATCTATATCGTTGTGCTTAATGCTTTTTACACATAAATTATCATTATCAACAGATTGTGTTTATATATTAAAATCTTTTTTATTAATTCCCGATGCCAAAGCTCCGTTTTTAATTGTTGCATGGTCATTAATATTCGAATGCTTTTTTTATTTAGTTTTTGGTATAGGTATTTACTTTGGCGTAAAAGTAATGAAATACTTTTTTCTTACTTGGCTGGTAATTATTATTGTTTCTGGTTTTATGCGTTTACCTATTTCAAATCTGTTTATATTTAATAATTTTATTTTAGAGTTTATATTTGGCTGTATAGTAGGCTATTTTTTTGTATTTAATAGTTATACTTATAATTTAAAACCACCCCTTTTGATTTGGGCTGGTTGCATTATATTATTGGCTATGTGGGTGGTGTGTTTAAACTCAAATTTTGGATTAAAACAGTCTATCGAAAGCAGATTAGTTTATGGCCTGTCGGCTTCATTAATCATACTTGGACTAGCCAATCTTAGCACACAAAGCAAAGTAAAAACCCCCGCCATATTTTTATTACTTGGCAATGCTTCTTATGTTTTGTATTTGATACACCCTATAGTTCTCGCAGTTGTTTTTAAAGCCTCCGCATCGTTTTTAAATAAACATAATAGCTTTGTTTTATTTTTCGGAGTATTTGTTTCTTTAATATGCCTTGCCGTAGGGGTGTTTTTTCACCTTATGGTTGAAAAACCCTTAATGAAAAAATTAAATTCTCTGTTATTTTCTACCAACAAAATTGCCTAAAATACGCTAACATTATTCTTATTCGGTAGTGTAGTAAAGTACAAATTATAAGGCTTAGTTTTGAGAAAATATTTTAATTAGGTTGTTCGTCATCATATATATAATTAATTTAAAAAATGAAACCAAAAATCTTATTCTTAGTTCACCTTGCCCCTCCTGTACACGGGGCCGCAGCACTTGGTGGGTATGTAAAGGATAGTGTTTTAATTAACACCTATTTCAATAGTAAATATATTAATTTAGCTACCGCAGGTAGTTTATCTGATATTGGAAAATGGGGTTTAAAAAAAGGAATTGTTATTTTACAACTCTGGTATAAGGTACTACAAACATTAGCTAGGGGTAAGTTTGAGTTGTGTTACATGACTATTAATTCATCTGGCGCACCTTGGTATAAAGAGTTGGTAATTGTAGCCTTATTAAAACTGTTTCGTATTCCTATTGTGTATCATTATCATAACAAAGGGGTAGCCCAAAATGCAAATACTGGTTTAAAAAACTTTTTATATCGTTTTCAATTTAAAAACTCTAAAAGCATTGTTGGCTCTCCGATATTATATAGTGATATTAAAAAATTTGTTCCACAATCCAATGTTTATTATTGCCCTAATGGCATACCCGACTTATCTTTATCCACAAGCGTTCCAAATACAGTTAAAAAACAAAGCAATACCGTAAATATTTTGTTTTTATCAAACCTTATTCAAACCAAAGGAGTTTACGTGTTGTTAGAAGCTTGTGCATTATTACAAAAAAAATCAATTGCCTTTAATTGTATATTTATAGGTGGCGAAAGTGATATTACCGCCCCACTGTTTAATAAGCAAGTAGAAAAATTAAATTTACAATCTAATGTAAGCTACCAAGGCAAAAAATATGGTATCGAAAAACAAATAGCCTTTTCGGAAGCCGATATTTTTGCCTTTCCCACCTATTATCATAACGAGTGCTTCCCATTGGTGATACTAGAGGCTATGCAACAGGCTTTGCCAGTTATTTCTACTTTTGAGGGTGGTGTGCCCGATTTTGTGGAGGATACAGTATCAGGGTTTTTAGTACCACAGCAAAACGCTAAAGCATTAGCCGATAAATTAGAAGTTTTAATTTTAAACCCTACACTACGAACAGAAATGGGGCTAGCAGGTAAAAAATTATACCAAGAAAAATATACTGTAAAAATTTACGAAAACACCATAAAGGAAATATTAACCGAAGCCCTTTTTAAAACTAAAAAAATTAACTCCTTTTATTAATTATTTTTTATTTCGCAGTTTAAAAAAAATGTTACTTTTAAAAGTATTTTTTTGCTTTAAGTTTCTCTAATTTTTTTATGAATCCTAGCTTCACTATTCCTTTAATGGATTATCGTATTTACAAAGGGGAAGTATCTTTAATTTCTTTAGGCAAAAAAACACTTATCAACACCATCAACCAATACTCTTTTTGTATTGCCCAGCAGGATACTGAATTTAAACGAGCATTACAAGGTGCCGATATTTTACTGGCCGATGGGGTGGCTATTGTAGCGTCGGTACGTTTAATACATGGAACTAAAATTAAAAAAATTGCAGGTGCACAATTGCATGAACACTTACTAAAAAAACTTAACGAAAACGGTGGATCTTGTTTTTATTTGGGCTCTTCGGAGAATACTTTATCAAAAATTATTGCCCGACTTAACACCGAATTTCCTAATATAAGAACACAAACCTATTCGCCCCCATTCAAAACCGTGTTTAGTAGTAGTGATAACCATAAAATGATAGAAGCCGTAAATAACTTTAAGCCCGATGTTTTATTTATAGGGATGACGGCTCCTAAACAAGAAAAATGGGCTTTCGAACATAAAAACCAACTAAACGCAACAACTATATGCGCCATAGGTGCTGTTTTTGATTTTTATGCCGGCACAATACCACGCCCAAGTAAATTTTGGATAAATTTAGGGCTAGAGTGGTTTATTAGATTAATAAAAGAGCCCAAGCGTATGTGGAAACGCTATTTATACTATGGCCCATTATTTATAGCTTCGGTTTTTAAAGAAAAATTTTTAGTACATACAACAACCTTAAAATAAAATGAAAAAAAAAGTAATAGTAAGCGGTTGCTTCGATTTGTTACACAGCGGCCACGTAGCCTTTTTAAACGAAGCCGCTAAGCTAGGCGAAGTACACGTGTGCATAGGCAACGACGAAAATATTTACCAGCTAAAAGGCCGGCATACCGTAAACCCGCAAAACGAGCGACAGTATATGTTGCAAGCCCTATCAGCGGTACATAAAGTATATGTAAGTGAGGGTATGGGTTTAATAGATTTCTTAAAAGAGTTAGAAGAAATTAAACCAAATATTTTTTTGGTAAACGAAGATGGAGCCTCGCCCACAAAAGAGGCTTTATGCAAAGAACGAGGCATTGAGTATGTAATTTTACCACGCTTGCCTCACGAAAACCTACCCACCCGTTCTACCACAACCCTGCGTACCGAATGTTTAATCCCTTTTCGTATCGATTTGGCGGGTGGCTGGTTAGACCAACCTTATGTTTCTAAACACCACTCGGGCAGTGTATTAACCATTTCTATCGAACCCACTTTAGAGTTTAATAACCGAAGTGGCATGTCATCAAGCACTCGTAAAAAAGCCATCGAGCTGTGGCGTACCGAAATCCCGCTAGGCGATAGAGAAAAACTGGCAAAAATATTATTTACCTACGAAAACCCACCAGGTACAACCGAAATTGCAGGCTCGCAAGATGCTTTAGGTATTGTTATGCCAGGCGTAAACAAATATTTTTACGAGGGCGATTATTGGCCCACAAAAATAGAAGCCAACCACAACGAAGATATTTTAACTTGGCTAGAGAACCACCTGTTTTTAATCACCCTAGGCCCTCGAAAGTCGTCGTACAGCGTTTTAGATAATACGCATATAAGCCAAGATGGCGCAAAAAACTTAGCTATTGCCGCCGATAATTGTTGGGATGCTATCCAGAAAAAAGACATTAATGCTTTTGGTGCAGCCTTTACCGCATCGTTCGAGGCACAAATAGCCATGTTCCCCAATATGGCTTACCAAGAAATTTTTGATTTGATTGATACCTATAAAAACCAAGCATTAGGCTGGAAATTAAGCGGCGCAGGAGGTGGAGGTTACCTTATTTTAGTATCCGAAAAACCAATTGCCAATGCCATAAAAATAAAAATACGACGAAAAGATAGGCAGTAAAAAACATAAACACGTGAAAAAATATCGCAGTACATTTTTGGCTTAGGCCGATTGTAATACCAAGCCAAAATATAAAAACACGGTTCTATTATTTTTTAGATAATATAAACTTTACTTTATAATTATTTTAAAACCCTACTTTTGTTTATTATGATAAAATCAATCCTAGTTACTGGCGGTGCGGGCTTTATTGGCTCCGAAGTGGTACGCCAGCTGGTAAGTAAATATCCCAATTACAAAATTGTGAATTTAGATGCGCTTACCTACGCTGGTAACCTCGAAAACCTTACTCCCATAGAAAACGCAACCAACTACGTTTTCGAAAAAGCCGATATTACCAATGCAGAGGCCATTAACCATATTTTCGAAAAGCATCAGATAAGCGATGTAATACATTTAGCTGCCGAATCACACGTAGATAGATCGATAAGCAACCCTTTAGATTTTGTTTATACAAACGTAATTGGTACAGTTATCCTGCTCGAAGCCGCAAAAAAATACTGGAAAGGCAATTATCAAAATCACCTTTTTTACCACGTATCTACCGATGAGGTATATGGCAGCTTGGGTAGCGAAGGTTTTTTTACCGAAACCACCTCTTACGACCCACACTCGCCATACAGTGCCAGCAAGGCATCGTCCGACCATTTTGTGCGCTCGTACCACGATACCTACGGCCTACAAGTTATCGTTTCTAACTGCTCTAACAATTATGGCCCATACCATTTCCCCGAAAAATTAATTCCGCTGATGATACACAACATCATCAATAACAAAGCCTTACCCGTTTATGGCAATGGTAAATACACCCGCGATTGGTTATATGTGATAGACCACGCCCGAGCCATCGACCTTATTTTTCATAAAGGAAAAATTGGCGATACCTATAATATTGGTGGCTTTAACGAGTGGCAAAA
>JAAFJW010000088.1 GCA_013298995.1 Sphingobacteriales bacterium | reverse complement strand
GCAAAATAATAGGATTCTTTTTTACTTGTGTTGATAAACGCAACGCACAAAAAAACCTCGATAGTACTTAAAACACTATCGAGGTTTTTTTGTGCGAGATACCGCTCGCCTCTCATAAGCACAGCTACACAGTTTTGCATCATTTAATTTTTTTATTTGTGCATCTGTGGCACAAGGCACAATAGTTACCATTTTTTGTTAAATTTTTCTAATTTTACTATCCCTCAATAAAACAAACAACAATGAAACCACTTACCATATTTTATATTTTGGTTTGCTATGTAATAGCACAATTACTGTGGTGGGCAACTATAATGGTACACCTGGAGCCCATGCGTACAGGCATGGTGGTAAGCGAAGGCTTTGTTTTTATATCGTTAATGGCTTTTGGTGCGTATAAATTACACCGAGCCATCAACAAAGAAAAAAAAATAAACGCCCAGCAAAAAAATTTTTTATTGAGTGTTACCCACGAACTAAAATCGCCTTTGGCATCTATAAAACTATATTTACAAACTATTTTAAAACGCGATTTGGATAAAGCGCAGCAGCAAAATTTTATTGGTAAATCGTTATTAGATATTGAGCGGCTGGCCGATTTGGTGGAAAACATGTTGCTGGCCACACGTATCGAAAACAAATTGTATAGCTTCCCCAAAGAGCCGTTTAATTTTTCGAACCTTGTAGAAAAAATTGTTGCAAGGTTACAAATACATGTTTGTAGCTCCGAATCTTTAATTACTGATATTGAACCCAACATTTTTATAAATGGAGATGATTTTTCGTTGTCATCTGTGGTAAGTAATTTAGTAGAAAACGCTGTTAAATATTCGCCAAGTTGTATGCCCATACACGTTAGCTTAAAGCGAGGTTTAAACAATAAAGTAGTTTTTACAGTTGCCGATTTAGGTATTGGCATAACAGAAGATGAAAAAACAAAAATTTTTGATAAATTTTATAGAGTTGGTAGCGAAGATACCCGAAAAACAAAAGGAACAGGCTTAGGTTTATTTATTGTAAAACAAGTTTTAGACCGCCACCAAGCTATTATTAAAGTAAAAAATAATACGCCCAATGGTACAGTTTTTGAGGTTAGTTTTAGTTAAATTTGAGAAGAATATTATTATAAACTAAACATGTTATAGGTTCAGGTTAAAAAGTTGGGGCGAGGGCCATTAAAATTCTAACTTTGAAAAAAAGTATTATCAAAACGTTGGACAAAAAATTACTGCAAGCATTATTTCCATTAGAGTTAATGAATCACTTTGGGATTATCAAATATGAGATTTTTGTCATATATAAATAAGTAATTACGTAAAGCAAAATGACAATAAAAAATCTAGTATATATAATACTGGATTTTTTATTTTTTGTTTACATAAATAGTAGCGGAGTTAGGGGTTAAAGAATCAACCAAAGGCGTCGCCTTTATTTATTTGCCACGAATGTAGGCAGTAAATATAACCCCCTTAGAGCATATACACGCAAAACCATTTTTTTACAAAAAAATAATTATCAACTATTAATTTTTACTTAGGTGGTGGATTAAAAATTAGCGAGTAAAAAAATAGGTATAAATACCCATAAACACATCACGGTCTTAATAAAAAAAAACAGGCGTGTTTATGGGTAGTTATCAGGTATTACCCTATTACAGTTCCATTAGGTATTACTGCGTTTTTTTTCACTACAACTATGCCATCTTTGGCGGTGTAGGTATCGTAATCACCTTCTTTAATATGTGCGCCACCGTTAATGGTTACATCATTTCCAATAAAACAGTTTTTATCCAATATGGCGTTTTTTATCACACAGTTTTCGCCAATACCAGTAAGTGGTTTGTGCGATTTGCGTAGGCCTTCAATTTCTTCGATGGTTTGGTAATAATCGCTACCCATAATGTAGCAATTAGATACAACAGTGCCATGGCCAATGCGTGAGCGGATACCTACCACACAGCGGGTAAGTTCTTTGGCATGTATAATACAACCATCGGCAATAATGGTATTGGTAAGTATAGTACCCGAAACTTTGGATGGGGGCAACATGCGGGCTCGGCTGTATATGGGTGCTGGGTCGAAAAGGTTAAACTTGGGCACATCATCGGTAAGGCCAAGGTTGGCCTCAAAAAACGAATCGATGTTACCAATATCTGTCCAATAGCCTTCAAATTGGTAGCTAATAATTTTATTTTTACCGATAGCTTCGGGTATAATTTCACCACCAAAATCGTGGCGTTGGTTGCCTTCTAGCATATCTATCAATACGTTTTTATTAAACAGATAAATACCCATAGATGCCAGATGGATACGGTTTTGTGCCAGCATGGCTTCGCCAGTATCCGATTGCCAATCGGGCAATAATTGGGCGGCTGGTTTTTCTATAAACGAGGTAATTTCTAAATCGTCGTTGGCTTTTAATATCCCAAAACTGGTGGCATCTTTGGCATTTACAGGGATGGTGGCAATAGTAATATCGGCTGCTTTTGCAACATGGTTTTCGATCATTTCCCTAAAATCCATTTGGTACAGTTGGTCGCCCGATAGGATAAGTACATACTCAAAATCGTGTTGTTTTAAATGATGCAAACTTTGCCTTACCGCATCGGCTGTTCCTTGGTACCAGCCTTTATTATCTGGCGTTTGCTCGGCAGCTAAAATATCAACAAAAGCATCCGTGAAAACGCTAAAATGATACGTGTTTTTAATATGCTTGTTTAGCGATGCCGAGTTAAATTGGGTAAGCACAAAAATTCTTTTAAGGTTAGAATTTATGCAATTAGAAATTGGTATATCTACCAAGCGGTACTTGCCAGCTATGGGTACGGCAGGTTTTGATCGGCTTGCTGTAAGTGGGTATAGCCTTGAGCCTTGCCCGCCGCCAAGGATAATGGAAATTATTTTTTCTGATTTCATAATATGGTTATTAGGCTGTTATATAATTGTTTGTATTGCTGTGCTGATTGGTTCCACGAAAAATCTAAACCCATTGCTTTTTTTCTAAGCATATTGAGTTTTTTGGTATCGGCAAATAGCTTAATCGCTGTTTCTATAGCTTGGCAAGCATCTTCGGGCGTGGTGTTTTCGAACCTAATGCCGTAGCCGTTTTTTTCTTTAATATCAATAACGGTATCTTTTAATCCACCTGTGCTACGCACAATAGGTATGGTGCCATATTTTAAAGCATACAGTTGGTTAAGGCCACAGGGCTCTACCCTAGAGGGCATCAGTATAAAATCGGCACCAGCATAAACGCGGTGCGATAGCTGCTCATCGTAACCTATAAAAACATTGTAGTTATTAGATATTGGGATGTTTGATAAGGCTTCTTCAATATATTTTTCGCCCGAGCCTAGTACTAAAAAATTTACCTCGCCTTTAAATTTTTCGAGGCAAGCAGAAAATATATAGGGCAATACATCCGCTGCTTTTTCTATCACCAAGCGGCCAATAAATGTAATTAGCGGCTTGCTATCATCTAAGCCAAACTCGGCACATAATGTTTTTTTATTAAGTGCTTTACCATTTTTCAGATTGCTTGCTAGGTAATTATCTCCTATCATGGTATCTGTTTCGGGGTTCCACACATCAGGGTCGATACCGTTAATAATGCCCAATCCTTTTTGTTGCTCCATGTAGAACAAATGCTCAAGCCCGTTCGAGTGTATTTTTAACTCTTCTAGGTAACCAGGCGATACGGTGGTATATCGGGTGCAGCATTTTACGGCTGTTGCCAATGAGTTAATGCAGCCAGCCCAATCTAACAAGCCTGTTTTGCTTACATCTACATTGGGTAAATAGTAAAATTTATCCCAACCCAGCCAGCCTTGGTATTGGGCATTGTGTATGGTTACAACGGTGGGTATATCTCGCAACGAATCAAACCTTGTTGAGTACTGAATCAAAAAAGGAACTAAGCCGCTATGATGATCGTGGCAATGGAAAACATCCACTTGTATATGCTGTGTAATTACCCATTCTAGCACCGAAATTTGGTATGCTACAAACTGCTCTATCTCATCGGGGTAGCCATATACATCAACTCTATCAAGCAGGCTAGGTATTTTTATCAAATACAATTCGAAGCCTAAAACGTTGGTGCTTTCTTTTAACACCTCAAAAGCAAGGCTGCGGTTACCAAGGTTAGATTGCCCTGTAAATACGGTTTCGAAAACGTGTGTTTGTGTAAATTTTTTATCGTAAAAAGGTAAAATTACTTTTGCATCAATACCTTCGTTTACCAAATATTTGGGTAGCGCACCCACCACATCGCCCAAGCCCCCAACTTTGGCAACAGGGTAACACTCGGCACTAAGGTGAAAAACTGTCATATTTATAAAAATAGGTTTTGATTGGGTACATATATAACAATAAACTTTTGAACAAAATATTAAAATTAATTTTTTTTGGGTATTTTTTGGTTATTTGCAATGGCTATAAATATTTTTTTTAAATGAGTAGCATTTTGCCCTTTATATTGATTTTTTCACATTCGGCTTTGCAATATTTTTTTTAAATAAAACTTGTTTTTTGCTAGGATTATAAAAATGTTTGTTTGCTTTTTTATTTCCCTTTTGGGGAGATGTTTAAAGGTTAAAAATGTTTTATTTTGGGGATATAAAAATTTAATTTAGTGAAGCAAGAAAAATAATGGTAAAAAATAAAGGACAGCTTTTTCACAAAAAATAGCCCACAATATAAGATGATAATTTTTTACCCTCTTTTACAATTTAATAAAATTGCGCTTCGCAAAGCAGTTGTTATACTGCTATTCAATACATTGCATTTTAATACAGCTTACTCGCAGGGTTATACCGACGAAATTGGCACCGCATCGGCCAATGATTTTTATATTTCAAAAAAAGACCGTTACTATACCAACGGCAACCAGTTTTATTACCGCCATGCTTTAAAACAGCAAGGTATAGATAGCACTCTCGAAAAAAAGATTTTTGAGCTGGAATCGGGACAAAAAATATACAACCCGTTTTTTGCCAAAGCACCTGATATTACCACACACGACCGCCCTTTTACAGCCTATCTTTATCTAGGCTCATCGTTTAATTGGTTTTACAAAAACGAAAAAATGGTGAAAATAAGTGCTCAAGTAGGCACCATTGGGCCCAATGCCTTGGGCAAAGAAATACAAACAAGCTACCATCAACTACTAGGTTTATTTACACCACTAGGCTGGGAGTACCAGCTTAAAAACGAAATAGGTTTAAACCTTTCGGCTGATTATAACCGCCTACTATACCGTAGCCCCAGCAAATATTTGGATATTACAGCGCTATCATCAGCTTTATTAGGCAATACATTTTCGGGGGCTAATGTGGGCTTGTTATTGCGCTGGGGGAAATGCAACCCGCTTTACCAATCAGTAAGTTTTAACAGTTTAATAGGCAACCATCCCAACGGTAAAAAAAACTTACCAGCCGAATATTTTATTTTTTTACGCCCTCAAATTAATTATGTGGCCTATAATGCTACCATACAGGGTGGCATGTTTAGGAGCGATAAAGGCCCTGTAACCTTTGGCGTTAAGCCTTTTGTATTTGTGCCAGATGTGGGCGCAAGTTTTTCATCGGCAAGGTGGTCGGTTAATTTTATAGTTAGCCTCACAAGTAACGAAGTGCAAAGTACAGCAACAGGTTATAGCTACGCCACTTGGAGCGTTTTTTACAGGTTTAAGCAAACGGTATTAAAATGGTAAATTTACAATAATGCACTGATGAAATATTGTATATTTTATCAGTAAAAAAAATCTGTAAATCTGTGGCAAAAAAAATCACATAATAATGCCACAGATGAAATATTAGCAATAAATTAATTTAAAAATTATAGCTCCCTGTACTTTAATTGAGAAACTGATTTTTAAACCCAATTAAAAATAAACCGATGTTTTATCAATTACTTTTTGGTAAACCACATTTCCTCGACCGTTTACAATGGTTACCACACCTTTATCTTTAAAGGTATTGGGTACAACAAAATCGTGGGTTTTGCCAGGGTTTATAATGGGTAATTTATATTTCTCACCATTTTTAAGGTAATCATCCACCCCTGCCGACCAATAAAATGTATAATTTTTTAGTTGGAATGATGGAAAACCCAAGCCACCTACTACGGTAACGGCAATATTGTTTTCTTTGTTACGGTTAAGGCCTGTTACATCCACAGGGCAATTTAGCTCGCGTAAAATAGGTGCCGATGGTTTTGGCTTGCCCTCTAAATCAAACACGCCATGTACCCTGGTGTTATGGAAACCGTACTTACCACTGCCCATGTGTGTACGGTAATCGTTCAGGCAAAAATAAATTACACCCGCTATGTAGGGTTTGCTTTCGTAAACCGAGTAGTTATTTATCATATCAACAATACGTTTGCTATCATCGCCCCAGTTTTCGGGTTCGCATAAGCCAAACTCGCTAATTACCAAAGGCATTGTGCGGTTTTCGGCTTGTATGGTATCTAAAACTGGGCCACGGCCAGCTCGGGCTTGGCGGTACCAGGTAGAGTGATAATCGTTATACATCATTACATCGCCATAGCTGCTGGCATCTTTTAAAATGCCGGGGTTCCACGATCGGGCTCTTTGTAGCGAATTGCTTACATAATTTGCCAGCCGCGAGCTATCTAGTTTTTTGGTATAATGATATAATGTTTTTACGCCACTAATATTTATTTCGTTACGGGCATCAATTTCGTTACCTACGCCCCAAGCTATAATACTTGGGTGGTTATACGAGTTGCCAATCATTTCGTTCAATTGAAACTTGGCTATGCGTATAATGGTATCGGTCATTACGGTTTTTATGCCCCATATAGGTATTTCTTGTTGTACCAATACACCGTTTCTATCGCACCAATCATACACATAATCATCTTGTTGTAGATGGAAACGGGTAAACATGGTGTTTAGGTATTTTAGTTTTTCGAGGCTTTGGCGCATTTCATCTTTGGTTTCGGCCATACCATTTTTTAGGCTGCTGCCACCCATCCATTCCACCCCTGCGGTGCGTATGGTTTCGCCATTAAATACAAATGTATTGCCCACGGTTTTAAGCTCGCGGAAGCCAAAAACTGTGGTATCTATATCGGTAGCTTTATTATTGTAGCTTACGGTTAATTGTGTTTTGTACAAATTAGG
Organism: Sphingobacteriales bacterium; assembly: GCA_013298995.1. Classification (GTDB taxonomy): domain Bacteria; phylum Bacteroidota; class Bacteroidia; order Sphingobacteriales; family Sphingobacteriaceae; genus Pseudopedobacter. Next base: position 4,017 of record JAAFJW010000088.1, on the reverse strand, counting down.
GTCGTCGAAATGCCAGCGGTTTATGCTATCAAAGGCAATTTCAAATTCGGCAATACCGGCTTTTATTTTGGGTATAACCTGCTTATTATAAATTACATTGGCAGTTTTTTGATTGCTTTCGCTAATGCGGATGTTGAACGTGATTTTAGATACATCTATTTTACCCATTTCGGATAATTGTACCTTAAAGCAGGCGGTACCTTTGCCACCCAAAGCTGGCGATGATAAATCGGGCTTAGCCAAAATATGCACATAATTTATCCTTGGCCTTTGGGTACTTACTAGCTGTACCGAACGTATAATGCCCCCATCGTTGGCCCAATCGAAGCTAATAGAATAGGGGATATTTTCTTTAGAAAAAGAATTATCGGCCAAAACGGTAATGGTGTTTTCCTTACCAGGGATGATAAGCTGGCTGGCTTCTATAAAAAATTTGGTAAAACCTGATGATTTATGTTCGCCTGCTTTTTTACCATTTATCCATACGGTAGCATCGTGGTAAACGGCATCAAACTGTATTTTTATGCTATTGTTTTTCCAATTTGCAGGGATACTTATTTTTCTTTGGTACCAGCCCCAGCCAGCATATTTTGCGGTTTTTTGTACCGTGTTCCAGGTATGTGGTACTTGTACTATTTGTTTTGCTTGCGGTAAACCTTTGGTAAACCATTTGTCGGTTATTCCATTTTTGGTAGTATCAATACAAAAATTCCATTTTCCATCAAGTGATAGGTAATTTCTTTGGGCATAAGTTAGCGTTGCTGTATAAATAATTAAGCAAGTAGTTATAAAAATTTTTTTTAGCATAATATTCATTAAATATGGTTTTAAGTTCTTTTAATAATTGGCGTATTTATAATAGATACGGTTATAAACTATTGTATAGCCCACAAACTTAATCCTTTTTCGGTTAAAATTATCAGTTGTTGGTTATGCAAAATCATATCTGTAAAACCCTGTTTACTTGGCGTTTCTAAAATTTTGCTTTCAAAAGTTAAAAAATTATAGCTATGTAGTTTTTTGTTTTCTACATAAAAAATTTGATTTCCTGTAACATCAAAATGTTTTTCGCAATTAATTACGGCAGTTTTAAAATAATTACCAAACCTATCAAAAATATGTACGCCTTTACTGGCATCGTTTATAAACAAGTATTGGTCGCTGTTTAGCATAAAATTAGCTTGTGGGTTTAAGCCATCGCGTTGGTAAATATTGCCAGTTGCTATATCTTCGGTAAAGTTATTGCTCAGTTTTTTTAACTCCCTATTTATGGCATCATATACCCAAAAACCGTTATTATTGGCCGATGCCACTAGGCTAACCAATTGGCTGGGGTTGTTGCTAAAATTAAATTTACTTATCTCGCTTAAATTATTGTTTAGCACAATTAGTTGCTGGTAAGCAGGGTAATAAAGTATTACCCGTAAGGGGTCGCTTACATCTATTTGGCTAATATTGCCGTAAGCGTTATTGGTATAATTCCATAAAAACTTGCCTTTCGGGTTAAATTTCATTACCTCGTTTTTGGGCGTTACTAAAAATAGGTTTCCAAAATTATCAACGGCGGCCAAGCTAGCAAGGGTATCAATTTTGGCAATCAACTTAAATTGTTGGGCTATGCTAGTGCTAGCCAAATTCAACAAAATTAATACAAGGGCGAGGCGTGTAAGGTAATTATTTTTTTGCTTTGGGCTAGCTGGCTTTCTCATAAGGCTTTGTTTTTAAAATTTAAAATCGCTTTTTTTTATGAGCACCATTTTAACGGTTATTGTAATCGCTTATTTTTTACAGTGGGTTTTGTATTTTTTTGGGCAAACTATTAAATACCAATTGGTATGAATCATCTATCATTTCGGTTATTAACGCATCGGGAAGGTTACCATCAAAATTTACGGTATTCCAATGCGTTTTGTTCATGTGGTAACCTGGTTTTATTTCGGGGTATTGGTTACGGTAGGTTATTGCTTGCTCGGGCTCGCACTTTACATTAAAAGTTTTGTTATCGCCTAAGCTTAGCAGTAAAAATACCTTGTTATGTACTTTAAACACCAAGGTATCATCGCCAAAAGGGAAACTTTCTGTTACAAAAAGTTTCCCTAAGCTATATTCACGAATAAACTCGGTGTTCAAAAAAAGCTTCTAATAGGTTTATAATAAGTACCAAACGCGGCCTATCGTACCTAAAATCCATATTATCTATGGTGATACCTGGGTGTAAGCCTACACTCCAACGCCTAAAGTTAGATTGCGAAAAAGTGTTGAATGACAATGATATAAAAGTAAGTAGCAATAGTATTTTTGACTTCATATTAAATTATGATATATGGTATATATTAAGCGTTTAAAATTATAGATATTAATTAGTTATACAAAATTTTTATTACACTTTATATGTTTTTATTTAAAATGATTTATAATTTAAGGTAAATAATCGGGTATTTAAAATTGTTATACACTGTATATTAGTAATATATAAAAAAATATGTGCTATTATTTTTTTGCATACTACAAAAAATTAGTTTTTATTATACAAGCATGATGCTTAAAAAAAATAACTTTGTGGCTAATTAAATAAAAACAAAATTTGGCTAAAATTAAAACTTCCTATTTTTGCCAAAGCTGCGGCTTTGAGGCGGCAAAATGGCTGGGTAAATGCCCATCATGCTTGCAATGGAACACTTTTGTAGAAGAAGTGGTAGAAAAAAAACCTTCGGGCACACCCGATTGGAAAAGCGATACCGCCGAAAACAAAGGCCGTGTAAATAAACCTAATTTAATAGATGCGATACAATACTCGGAACAGGAACGCTTGCTTACGCCCGATAAGGAGTTTAACCGTGTATTGGGCGGAGGCATTGTGGGTGGCTCGCTGGTATTAATAGGTGGCGAACCTGGTATTGGCAAATCTACCTTAATGTTACAATTGGCGGTTACTTTGGTTGGCTTAAAGGTATTGTATGTATCGGGCGAGGAAAGCGAAGCCCAAATTAAACTACGGGCCGAAAGGTTATATCCCGCCAAGGAAAAAATAAACCCAGCTAAAAGCGATTGTTACATATTAACCGAAACAGCTACCCAAAATATTTTTAAACAAATAGAGCAGTTAAAGCCCAATATTGTTATTATTGATTCGATACAAACGCTACACTCGGCACATATCGAATCAACACCAGGCAGCGTATCGCAGGTGCGTGAGTGTACCGCCGAGCTATTGCGATTTGCCAAAGAAAGTGGCACACCCGTATTTTTAATAGGGCATATTACCAAAGATGGGATGATAGCTGGCCCCAAAATACTGGAGCACATGGTTGATACCGTTTTACAGTTTGAGGGCGATAGGCACCATGTGTACCGCATATTGCGGGCTATAAAAAACCGATTTGGCCCCGCTGCCGAACTTGGTATTTACGAAATGCAGGGCAATGGCTTGCGAGAGGTATCAAACCCATCCGAAATTTTACTTTCGCAACGTGATGAGCCTTTGAGTGGGGTAACCATATCGGCAACTATGGAAGGTATGCGCCCCATGCTTATAGAAACGCAGGCACTGGTAAGCACATCGCCTTATGGCACACCACAGCGTAGCGCAACGGGCTTTGATACCAAGCGGATGAACATGTTGCTGGCTGTTTTAGAAAAACGCTGTGGCTTTAAACTAGGTACAAAAGATGTTTTTTTAAATATTGCTGGCGGTATAAAGGTAGAAGACCCAAGTATAGATTTGGGCTTGGCGGTAGCCATTATTTCGTCGCATGAGGATATGCCTATATCGTACAAAACTTGCTTTGCTGCCGAAATTGGCCTATCGGGCGAAATAAGGGCGGTTACCCGGATTGAGCAACGTATTTCGGAAGCGCAAAAACTAGGCTTCGAACAAATTTTTATCTCCCATTATAACAAAAAAGGGCTCGATTTATCAAAATATCACATCCAAATAAAAACAGTAAGTAAAATCGAACAGGTTTTTAATTTACTATTTGGGTAGGATAAATAACTATTGGGTTTTATGGCCAAGGC
>JAAFJW010000084.1 GCA_013298995.1 Sphingobacteriales bacterium | reverse complement strand
TACCATTTACCTTACTTGCCGATACCGATAAAAGCATTGTAAGCAGCTATGGCGTATGGGTAGAAAAAAGCATGTATGGCAAAACCTATATGGGCACACAGCGCACAACTTATGTGATAGATGAGCAGGGTATTATTATCGCCATCATTGATAAAGTAGATACAAAAAATGCTTCGCAGCAGGTTTTAGACGCATTGATTAAATAAAATTTACCCATATTGTGCTAAACCATGTTATATATATCCATCCCACATCTACACAATGGGTAACATTTGTGCATGGTGCAGGTGGCAGTTACAATACCTGGTTTAAACAAATTAAAGCATTTAAAACCAATTTTAATGTTTTACTGCTCGATTTACGTGGCCACGGAAACTCCGAAGGTAGCCTAACATTAAAAGATGTGAAATACACTTTTGCATTTTTAGCCAACGATATTATTAATCTTTTAGATTATCTTAAAATCGAAAAATCGCATTTTGTAGGCATATCATTAGGTACCATTATTGTACGCGAATTGGCACAGTTACAACCCCACAGGGTAACTAGCCTAGTGCTTGCGGGAGCAATTATGAAATTAAACTTACGCTCGTGGTTGTTGGTAAAGTTGGGAAACTTAATAAAGTTTTATTTACCTTACATTGCGCTTTATACTTTTTTTGCCTACATTATTATGCCACGTAGCAACCATAAAACATCGCGTGATATTTTTATAAACGAAGCCAAAAAATTAAACCAATTGGAGTTTATAAAATGGTTTAGCCTAGCAAGCGAGGTAAACCCAGTATTAAAAATGTTTAGAAAAACCGAACTTCCCAAGCCTATCCTTTATATTTCGGGCGACCAAGACGCCATGTTTTTGCCCGAAATTAAAGAATTAGTAAAAAAACAAAACCGTTTTTCTACTTTAGTAATTGTTGAAAATTGTGGACACGTGGTAAATTTAGATAGTGCTTATTTTTTTAATGATACAGTTGTAGCTTTTATACACCAACATGCCGTATAATTGTAGTAAATTTTAACGCTACCAATAAAGAAATTTTTGAGATATAATTAGAGCTTTTTACACGGTGCTCGCTGTATCTTTTTCCCCCTAGCCCCCAAAGGGGAAATGGGCGTTTAATCCCCCCTTTGGGGGCTAGGGGAAAAAAGGATGCCTGCCTGCGCAGGCAGGTCGCTACCATCGTTAAAGCTTTTTCACACGGTTAAAAACATAATAAACTAGCTTATTAAGTTTATTGTAAAACAAGCAAAAATGAAACGAGAATTAATATTAAATACCATACAAGTACAACAAAAAATAAACCGCATAGCCTACCAAATACTCGAAGATAGCTTCGAAGAAAACGAAATTATTATAGTAGGCGTGTGGGCTCGTGGTTACAGGTTAGCTCTGCGCTTAAATGCCGTATTACAAAAAATATCAACCATTAAAATAAGCGTAGCAAGTATTTTATTAGATAAAGATATACAGCATTATGACGCTACAAACGATATTGCACAAATTGATTGTACCAATAAAACCGTAATTATTGTAGATGATGTACTAAATAGTGGCCGCACATTGGCTTATGGGCTGGGTAAATTTTTAAACATCCCACTTAAAAAATTACGCTCGGTAGTACTGATAGACCGTAGCCACAAGCTGTTTCCGCTCACCACCGATTTTACAGGTTTACAGCTATCAACTGTATTAAAAGAACACGTAGAAGTTATATTAGACGAACCACACGAAAGCGATGCCGTATATTTAACGTAAACGTTTGCGGAGAACCAACCACGGGCTAACAACTAAAAGTAAAAAACTATTTTAATACCACATTTAAGTAACAATATTAATAGCTAAACTTTCGTAGATAAATAGTTTAAATAAACCAAACACTATCAAACAGATAGGCGTATTTGTGGCAAATAAAAAAGCCGAAGCCAAATTTAATAAATACGGTAAAACACTCCATCATCAGGCTAGGCTATTGCACTATTGCAAAAATCTATTTGTGGCTAGCATACCTAAAACATATCTTTGACATCACAAATTAAAAATAAAAAATTATGGCATTAGAAATAACAGATGCAAACTTCGATGAGTTGGTATTAAAAGCAGATAAACCCGTATTGGTAGATTTTTGGGCCGAGTGGTGTGGCCCTTGTCGTATGGTAGGCCCAGTTGTAGAAGAGCTAGCCAACGATTTTAATGGCAAAGCAGTAGTGGGTAAAGTAAATGTTGACCATAACTCCGAAATTTCTATGAAATATGGCATCAGAAACATACCTGCTTTATTGATATTTAAAAACGGCGAAATCGTGGATAAACAAATAGGTGCAGTACCAAAATCAGTATTGACCGAAAAACTAAACAAGCAATTGGCTTAAAAACACACAATGCTCCTAAATAATATTTGGGAGCATTTTTTTTGGGGCTTAATATCACAAATCCTTTTTAGGCTACGGGCATATAGCATCGGGCTTAGTACTGATAAATTAATGCAAAATAATATTTTAAACGCTATTCCACTAGCTACTACTCACTAAATTCTTGCTTGCACAAAACCCAATGTTAAGCTAATATTTATTCTTTCATTTTGTTCCTTAATTCTTTTATTTTTTGAATTTCTAAATTTGTTAATGTAGAAATAAGTTCATTTGAAAGCCCTATATTAATTGCATTCTTTGCAATAGAAATACTGTTTTCTTCACGAACCTTAAATTCTGCTTCTGTTTGTAAAGTAAACATTTCGCTACTTTTTAATCGCAAACTGTCTATATAACGATTGTAACCATATTCTTCATCTTTGGGAAGCCGCATGATGTCTAAAACTTCTCCTGCTTCTTTCAATCCTTTTGCTTTGAACTCGTCTTTTACTTCACTGTTTTTTAAAAAATAAATCCATTCGTCCAAAGTATCTTTTGCTATGTCATTAAATTGATTGACTTTTAATAAGTAGTACTCTGGAAAAATATCAGAAATTTCATTTTTTAAAAAAGTAGTTTTCTGTTTATCTGTAAGTCCTAATTTATCATTTTGATGAAGACCAATAAAATCTGTTTTCCCTGTGTAAACATAATCTTGTCCCTGCCCAAGATTGAAATAAACAATATTTATAGAAATTACTTTTTTAATCTCCGAGTAATTTTGTCCAATATTTAAGTTTTCTGTAATGCTTTTTGAAACACCATAAGCCATTCTATGAAAAAAGTCAATTTCGTAACTGCTTTGTATTTCGATAATAATAACTTCGTTTTTTGAGTTTTGAGTAAGAATATCAACTCGGTTAAACTTATCATTTTCAGTTTCTTGATTACTTTCGCTTTCAAGAATTTGCTCAATTTTAATAGTATCAAACAACAGCTCACTTAAAAAACCTTCAAGAACAACAAAATTGGCTTTGTTTCTCAAGAGTCTTTTGATAGCCCAATCAAATCGTATTAGTTGTTTAGTCATTTTCTTTAAAGTTTACAAACAAATTTAAAGAAATTATTTGTAAAGGTCTTAATTTTTGTATATTGTATATTGTATAGTGCCCTGAAATTTTCGCCTAATCACAAATTATTTTCGGGCTACGGGCATCGGTGTTAATAATTTTTTAAACACTATCCCACTAAAATTACCCACTAAATATATTCCCCTACCATTTACAAAAATTATTATTTTTTGTATATTTTTACTCGATTTTTAAAATCAGTAAAACCTTAATCAAAAAATAATTAAATGAAAGTTTTAAAATTCGGTGGCACATCAGTAGGAAGCCCCGATAGAATGAAAAAATTGTTGGATATAATTAATCCGCAAGTGCAACAAATAGTGGTTTTATCGGCCGTATCGGGTACTACCAATAATTTGGTAGAAATTTCGGCAGCCTATACCGAGGGCGATAAAGCCAAGGCCGCTTTATTGGTAAAAACTTTAAAAGATAAATACGAAATTTTTATTAAAGAACTTTACGCCGATGCCACTTATTTAGCGCAGGCAAAAAATATTATCGATTTTCATTTTGATTTGATTGCCGATTTTGCCAACCATATTTTTACCCCCATCGAAGAAAAAATTATTTTAGCGCAAGGCGAGTTACTTTCTACCACCTTGTACCATATTTATTTGAACGAAATTGGCGTGTCATCGGCCTTGTTACCCGCACTCGATTTTATGAAAATTGATGAAGATAACGAGCCCGTGGTTGATTATATTACCGAGCATTTAACCCCATTGCTAAAAGCCAAACCCAATGTAAACCTGTTTATTACCCAAGGTTTTATATGTAGAAACTCGTTTGGTGAGATAGATAATTTGCGCCGTGGCGGCAGCGATTATACGGCATCGCTTATTGGCGCAGGCATAAAAGCCCAAGAAGTACAAATATGGACCGATATTGATGGCATGCACAATAACGACCCTAGGATTGTAAAAGGCACCAAGCCTATCGCCAATTTATCGTTCGACGAAGCTGCCGAACTGGCTTATTTTGGGGCGAAAATACTTCATCCACAATCGGTTTTTCCGGCGCAAAAATATAAAATCCCCGTAAGGTTATTAAACACCATGGAACCCAGCGCACACGGTACGCTAATATCCAGCGAAAGCGAAAAAGGTAAAATAAAATCAATTGCGGCCAAAGATGGCATTACGGCTATAAAAATACAATCGAGCCGTATGTTGCTGGCTTACGGGTTTTTACGCCGAGTGTTCGAGGTTTTTGAGCGTTACAAAACGCCCATTGATATGATAACCACATCCGAAGTGGCGGTATCGGTAACCATTGATGATACCCGCTTTTTGGGCGAAATAACCAAAGATTTGAGCGATTTTGGCATTGTAGAAGTAGATGTAAACCACTCTATTATATGTATTGTGGGCGATATGGGTGCCGAAACACATGGCTACGCCGCCCGAATTTTTGAAGCCCTAAAACATATCCCGCTAAGGATGATTTCGTACGGGGGCTCCAATTACAACATATCGTTATTGGTGAAAACCGACGATAAAGTAGAAGCCTTAAGAAGTTTACATAACCGTTTATTCGACTAAAAATTTAACCAATGAGGCAAATGTTTAATGCCAATATAGTTGCAAGTTTTGCACAACAGCAAACACCATTTTACTATTACGATTTAGGCTTACTACAAAACACTTTAAAGGCCTGCAATACAGCAGCTAATAAATACAATTTTCATGTACATTTTGCCTTAAAAGCCAATTGTAACAAAACCATTTTAGCCTTAATAAAAAATAATGGTTTGGGTGCCGATTGCGTATCGGGTGGCGAATTAATAAGGGCCAACGAAACTGGTTTTGATGCCCAAAAAATTGTCTTTGCTGGCGTAGGGAAATCGGATAACGAAATAAATATAGCCCTCGACCTTGATATTTTTTGCTTTAATGTAGAAAGTGTGCAAGAGCTTTTTGTGATAAACGAACTAGCCGAAGCCAAAGGCAAAACCGCTGGCATTGCCATACGTGTAAACCCCAATGTAGATGCCCACACGCACCAATATATTACTACGGGGCTTGATGAAAATAAATTTGGGATAAATATGTGGGAGTTGCCCGCTGTGGCGGAGGCCTTAAAAGCGTGTAAAAACCTGAATTTTTCGGGAATACATTTTCATATTGGCTCGCAAATTACTGATATGAATGTTTTTAAAAGCCTTTGTATAAAAGTAAACGAAGTACAGCACTGGTTTGAGGAACGAGGAATGCCTGTAAAAGTAATAAACGTTGGCGGCGGTTTGGGCATAAATTACCACCAACCCGATGCCCAAGCGATACTAGATTTTGAAGCTTATTTTAAAATTTTTAACGATTTTTTAGAAATAACACCAAGTAAACAAGTACATTTTGAACTTGGCCGATCTTTGGTAGCACAATGCAGTAGCTTAATAAGCAAGGTATTGTACGTTAAAAATGGTAAAAGTAAAAATTTTGCCATATTAGATGCCGGTATGACGGAATTAATACGCCCTGCACTTTACCAAGCCTACCACCAGATAGAAAACATAAGCAAGCTGGATAAAAGCACAGACACAAAATATGATGTAGTAGGGCCTGTGTGCGAATCGTCGGATTGTTTTGGTAAAGAAGTAATGCTACCCGAAACCCAGCGTGGCGACCTTGTTGCCATACGCAGCACAGGTGCTTACGGCGAAGTAATGATTTCGGTATATAATTTGCGCCCTGCAATTGGTTTTGTTTTTGGTGGGGAGTAAATAAGTGATATATTTAAAATATAACCTAATAACAAAATTGTTTTAAACATATGGTTATACTAAACAGCCAAAACTCGCAATTAGCCAATAGATTATGGGGGTTTTCATCGTTTATTGCCAATAGTATTGAGCATAATTATCCTTTGGTAAATTTAGGATTTTATAAGTATCGTAAATATTTTGAAGCTACCCAAAACAATTATTTCGGCAATTATCCTATTAGTATAAAAAGAACGGGAATTGGTTTTTTAGACTATTTTTATAGTAATGTTTTTAAAAATTGGGTTTCAATAACGCATAAAACTATTGGTAAAACACCCACATTATACAAGTTTTACTGCACAAAATTTAAAGAAGACAAAACAACAACTCTATTTGATTTGAATAATGCATCATTTATAAATGATGTAAAAAAACAAAAAGTTTTGGTACACGGATGGATGTTTAGAGACTCTATAAACATTCGTAAACACCGAGATAAAATACTGCAATTTTTTAAACCCGTTGAGCCTTACTATAGCCAAGTAATTAATGAAATAGCCCATGCTACTAAACTAGCTGATGTGCTTGTAGGTGTGCATATTAGGCGTGGTGATTATGCCACTTTTGTAAACGGTAAATGGTTTTATACCGATATACAATATGCCGATATAATGCATCAACTTACTCAAATTTATGCAAAAGTGGGTAAAACGTGTGCGTTTTTTATTTGTTCAAACGAAGATATAAACCTCAATAATTTTAGCAGTTTAACTTTGTTGTATAAACCAAGGCATTTTATGGTTGATTTGTATGCGCTTGCCAAATGTGATGTAATAATTGGTCCACCTAGTACTTTTAGCCAATGGGCTGCCTTTTACGGCAATAAACCATTGGTAATGTTACTTACAGCCGATCAAAAATTAGAAATGCCCAAATTTAATTCCTCTTTACTACCTGATTGTGATTTTTCTGAAAAAATACTTTATACTTTTTAACAAAAAAAAATGATTAATAATAGATTACGTAAGATTTTTAAAAATAAAGAACGGATTTACGCCGCTATTCTTTTTATTTTATTAGCAGTATTTTCAATTGGCTGCCTTCGATATCACCTTGCGGATTTCGATATTTTTATCAACGCAGCCGAAACTTTAATACAAAAAGGAAATATATATGGCCATATTCAAGCAAATTCAGGATTTAATTATTATTACAGTGTTTTTTGGGCGATATTACTACTTCCTTTTATAAAATATCATACTTTGGGCAAAGTATTTTGGCTATTGTGTACTTATTTTTTTTACTGTCGGTCTTTTTTATTGATAAAAAAATACTTTCCTCCATCGAATTTCATTTACAGCACAAGATATAATATTTGGATATTTTTAACTCTTTTTTTATTGGTTAAAATGCTTATTGAAAATACTTTTGGCGCACAGCTTACACCTTTTTTAATGTGGGGTATGCTCGAAAGTTTATCTCTTGCAACTTCTAAAAATAAACCATTGTTAGCTGGGGTACTAATGGGATTTCTAATTAACGTTAAAATTATGCCTATAATTTTCCTTGGCTATTTAGCCTATCGTGGCTATTTTAAAACTGTATTAGCATGTATAGCTACTTTTATAATTTTGTTGTTCATCCCATCATTATTTATAGGCCATAATTATAATATGTTTTTATTGGGAAATTGGTGGGCAGTTATTTCTCCATTTAATGCAGAACATAATATTGAAACTATAGATGAAGGAATGAGAATTAACTTGGGCGCATTAATTCCTGCCTATACTATGGACTCATCACAAGTGATTGATGGCATAAAAGTTAAACGTAATTTTATTAATTTTAATCCATTACTTGTACGGCAAATAATTACATTGGGTAGTTTAATGTTAGCTGGTTTATCTTTTGCCTTTTTGCGGTCGTTTCCTTTTAAAAAAGAGAATAATTCTTTAAAAAAATATTTGGAAGCCTCATATTTTCTGTTGTTAATCCCCTTACTTATGCCTCATCAGCAACAATATGCCTTGCTTTTAGCATTACCGCTAATAACCTACTTGCTTTATTTTTATATTTTTACTTTTAGCACCAGCCACACTAAAACCTATTATTGTTTTTTGTTTATTTTTATTATTTCGGCACTTATATTTTCGCCTATTAATGGGTTAGACATAATTGGAGGATATGCGTTTAGCCTACTAAAAACATACAAAGTAATTTCCTTTGCAACAATAGCTTTAATTCCCGTGGCTTTGTATTGCTCTCCGAATAAATTAACAAAAATACTTGAAGCAGAAAACGAGAGAAAATTGTAATACAAAGTTGATTTATTTTGTATTGGGCGTTCGTTTTATTTCTCTCTTTTTATTGTCCGTAATGCAAGTAATTCGGCAGTATTGAGAATTTTTTTGAATTCTAATCTTTTAAGTCCATTGTATAAAACTTTGTCGCCTGTCCAAAGTGTGGCTTTCAAAAATTTGGTTAGTGCTACAAAATCGGTATCGTCAATGTCAATTTCTTTTGTAATTAGTTCAGAAGCCAACCAAGTTTCTACAGGGATAATTTCTTCGTTAATAAACTTCAACCTCGAAAGGGTTTGTGTGTAAGACACTTGTAGTTGCTTGTCCGATAAATTTGAAATTTTTTTAAGTCGCTCCCAATGTTTTTGAATTTCCATACGCATATAATTGCAACTATAAAATATTCAAAGTGCTTTTGGAATTAAATAAAAGGTCTCCGATAGTGCTGTTTGAGTTTAATAATGCGCTGAATATAATATTTGTATCAACTACAATTTTCATTTTACAAAGCGATCTTTGTTTTTTGCCCACCAACCAGCCTTAGCTTCTTTGGCTAAAGCATCAACGTCTGATTGTTTGGCTTTAGATTTTGCAGTTGCTTCTTTATAAGTTAAGTAATCCACCAAAGATTGAAGTCCATTTGTATCAACGTATGATGGAAGTCTAATAATTACTTCTTCGTTTGTTCTTTCGATTACCATAATACTAAATTTTATTTACCGAAGTTACAGTATTATTTTGTTAGTGCCAAGTATCGGTGGTGGTTGAAAAAAATAACGCCCAATTAGCCACTCACCATCCAGTAACAGTAAATAAATAACGCAAAGTGGTTTAAAATTTTTTATAGTTTGATACGCAAAAATGCCAGCAATATGCCCTAAACAATTTTTCGGCACAGGTAATGGCCAATAATTATTTGAGTTATTATGAGCGTGTTTTAAATGCCGAGGTGCTTAACAAACAAATACCTACTTGGCACAAGCACCCGTTAGTAAATACTTGGATTTTGGATAAAATGTTCTAAAAAAACTACCCTTTCCTTACCTCCGCTTTCGCTTCTTTTTCCAAATTAAAAATTAATTTTTGTTTACCACAAATGCACAAAAAACAATATTGGGTTTCACCGAGTAAATCGATAATATAATTTCAGTAACCAACACTAAAATAGTAACTTTGAGGCTTGAAACAGAGAATTTATATAGATACTTCAGTTTTTGGTGGACACTTTGATGAGGAGTTTGCAGAATATACTATTCCCTTATTCGACAGATTAAAGCAAAGAGAGTTTATATTGCTTTTATCCTCCGTTACACAAGACGAATTAGAAAATGCACCTGAGAGAGTTAGAAATCTTGTTCAAAGTATTCCATTAGAAAATACTGAATTTGTACAAACAATGAATGATGCTGTTGAACTTGCAACAGAATATATCATAGAAAAAGTTGTAGGACAAACAAGTTATGCCGACTGTTTACATATTGCTTTAGCAACGATTAACAGAGCCGATTTTTTGGTAAGTTGGAATTTTAAACATATCGTAAACGTACAACGCATAAGAGGTTATAACTCTATAAACATAAAAAATGGTTACAAACAATTAGAAATACGTTCACCAAGAGAATTTAAAAAATATGAAGACGATTAACAAAGCGTTTGATGCAGTTCAATTTATGCGCCAACAAAGAGACAAATTAAGCGAAAAGTTATCAAAAATGACCAAGGAGGAAATTATTGCATACTTTAAGCAGGTAGAAAATAAAACAACCATAAAGCCTTGTGCTTAACATCTGTTTTGGGAAATAACCTATCCTTTCCTCACTTCCGCTTTTACCTCTTTTTCTAAATTAAAAATCAGCTTTTGCATTACGCTATCAATTTGCCTATCGGTAAGGGTTTTTTCATCATCTTGTAAAACAAAACTTAAGGCGTACGATTTTTTTCCTTGTGGGAGTTTATCGCCCATATATACATCAAAAACGTTGATGGTTTTTAACAAACTTTTTTCGGTTTTGGTGGCTATTTTATGTAGCTGTGCAAAAGTAATATCGGTATCTATCAGCAACGATAAATCTCGCCTTACAGCCGGAAACTTAGAAATGTCTTGGAAAAATATTTTATTGTTTTTTACCGTTTTTAAAACCAAATCCCAATTAAAAATGGCATAAAAAACAGGTTTATCCACACCAAAACTTTTTAAAATAGGTTTAGCAACTGCACCAAACTCTACCAAAATTTTATCTCCTTTTTTGTAGGCTAGGCTGTACGCAAAATGTGGGTTTGTACCATCATCGGTAATTAAATTATTGATACCTAAGCGAGCCAATACGCCATCAACCCAGCTTTTGATATTAAAAAATGATACTTCGCTTTGCTTTTGCTGCCAGTTTTCGGGCAGTAAATTGCCTGTAATAAATAGGGCAAGGTGATTGGTTTCCTTAAATTTTTCATCAATTAAATGGTAGGTTTTGCCAAATTCGTATAGCTTTAAATCGCTTGCTTTGCGGTTTTGGTTATAACTAATAGCTTCTAAGCCAGCGTATAATAAAGTTTGGCGCATCACATCCAAATCCGAACTTAGCGGGTTTAGTATTTTAATAGTTTCGGCTTCGTTATTTGGGTAAGCCGATTTTGTAAGCGAATTGCTAAGCATCTCAAAAAAACCATTGGCACTTAAACCATCGGCAATATGGTTTTGCAGCGTATCTTTATCGGGCTTGCTTACATTGTTTAGCGATGCGTTTATTTTGCTAGGTATTTCGATATTATCGTAGCCATAAATTCTTAAAATTTCTTCAATCACATCTACATCGCGGGTAACATCTACCCGGTAAGTGGGTACTTTTAGTTGTAATTTTTCACTGTCATCGGCAACAATATCAATAGCTAGGCTTTGTATAATGGCTTTTATTTCCGTTTCCGGGATGTTTTTACCTATCAATTGCTGTACGTGTGCGTAGCTAAGTTCGACATCAAAAGCGGGTATAGGGTTAGGGTAGTTATCAAAAATGTTCGATGATATAGTACCACCAGCCAGTTCTTTAATAAGTAAAGCTGCCCGTTTAAGGGCGTAAACGGTAATTTCGGGGTCGGTACCACGTTCAAACCTAAACGAAGCGTCGGTTTTTAAGTGATGTAGTTTTGATGTTTTACGAACCGTAACGGCATTAAAATAAGCACATTCTAAAAATATATTGGTAGTTTTTGGGCTTACGCCCGATTGTATGCCGCCATACACGCCAGCAATACACAGCGGTTTTTCGGCATCGCATATCATTAAATCATTGGCCGATAGTTTACGCTCAATCCCATCCAAGGTGGTAAATAAAGTACCTTCGGCACATTTTTTAACCACAATTTTGTGCCCAGCAATTTCATCGGCATCAAAGGCGTGAAGGGGTTGCCCCAAATCGTGTAGCACATAATT
>JAAFJW010000083.1 GCA_013298995.1 Sphingobacteriales bacterium | reverse complement strand
ATTCAAGCGTATAATATTCGGGCTTATAAGTGTTAATTTGGGTAAATGTTGATTTTATATACCCTTTTAATCCACGGGTTTTATCACTGGCAAACAAGGCACTAATGTGCGCATCGAAACCCATGCCAGCCATGTTAAAAAACTTTTTACCATTAAGCTCGGCACTATCAATCCACTTTGTGTTAAACTTATTGATATGTTTTATAGCCTCCCTATGATTTAAAGGAATTTTAAGCATACGGGCCAAACCATTGCCCGAGCCACAAGCTATAATACCCATCACCTTGCCCGAGTGTACCATTGCCGATGCCACTTCGTTAATTGTACCATCGCCGCCTACCGAAGTTACAATATCGGCTCCAGCCAGCAGGGCTTCTTTGGCCAATATATACGCATGCCCCACCCTTTCGCTAAAAACAATATGGGCATCAAATTTATTATGGTCCAAATGGCTATCAATTAACGAAGGCATAAAAGTTTTGCTTTTACCTCCCGAAATGGGGTTCACAATAAATACAATTTTTTGTTTCAACGGCTTATATTAAAAAGTATAAGCAACAAAGATGACTTTTATTTTTCGAGAATTTAAACCATTTTTTTAGGTAATTTTCGAAAAAGATAATTTGAAAAACCAAGGCAAGCATTTCATCACATCAGCTAGCCCCGCCACCTGCCTACCTGCGGTCAGCAGGCAGGTCCGCTCATACTGCACAAGGCCTTAACCACAAAGCCGGTATCCGCTACCTGCCTACCTGTGGTAAGCAGGCAGGCTGTCGGGTTTAGGTACGTAGGCCAGTGCTTTTTAATGCGGGTTTATTTTGCAACGGCCATTTTATGCCCCCATATTCGTGTATTAGTGGCAAAAAACAAATGTTTTGTGGCTACCTCTCCTCCCCCAACGGCAGCATTACAGCCAATAAACTTTAGTGCATAAATACAAAAGCAATATGTATTTAATTTTTACCTATTTTTGAATATTAATTTTTAGATATGACAGCCACATACAGCCTTACTAAATCAGAATTACGAAAGTATAAAAAACACCTTCAAAACAGATAGGATAACTATTTTAGTTGAAGAAGAGTTGGACGAAACGGACAAGATTATAGCCGATGCCACAAGGAAAAAAAGGTTAGATAAATCGATTGCACAACTAAGAGCGGGCAATGTAGTACAAATTGATTTAGATAAAATGCTTACAGAAAACGGATTGTGAGAGGGGTAAATTTTACAGCTATTGCACTCGAACAATTTTATGAACTTCAAAAAAGCGAACCCGAAGCGTTTAAGAAATTGTTGAAACTTATTAAAGTAACGGTTACCACACCTTTTGAAGGTATTGGAAAACCTGAATTACTGAAATATAACTACAAAGGTTTTTGGTAGAGAAGAATCACAGAAAAACATCGTTTAATTTACGAAATGGGGGATAATTTTATTGAGATTGTTGAATGTAAAAACCATTACAAAGATTGATTTTAATTGTTAAAAAAAAATATCATTTGTACAAGTTGTTTTTGCGTGAGGGATAGTAGTGAAAATCAATTTTGCCTTTTGGGGGCAAAATTATTGTAACGGATAGCCCGACCCGTGTGTGGGCTTTTTGGTGCTGTGGGGCAGAGGACACGCCCAAATGTATATACTTAATTTTAAAAAATAATTTTATGAAAAATTTAAAAACATTGCCTTTTTTATTTGCTACAATATTGATTACAATGGGTGCTTGTAGCCAAAAAACTATCCAATCGGTTACGCTATCGCAGGATGCTGGCTTCAATAAAATTGAGGTATTGCCTGTTAAGCAATCGCTGGCTTTCCCCGATGCTGGCTTGCAAATTGCGGAAGCTAAAACCGAAATGCTGGGTACCGATTCGGTAAAGTTTAAAGTGGCCTATTTGGTTAAAAACTACGAACTTACCAAAATGACAATGGATATGACCATGGGCGAATGTGCCAACTCGGCAAAAGGCCAGCACATACATTATATATTGGACAATAAGCCTTATATAGCCCTCTACAAGCCCGAAAACACAGTTAATTTGGCCATAAATTCGGAGCATTATTTGCTGTCGTTTTTATCACGCTCGTACCACGAATCGGTAAAAAATCCCGCCGCAGCGGTATTGCTTCATTTTAAAATAGATGGCCAAGGTAACTATATAAAACTGCCCGATGCCACCACGCCCATGCTATTTTACAGCCGCCCCAAGGGCGAGTATGTGGGTAAAGACACGCAAAATATTTTGTTAGATTTTTATGTAAAAAATGCCGTTTTGGCTGCCAATGGCTATAAAGTTAGGCTAAGCATAAACGATAGGCAATTTATATTAAACCAATGGAAGCCCTATTTTTTAAAAAATATACCATCAGGGAATGTTAAATTTAAACTGGAGCTTTTGGATAACAATGGCAATAAAGTATTGGGGATAATACGGGTATTGAACGAGTGGTGGTGGTGAAGTAGGGGTTAGTAACTAGTGGTTAGTGGTGGGTACGCTTGGTTTCGGTTGATGCGAAATATGGATTTTTTTATTCCATATTTTTATAATTTATTTTTTTGTGAATAATAATATAGCACTTACCTTATTAAAATTTAACCCTCCCTTAACACCACCCCACCCTAGCTTTCGTATAATTGTACCTTATTTTATCTCATAATGAATAAACTAAAACTTTACATTATTGCGCTAATATTTTTTACGCCAATTAGCCTTTGGGCACAACAAAAAGTAATTAAAAAAAACTTACCTCAACCCAAGCTGGTAGTAGGTATAGTGGTAGACCAAATGCGTTGGGATTTTTTGTACCGCTACGCCAGCCGCTATGGGCAAGGTGGTTTTAAACGCTTATTGCGTGATGGCTTTAGTTGCGATAATACCCAAATAAGTTATATACCTACCGTAACAGCGGCTGGGCATACGGGTATTTATACAGGTTCGGTACCTGCATTACATGGCATTGCTGCCAATGATTGGACCGAGCAAGCTACAGGAAAAATGCAGTATTGTACCGAAGATAGTACCGTACAAACGGTGGGCAGCACTTCGGTAGCTGGGCAAATGTCGCCCCGAAATTTATGGGCCACCACCATTACTGATGAGCTTAAACTAGCCACCAATTTTAAAGCCAAAACAATAGGTATAGCCTTAAAAGACCGTGGCGCAATACTGCCTGCTGGCCACAGTGCCAATGCCGCTTACTGGTTTGATGATGTAACAGGTAATTGGATTACTAGCACCTATTATATGAACCAATTACCCGCTTGGGTAAATCAATTTAATGCTGCCAAAAATGCCGAAAAATATATCGCAAAAGATTGGTACCCGCTATACAATATTGCCACCTACACGCAAAGCGAGGCCGATAGCAATGTACACGAGGGTTTATTTAAGGGCGAAAAATCACCCGTTTTTCCGCACCTAATTTCTAAAATAAACAAAGGAGTGGGCACCATTCGCAACACGCCTTACGGCAACAGCATTACCTTTGATTTTGCCAAAATGGCCATCGCACAAGAAAAAATGGGAACAGGCAACGTTACCGATTTTTTGGCCATTAGCCTATCATCAACCGATTATATTGGCCATTGGTACGGGCCCAATTCGGTAGAAATAGAAGATACCTATTTGCGTTTAGATAATGATTTGAGTAGTTTTTTATCCTACCTTGATGCGCAACTAGGCAAAAATAATTATACTGTATTTTTAACCGCCGACCATGGCGCAGCCCACAACCCTGCTTTTTTAACCGACCATAATATTCCTGCTGGCTTGTTTTCGGGTAATAACGTTTTAAAAGAGTTAAACGCTAAATTAAAAACCGAATTTGGCATTGATAAGTTGGTTTTAAACCTAGGTAATTACCAAGTTAATTTTGATAATACAACCATTGCCAATGCCCAAATTAATATAGATGCTTTAAAGGCGTATTGCATAAACTATTTGCAACAGCAAAATGAGGTTGCTTATGCCATAGATATGGATAAAATAAGCCAAGCTAGCATCCCATCCCAATTAAAACAAAAAATAATAAATGGCTATAACCGCCAGCGTAGCGGAGTTATACAAATTATATTAAAGCCAAGCTATTTTCAAGGATATGGCTTAACAGGTACTACCCACGGCACTTGGAACCCTTACGATACCCACATTCCCTTACTGTTTATGGGCTGGGGAATTAAACATGGGGAACTAAAAAGACAAACCACTATGGCCGATATTGCGCCCACAATTGCAGCCTTGCTACACGTACAAGAACCTAATACCAGCGTAGGCGAGCCTATTGTTGAGGTATTTGAGCAATAATGTGTTTTTTTGAAGATTTTTAAACGCTTATTTTAACTGTAAAATCTTTACTTTAAGATAGTAATTTGGTGGCAGTCTAAAATTTTAAATAATTACTAAAGTTTCGGCACAAATAAAAATTTGATATAAGGATTAAACAAACAGATAAATAGCGTTTTATATTTTTTGCCAGTAAAATTCGTGGCAAATAAATAAAGGCGAAGCCTTTACATTTTTTTAGCTTCGTAATGGTAATAGCCACGAATACACGAATTTGGGCGTATAAATTTTATGGATTTATAATAATCAATATTAAATCGAATGCTTTAGATTAAAAATAGGCATTTAAAATACCGATATTCTGCTCCGAAAGTTTAGATAATTAGTGCAAATAGTACTAAAAAAGTACCCATCAACAATTATACATAAGCATTTATCCAGCACTTTTAAAGTTGATTTTTTCTGTATCCGAGTCAAACCTGGTAATATCTGTAATTCCTTTTACTTGTTTAAGTTTGCTTATTAAATCTTCGAGGTGTTGGGTATCGTTTACATATATCATTATAGAGCCGCTAAATATACCTTCGTCGCTATCTACGGTTATGCTACGCATGTTTACTTTAAAATCGTTGGATATAATTTGCGTTAAATTATTTATTAAGCCTACTTCATCAATACCTGTAATTTGTAGGCCAGTTAAAAAGGCCAATTGTTTTTGACTTGTCCATTTGGCTTTTAATATACGGTAGCCAAAGCTCGACATAAGTTTGGTTGCATTGGGGCAATTGGTGCGGTGTATTTTTATGCCTTCGCTTACGGTTACAAAGCCAAAAACATCGTCGCCAGGGATAGGGTTACAGCAACTAGATAACTTATAATCAATTTTTTGCAAGTCCTCGCCAATCAATAAAATATCGCTGTCTTTGGTTTTTACTTGCTTTATTAGCGATTGTATGTTTTCGTTATCGCTAGGTTGTTGTGGTTTTTGTTCTACATTTTTTTCGGATGCTACATACTCTTTAAGGTCTTTTAAATCAATTAATCCTTTGGCTACATTGTAAAATAAATCTTGGGTTGAGTTAAGTTTAAAATAGTATGATAACTTGTGGATATTATCGGAGTTGTAAGTAATTTTTAACGATTTTAATTTACGTTCCAGTATTTCTTTGCCATCATCGGCAATTTTTCGTTTTTCTTCTTTTAGTGATGATTTTATTTTTGCCTTAGCCTTGGCGGTAACCACATAAGTTAGCCAATCTTCTTTAGGTGTTTGCTTGGTTGAGGTTATAATTTCTACTTGGTCGCCATTTTGTAACTTGTACGATAGGGGAACTAGTTTATGGTTTACTTTGGCACCTATACATTTTGCACCCACGTCCGAGTGTATTTCGAAGGCAAAATCTAATGCGGTTGCGTCAATAGGTAGTTGCATTAAATCGCCCTTAGGGGTAAAAATAAAAATCTCGTCCGAAAAAAGGTTCATCTTAAAATCGTCCAAAAAATCTAGCGCATTGGCTTCGGGGTTGCTTAGCAGTTCTCGTACTTTGGTAACCCATTGGTCTAGCCCGCTATCGCTCGATGATTCTTTGTATTTCCAATGCGCCGCAAAGCCTTTTTCGGCAATTTCGTTCATCCGTTGCGAGCGTATTTGTACCTCTACCCATTGGCCCTTGGGACCCATTACGGTAGTGTGTAACGATTCGTACCCATTTGCCTTGGGCGATGATATCCAATCTCTTAACCTATCGGGATTGGGGCGGTATAAATCAGTAACAATAGAGTAAGCTTTCCACGATTCGGATTTTTCCAACTCTGTATTACAAATTAAAATAATGCGTATGGCAAATAAATCGTACACCTCCTCAAAAGGAATTCCCTTTTTTTTCATTTTTGTCCATATCGAGTGTATGGATTTTGGCCTGCCCAGTACCTGCGCTTCTAGGCCTTGGCCACTTAATATTTTGGTAATAGGGCCAATAAATTCGCTAATAAAATGTTCGCGTTCGGCTTTTTTTTCGTTCAGTTTTAGGGCTATAAATTTATACGTTTCGGGCTCCATATACTTCATCGAAAGGTCTTCTAATTCCGATTTTATACTGTATAAACCCAAGCGATGTGCTAGTGGGGCGTATAAATATACCGTTTCGGAGCATATTTTAAGTTGCTTATCTCTAGGCATAAACTCCATGGTACGCATATTGTGCAACCTATCGGCCAGTTTTATCAATATTACCCGTACATCATCGGCAAGGGTAAGCAACATTTTACGGAAATTTTCGGCCTGTATACTGCTATTAGCATCAAATACGCCCGAAATTTTGGTTAAGCCATCAATAATTTTAGTAACTTTTTTACCAAATTTATGCTCAATATCATCTAAGGTTATATCGGTATCTTCCACCACATCATGCAGTAAAGCACATACAATTGATGTGGTGCCTAAGCCAATTTCTTCGGCCGCTATCTGCGCTACGGCAATAGGATGGTAAATATAGGGCTCGCCCGATTTTCGGCGCATATCTTTATGGCTATCAACTGCCATATCAAAGGCAAGCCTTATCATGCCTTTATCACCTTTTTTTAGGGTTGATTTACAGGCCCGTAACAAAGCTCGGTATCTTTTTAAAATCTCCGACTTTTCTTGTTCTATATCAATTATGTAATCTTTCATGCGTATATTTGTAGCAATATAAGCAAACGTTATATATTTGCAACATTGGGTTACTTATTAAAAGGTAAGGTAATTAATATCATATTATATCGCACATAAAAATATGAATTTTAAACATTTGTTACTGCTGGTTTCTATGGTGTTAATGTCAAATTTTGCATATACGCAACAAATGGCCACATTAACCATAGGTAAAAATGATACCATAAAAGTAGCCACTACCAATTATAATGGCGAAATGATACCTTGGGTGGTTTTAAATGAAGTAGTTGTGCTTGCTAGGCGTACTTTTAAAACCCCACTTGATAAAGCAAAATTTAACCGTTTACGCTATAATGTGTTAAAAGTATTGCCTTATGCCCGCTATGCAGGCGAACGCTACCGTAAGCTGGAACGAGACCTTGCACTTACTAACGATAAAAAAACCCAACGCCAACTAGTTAAAAACTGCGAAAAAGAAATAAAATACCTGTTTAACAGTAAAATTAAAGATATGACGATTAATCAGGGCGAAATTTTAATTAAACTGATTGATAGAGAAACCGGAAACAGTAGCTATGGTTTAGTGCGTGAAATACAGGGTAGCTTGCCTGCTTTTTTTATGCAATCGTTGGCTAGGTTATTTGGTCATAATTTAAAAACCGAGTACGATGCCGAGCAGGAAAGAGATATTGAAACCATTATTAACTCGGCAGGTAATTACACTTATCAATAAAAAAAAATGACCAAAGAAAACATTTACCAATTTACGGTTGATACCCTACAAAACACCGAAAAAAGTTTGAGTGATTACGAAGGAAAAATATTATTAATTGTAAACACAGCCTCCGAATGTGGGTTTACTCCCCAGTTAAAAGATTTAGAACAACTGCGAAAAGATTACGAAGGTAAACCATTCGAAATTTTAGCTTTCCCCAGTAACGATTTTGGCCAGCAAGAACCACTTGAGGGTAACGAAATAAGTAGCTTTTGCGAAATAAATTATGATACTCGCTTTACAGTATTTAAAAAATTAAGGGTTAGAGGAGCGTTTGCTCACCCCCTATTTAGTTTTTTGGCCGATAAAAACCGTAATGGTAAAGTAGGTGCTGCCCCAAAATGGAATTTTCATAAATACTTAATAAATAGCAAAGGCGAAGTGGTTGATTTTTTTTATCCTTTCACAAAGCCTAGTGCTTCGGGCGTAAAAAAAGCAATTAATAAATTATTACTTACCGCTACACCCACAATATGAAACTAGATTTATTATTTATTGCCGCCCACCCTGATGATGTTGAACTTTGCTGCGGTGGCACCATTTTAAAACATATACAATTAGGTAAAAAAGTAGGTATTTTAGACCTTACCCGTGGCGAACTAGGTACCCGTGGCACAGCCGAAACCCGAGATAGCGAAGCCAAAAAAGCAGGTGATATTTTGGGCATTCATTGGCGAGGTAATTTAGGTTTTAGAGATGGTTTTTTTGTAAACGATGAATATCATCGCATAAAAATTATCGAAAAAATAAGAGAATTTACCCCCGAAACTATTATTACCAACGCCTACCAAGATAGGCATCCCGACCATGGTCGAGCATCGCAGCTGGTGTACGATGCTTGTTTTTTAGCTGGCTTACCAAAAATAGAAACCATTACACAAGAAGCTGTACAGCAGGCATATCGCCCTAGCTTACTGCTTCATTTTATACAAGATAACTATATAAAACCCGATTTTTTGATTGATATAACTCCGTACCAAGAAAAAAAGATGGAAGCCATAAGGGCTTACCAAACCCAGTTTTATACACCAGGCTTAGCAACTGATGAACCCGAAACGTATATATCGAACCCCAATTTTTTACAAGCCATTGTTGCCCGCTCGCAAGAGTTTGGTAAAGCAATAGGCGCCACTTATGCCGAAGGATTTTTGTGTAAAAAATTATTAGGGGTTGATAGTTTTTACCAGCTTAAATAAAAATTTAAAGCCGATTTTTTTTAGCTTCAGCAAAAAAAAGAAATTAAAATAAATTGGTTTTAAAAAATTATAGCCTGTAAATAAAACAGCCCTTTCAAAAATTTTACAACAACCACAATACAATTTCTTAAAATTAAAACGCCCCTGCAATTTAATTAAATGATTAAAAAGTCTAATTTCGCTTGTTACAATTTTAAGTATAAGCTATATGTACATACGCTCTAAAATTTAATACAACATTTAATAATTTTGATAAAACGCCTACATTAAAAATGAAAAAATTTGGATTAATAGGTTTCCCCTTAGGGCATTCGTTCTCACAAAAATATTTTACAAATAAGTTTGAAAAAGAGGGAATTAAAGATTGCGATTACCAGCTTTTTCCGATAAAAAACATAAATGAACTGCCCGATTTATTAAAAAACAATCCCGATTTGTGTGGCCTAAATGTTACCATACCTCATAAAATAGGCGTACATTATTTTTTAGATACAATAAGCCCAACAGCCCAAGAAATAGATGCCGTAAACTGCATAAAAATTACCTACCCCAACAGCCTTAGTGGCTTATTTGATGGCGAGCTAATACACACCAATGCCAATAAACCTTTTTTAGAAGGCCACAATACCGATGCTTACGGTTTCGAGCAATCGTTAAAACCGCTATTAAAAAAGCATCATACCAAAGCCTTAATACTGGGCAATGGCGGGGCAACTAGGGCGGTAAAATATGTACTTAACAAGTTGGACATTGATTTTAAAATAGTATCTCGCCAGCAACATCATCAAATGATTGGCTACAATGAAGTAACCGAAAAACTACTTGCCGAGTATCCCATCATCATCAATACCACACCATTGGGCACTTTCCCAAATGTGGAGGATTGCCCCGATATACCCTACCAGCATCTTACCCAAAACCACCTTTTATACGATTTAATTTACAACCCCGAAGAAACCGTTTTTTTACACAAAGGCCGCGAGCAAGGTGCAAGTACAAAAAACGGCTACGAAATGCTGGTGTTACAAGCCGAAAAATCGTGGGAAATATGGAACAGTTAATATGAAATATCTATTTTTTTTATTTGGTTTTGCATTAGTAACTATTGCCTGCAATAACAACCCCGATTATACGCCTAGGCCAAGGGGCTATAGCCGCATAATATTTCCTGCAAAAAAGTACCAAACATTTGCACAGCAAAGCCCTTATAGTTTCGATTTCCCTGTGTATGCCAAAATGTATGCCGATAGCACCAGTAGGTTAAGGCCCAATTGGTACAACCTTACTTTCCCGCAGTTTAATGCCCGCTTACACATTAGTTATTACCCCATTGCCTCCAAGCAGGAGTTTACCATATTGATGGAAGATAGCCGAAAACTAGCTTTTAAACATACCGTAAAAGCAACAGGTATTGATGAAGGAATTATAAACATACCCGAAAAAAAAGTATATGGTATTTTTTACACCATCGAGGGCAATACCGCCTCGGCAGCCCAATTTTACCTTACCGATAGCACCAAGCATTACCTACGTGGCGCACTGTACTTTAACGAAGCACCAAAAATAGATTCGGTTTTACCGGTAATTAATTTTATCAGGGTTGATTTGGATAAAATGATTAAAACGTTTAAGTGGAAATAAAGTTTCTAATTTTTGATTGCTGATGTGTGATTTTTGATTTCCCGAAGCCCGAAAGCCCGTTGCCCGCAGCCCCAAAATATTTATATTTGTATTGAATGGATTTTAAACTTACATCGATATACCAACCCACTGGCGACCAGCCCACAGCCATAAAACAATTGGTTGAAGGCGTAAACCGTAACGATAATTACCAAACCCTGTTGGGCGTAACAGGCTCGGGCAAAACGTTTACCATTGCCAATGTTATACAGCAAACCCAAAAACCTACCTTAATTTTAAGCCATAACAAAACCTTGGCCGCACAATTATATGGCGAGTTTAAGCAGTTTTTCCCAGATAATGCCGTAAATTATTTTGTAAGTTATTACGATTATTACCAGCCCGAAGCCTTTATACCTAGCAGCAATACCTATATCGAAAAAGACCTTCAGATTAACGAAGAGATAGAAAAACTACGTCTGCGCACCACATCGGCATTAATGAGCGGGCGGCGAGATGTAATTGTGGTATCGTCCATCTCCTGCATTTATGGTATGGGTAACCCCGATGATTTTAGCAACGCCATTTTTAGGTTTAGCGTAGGCACACGCATTAGTCGAAACGCTTTTTTGCACCGTATGGTCGAGCTTTTTTACGCCCGCACCACCGCCGATTTTAAGCGTGGAACCTTTAGGGTTAAAGGCGATACCATAGATGTTTTTCCAGCCTACTTAGATTTTGCTTACCGTATTTCGTTTTTTGGTGATGATATCGAAGAGATAAACGCCATTGATGCACAAAGTGGAAAAACCTTGGAAAAAGAAACAGATGTAGCACTTTTCCCTGCAAATTTATATGTAACCCCAAAAGATAGGTTTACCAGCGTACTGCACCAAATAGGCGAGGATATGGAAATGCGTAAACAACAATTTGTGGATAACCAACAATTTTTAGAAGCCAAACGTATTGAAGAACGTACCAATTATGATATGGAAATGATGCGTGAACTGGGCTATTGTAGCGGTATCGAAAACTATTCACGGTATTTTGATGGACGGCAAACTGGTGCAAGGCCTTTTTGCTTGTTAGATTATTTTCCGAAAGATTACTTAATGGTGATTGACGAAAGCCATGCCACCATACCCCAAATTAGGGCCATGTACGGCGGCGATAGGTCTCGCAAAATATCCTTGGTCGAGTACGGTTTTCGCCTACCAGCCGCTATGGATAACCGCCCGTTAAATTTTAACGAATTTGAGTCCTTAGCCCCACAAACCATCTACGTAAGTGCCACCCCAGGCGATTACGAGTTAGAAAAAACCGAAGGCGTAGTGGTAGAACAAGTAATTAGGCCAACTGGCTTGCTAGACCCGCTGATAGAAAT
>JAAFJW010000082.1 GCA_013298995.1 Sphingobacteriales bacterium | reverse complement strand
TAACGAACTGCCCGACGATATTGTTTTTTTACCCTAATGTAATGATGCTAAATTTTATGAAAAAACATTTTTTAATGCTTGCCATTTTACTGGCTTTTACAAATATTTACGCACAAAATTTCCCTGCTAAGCCTTCAACCTTGGTAAACGATTATACCCAAACTTTAAGCACTGATGAAGTTAATAGTTTAGAAAACAAGTTAGTGGCTTTCGCCGATACTACCAGCATACAAATTGCCGTAGCTATTGTACCATCGTTAGAAGGTTACGAAATTGCCGATTATTCGGTACGGCTTTTTAGAAACTGGGGCGTAGGCGGCAAAGAAAAAAACACGGGCATATTGCTAGTAATTGCCAAAGCCGACCGTAAAATATTTATTACCACAGGCTATGGGCTTGAAGGTGCCCTACCCGATGCCATTGCCAAACGAATTATAGAAAACGAAATAAAACCCAACTTTAAAAGTGGCAATTTTTATGGAGGGATTGAAGAAGGAACAAACGCCATCATTAGCTATACAAAAGGCGAATACAAAGCCGATAAACCTAAAAAAGGCAAAAATGGTAAAGGCTTTCCTGCAGGTTTATTAATATTGATAATTATTGTAATTATTGTTTTTATAAGCAAAGGAGGCAAAGGCGGCGGTGGGCGTAATGTAATAGGTGGCCGAGGTGCTGCCGATATGCTGTGGTGGAGTTTACTGGCTGGCTTAGCTAGCGGAGGCGGTGGCAGAAGTGGCGATAGCGATTTTGGAGGCGGTGGTGGTTTTGGCGGATTTGGTGGCGGTAGTAGTGGCGGTGGCGGTGCTGGAGGGAGTTGGTAGTGGGAATATAAATAACTAACCCCGTATTTGGTGTGCCACCAACCACGGGACGAGAACGTTTGTTACAAAAATTATTAACCATGAAAGTAGAATTATTTATCCCCTGTTTTGTTGATCAGGTTTATCCCGCCACAGCGGCCAATACATTAAAAATATTGGAAAAAGCAGGCTGCGAGGTAATGTATAATCCCGAGCAAACCTGCTGCGGGCAGCCAGCATACAATGCAGGCTATTGGGACGATGCAAAAAAAACAGGCAGCAAATTTTTAAACGATTTTTCGGAACAAAACTACATTGTTTCGCCATCGGCATCGTGTACCGGTATGGTAAAAAATTCGTACAACGATTTGTTTACCAATACCACCATCCATAATAAATGTAAAAATATACAAAGCAATATTTACGAACTTTCGGATTTTTTAATCAACGTGTTACAAAAAGATTATTTTGGTGCCGAACTAGATGGCCGAGCCGTTTACCACGATAGTTGTAGTGCTTTACGCGAGTGTAAAATAAAAAGCGAGCCTCGCCAATTGCTATCAAAAGTACTGGGCTTAGAGCTAGTAGAAATGCCCGATAGTGATGTTTGCTGTGGTTTTGGAGGTACATTTGCTGTAAAATTTGAAGGTATATCTAGCGCAATGGCGCAACAAAAAGTTAACAATGCCTTGGCTGTAAACGCCGAGTATATTATAAGTACCGATGCCTCATGCCTGATGCAACTACAAGCCTATATTGATAAACATCAAATCCCTATAAAAACACTACACCTAGCCGATGTATTAACCACAGGCTGGGCCAATATTTAGCTAAGGGGCAAGCCGGGCTATTGTCCAGCTTCCATCTTTTTGATGTGTGTAAACCAAGCGGTCGTGTAGGCGGTTACGCCTGCCCTGCCAAAACTCAATTTTATGCGGTATAACCCTAAAACCGCCCCAATGCTCGGGCTTGGGTACATCCCCATCAGCATATTGTTTTTCGAGTTGCTTTAGCCTATCCTCCAAAAAATCCCTACCAGCAATTACCGAACTTTGCGGCGATACCCAAGCACCTAACTTACTGCCCCAAGGCCTAGTTTTAAAATAAGTGGCTGATTGTTCGTCTGCAACACGCTCTACCACACCCTCTATTCTTATTTGCCTTTCTACATCTCCCCAAAAAAACACCAAAGCCGCATAAGGATTTTGGAGCAAGGTTTTGCCTTTTTGGCTATCATAATTGCTGTAAAACACAAAACCTTGGGCATCAAATTCTTTTAGCAAAACAATGCGGGCTTGTGGCACACCATTAGGGCTTGCGGTGGCCAGTGTCATGGCGTTAGGTTCTAAAATTTGTGCATCTATGGCTTGCTTAAACCATTTTTCGAATTGTATGATAGGATTTTTATCCACATCGTTTTCCAGCAAAGTTGCTGCCTTATAATCTAAGCGTAAGTTTTGTGTTATCGTTTTATCTAACATGGTTATATTTTTTGTATGGCTTGCGCCGATGTTGGTGTAGCATCACTATTTTTCGAGCTCGGGTTTTGCACCACGCTTGTAAATAATTAGCCCATTTAAAAAATTTCTTAAAATTTGGTCGCCACAGGGTTTAAAATTTGGGTGGTCATCGGCCCTAAATAATGCGCCAAGCTCGGTAGCGGTAATTCTAAAATCAACCAATGCCAAAATCTCAATAATATCATCGTTACGCAGGTGCAAGGCTACACGCAGTTTTTTTAGTATATCGTTATTACTCATCTATTTATATTGGGTTAATTTTTTATCCGTTTAATTTTTTTCTAGCACCCGTTTTTTCTTTTTTATAATTTTATCTTTGGGGATTTTGGCATTTAAACTATCTACAACTTGGGCATATAATTTAGCAAACTCATCGGGCTGGTAATTGTAGTATTTTAAACTGCGGGTAAATTTGGCCGAATCAATACCATACTTTTTAAAAATAAGATAGTACTTGCTACTAGCCATCATAAGCATCGTATCTTGGTTGTTCACCCTCGATAGTACAGCATCGGCAAGGTGCATATCTACCAATACATTTACCATTTTATCTTTAGGCATCACATTATCAGGCACTTTTTTACGGTTACAAGCCAATAAAATCATCCCAAAAATAAAAAACAACTTAATTTTAGAGGCCAATGCGTATCGATACAATTTCATTAATAAAATTTATTTACAAGGGTATATTAGCCAATTTGATTTGTAAATTTGGCTTTTCAATTTTTAAAATTACACATTAATGAGCATTGCCAATAATTTAAAAAACATAAAAAAAGAAATTGATAGCCTAAGTGTTGCATTAATAGCCGTTTCGAAAACCAAACCCAATGCCGATATTTTAGAGGCTTACCAAGCTGGGCAACGTATTTTTGGCGAAAACCAAGTGCAAGAACTTACCGAAAAATACAATACCTTACCCAAAGATATCGAATGGCACCTTATAGGCCACTTACAAAGCAATAAAGTAAAATATATTGCCCCTTTTATTTCGCTTATTCACTCGGTAGATAGCCTAAAACTTTTAAAAGAAATTAACAAAGAAGGCGAAAAAAATAAACGTAAAATAAATTGCCTTTTACAAATTTATATTGCCGACGAAGATACCAAATATGGCCTAGGTTTTGATGAAGCTATTGAACTGCTAAGCCACCCCGATTACCAGCAAATGCAACATATTCGCATTGTAGGTTTAATGGGCATTGCTACCAATACCGATAAACAAAACCAATTAAAAGAAGAATTTTACGAACTAAAAACTTTTTTTAAAGGCATTAAACAAAGTTTTTTTAAAAACGATGCTGGCTTTAAAGAAATATCAATGGGCATGAGTGCCGATTATAAACTGGCTATTGAACAGGGCTCGACCATGGTACGCATAGGAAGCCATATTTTTGGTAACCGAGATTATAAAACCCAATAATTTAACATACCCAATAATGGAAGTAATACTAAGAAACGCCATTGTAAGCGATTGCCAAGCCATGTTGGTTTTGGTAAACGAGCTAGCCCTGTACGAAAAAGCTCCGCAAGAAGTTACCATTACCTTAGCCCAATTTGTTGATGCAGGCTTTGGTAAAAACCCTGTTTGGCAGGCTTTTGTAGCCGAAGTAAACGGCGTTATTGTTGGCTTCGCACTGTTTTATGTACGGTTTTCTACCTGGAAAGGCAGCCAGCTTTACCTCGAAGATTTTATAGTTACCGAAGCTATGCGGGGCCAAGGTATTGGCAAACTGTTATTTGAACGTACCATTAAAGAAGCCAAACAAAAAGGCTACGCAAGCATGGTATGGCAAGTATTGGATTGGAACCAGCCTGCACTTAATTTTTACGCCAAGTACCAAGCGGGTACCGAAGCTGGCTGGCTAAACGCTTCATTAAGCAAAAAACAGTTAGATGAATTTACCATTTAAGCCCACACAATATGAAAGTTTATAAATTTGGAGGGGCATCAGTAAAAAATGCTGAAGCGGTAAAAAATGTGGCCAAAATTTTAGTAGCCGATACGCCTACCGAAATACTCATTGTGGTATCGGCAATGGGTAAAACTACCAATGCTTTAGAAAACTTAACACAGCATTATTTTAATAAAAACGATGATTGCCACAGCCTGCTGGAGGAAATAAAAGCGTATCATTATACCATTATTGAGGCCTTGTTTAACGATAAAAACCACCCTGTTTACAACCAAGTAAATAATTTTTTTGTAGAAATAGATTGGATTTTAGAAGATGAACCACAGGACTCCTACAACTTTATTTACGACCAATTGGTAGCCATGGGCGAACTAATATCAACCTGTATTGTAAGCAATTACCTTAACCTTTCGGGCATTTTAAATAAATGGATAGATGCCCGAGCTTACCTACAAACTGATAATAATTACCGCAACGCCAATATAAATTGGCCTAAAACCGAAGCCTTAATTACCAAAACCTTACCCACAATTTTACAAAACGAACTAGCCGTTACACAAGGTTTTATTGGCAACACATCCGAAAACTTTAGCACCACCCTAGGGCGTGAAGGCAGCGATTATAGTGCTGCAATATTTGCCAACTGCCTTAACGCCAAAAGTGTAACAATATGGAAAGATGTACCAGGCGTACTAAATGCCGACCCTAAACTGTTTAAAAACACTGTAAAATTTGATACCCTATCGTACACCGAAGCCATTGAAATGGCTTATTACGGTGCAACTGTTATACACCCCAAAACCCTAAAACCACTACAAAATAAAAATATACCGCTGTATGTAAAGCCTTTTATGGCATCCCACGAAAGTGGAACAAAAATTTGCGCTACCGAAAACCCCATAACAACGCCCATTATTATTGTAAAAAACGAGCAAATTTTAATTTCGTTAAGTACCAAAGATGTATCGTTTATAAACCAAAATCATTTAAAAAATATTTTTGTGGCTTTCGCCGATTTTAATATTCAGGTAAACGTTATGCAGATTTCGGCACTAACGTTTTCGGCCTGTTTTGATTTTGATGAACCTAAATTTAATGCACTACAAAACATTTTACACACCGAGTTTAATATACGATATAACCAACATTTACAACTCATTACCGTAAGGCATTATAGCGATACTACACTTAAAAAACTTAGCCAAAACAAACAAATTTTACTAGAGCAACTAAGCCGTAGCACCGCACAAATTGTTGTAAAAACTGAAATACAAGCATGAATACGGCCTTATTAAATGCCGATGTGCAGGCTTTTATCATCAAAAACCTACACAGCAGCCCTGCCGATATTGCCCTAAAAAAAACACCTTTTGCTACGGTAACCTCAAAAGAACTAGCCGTACAAATAGATTGCCGCAAACGTTGCGAAAAAAAACTGCCGCTTTGGTTTGATACCGCAGGCATTTATTATCCCGAAAAAATAAACATCGAACAATGCTCATCTCAAACTACGGCAGCCTACAAGGCAAGCCTTATAAAGGGACAAAACATGGTAGATGCCTCGGGTGGTTTTGGTGTTGATACTTATTATTTTGCACAACAAGCCAAAACGGTTACACATTGCGAGCTAGATACAACATTATCCCACATTGCAAAACATAATTTAACCTTATTGGGATGCCCAAACGTTGATTTTTATACGGGCGATAGCCTACAATTTATCAAAAAAAATAAGCAAAAAATTGATACCCTTTTTATCGACCCTAGCCGACGAAACACAGCAGGCAAGGTTTTTAAATTTGCCGATTGCGAACCCAACCTAGCCCTAAACCTCCCTTTTTACCTACAAAAAGCCGATAGAATAATTGTAAAAGCAGCACCAATGTTAGATATTACGTTTGGCTTAAATGAGCTTAAAAACGTATCGGCCATACATATTGTAAGCGTTAAAAACGAATGTAAAGAACTGTTATATGTTATTGATAAGGGTTTTACGGGTGTGCCCGATTTGGTATGTGTGCTTTTATCGCCCAGCCAAGCACCCGTTTTAGTGTGCGCAAAACTAGGCGAAGAAAAAAGCATCCCCCTATCCTACTGCAAAATAAAACAATATTTATACGAACCCGATGCTGCTATTTTAAAAGCTGGCCTATTTAAAACCGTGAGTAAACTATTTGATGTGGGCAAGCTAAACCCCAATAGCCATCTTTATACCGCCACTATTTTAATTCCTAATTTCCCTGGCAGGGTATTAAAAATAGAAACCGTTATTGCTTACACCACATTCGAAAAAGAAAACAAAAAATACAATGCCAATATTATATGCCGAAACTTTAACCTACAACCCGAAGAAATTAAAAAGAAATTTAAAATTGGAAACTCAGATATCCAGTTTTTGTATTTTACTACCGATAACCTTGGCCAAAAAGTGGTGATAGTGTGTGAAAAGATAGAAAATTAATAATGATTGATGAATGTTTTTGGTAATAATACTATCCCAAAATTGATGTATGAAATTTTATAAAATGGCTGGTTCTCGCATTTGCTCGAGCTCAAAAATGGCTTCATCGATATGCTTAACGCCTTCAATAGCTATACGGAGTGTGTTTTTAACTTCTTTTAGGTTTACTTTGCGTGGATGCATTTGTGCATAAGCTAAAATACGGCTAAAGGCTTCGGTTTCGAAATATTTTGATTGTTTATCGGCTATAAAGTAACCTCGAATGATGCCTTGTTTCCAAGTAATTTTTTCTAAACCTATTTCTTTACCCATCCATTGTAGTTCTACGGTGCGTAACAAATCTTTTACTTGGCGGGGCATTGGGCCAAAGCGGTCGGTGAGTTCTTTGGCAAAAGCATCTAGCTTGGTTTGGTTTTCTATGAGCGAAAGTTGGGTGTAAAGGTTGTAGCGTTCTTGTATGCTGGTAACGTACTCGTCGGGTATAAGTAGTTCCATATCGGTATCAATTTGTGTAAAATTTACAAATTGTTTGGGTTTGTTATCGTCTTCAAATAGGCCTTTAAACTCGTCGGATTTTAGCTCTTGTATGGCTTCGTCTAATATTTTATGGTACATTTCGAAACCAATTTCGGCAATAAAGCCACTTTGCTCGCCACCTAGCAGGTTACCGCTACCACGAATGTCTAAATCTCGCATGGCTACATTAAAGCCGCTGCCCAAATCCGAAAATTCTTCGATGGCGCTTAAACGCTTGCGGGCTTCGTTGGTTAGGGTGCTTAATGGTGGGCTTAGCAAATAGCAAAACGCTTTTTTATTTGAGCGACCTACACGGCCACGCATTTGGTGCAAATCGCTTAGGCCAAACATGTGTGCGTGGTTTATAAGCATGGTATTGGCGTTGGGCACATCAAGCCCAGCTTCGATAATGGTGGTGGCTACCAGCACATCGTATTTGCCATCAATAAAATCGAGCATAATATCTTCCAGTCGGTCGCCCTCTAGTTGGCCGTGTGCAATGGCAATGCGGGCTTTGGGTACTAGTTTTTGTATGAGGCCGCCTAGTTGCATAAGGTCGGCTACACGGTTGTGTACAAAAAACACTTGCCCTTGCCTATCTAACTCAAATTCAACAGCTTCTTTAATTAGTTTTTCGTTAAAAACGTGAAGTTCGGTTAAAACAGGTTGGCGATTAGGTGGCGGGGTTTGCATGATTGATAAATCCCGAGCACCCATTAACGAAAAATGCAAGGTACGAGGAATGGGCGTTGCGGTAAGCGTAAGCGTATCTACATTTGCCCTAAATTGCTTTAGTTTTTCTTTTACAGTAACGCCAAATTTTTGTTCTTCATCAATAATTAGCAGGCCTAAATCTTTAAATTTTACATCCTTACTTACCAGCTTGTGGGTGCCAATAATAATATCAACTTTACCAATTTTTAGTGCTTCTAAGGTATCTTTTACTTGTTTTGAGGTTTTAAAACGGTTAATATAATCTATGCGTACTGGGAAATCTTTAAGCCGCTCGTTAAAAGTTTTGTAATGCTGCATTGCCAAAATAGTGGTAGGTACTAAAATGGCTACTTGCTTGCCATCGGTAGCGGCTTTAAAGGCTGCCCTTATGGCTACTTCGGTTTTGCCAAAGCCTACATCGCCACACACCAGCCTATCCATTGGGCTGGGGCTTTCCATGTCTCGCTTTACATCGGCGGTGGCTTTTTCTTGGTCGGGCGTGTCTTCGTAAATAAACGATGCTTCGAGTTCGTTTTGTAAATAGGTATCAGGCGCAAAAGCCATGCCTGTTTGTGCTTTGCGTATGGCGTAAAGTTTTATTAAATCGCGGGCAATATCTTTAACTTTTTTTTTTGTAGTTTTTTTAAGTTTATCCCACACATCGGTACCTAATTTGTTCATTTTGGGCGTGTGCCCATCTTTACCGCTGTATTTAGAAATGCGATTTAGCGAGTTTATGTTTACGTACAGCAAATCGTTATCGGCATATACCAAACGTATCATTTCTTGCACTTTACCCGTAACTTCTACTTTTTCGAGGCCTGCATATTTGCCCACGCCGTGGTCTATATGGGTAATGTAATCGCCTGGTTTTAGGTCTCTTAATTCTTTTAGGGTGATGGCTTGAGTGCGGGTGTAGCCACGCTTGTTTTTGTATTTATAGTAACGGTCAAAAATTTGATGGTCGGTGTAGCAGGCTAGTTTTTGTTGGGCATCAATAAAGCCTTCACGTACCGAAATATTTATGGGGTTAAAGGCAATGCTTTTATCTAAATCATCAAAAATAGCGTATAAACGTTCTTGCTGTTTGGCCGAATCGGTAAGTATATAATTTTCTATTTTTAAACCCTCGTTTTGTTTTAGGTTGTGAATAAGCAAGCTAAAATCTTTGTTAAAAGAGGGTTGTGGCCTAGCATCAAAGTTTATGGTGGTGCTGGCGGGATAAAAAAACTGTTTGCCAAATTCTATAATCGGGAAATCTTGTAGCTCATCGGCCAACATTTTTTGGTTGCTAAAGGCGTATTTTGGGTCTATCCATTCGGGGTTTATTTGCTTATCGGCATCGGCCAAAGCTGCCCATAATTCGGATGATTTTTTGTAGCCA
This sequence comes from Sphingobacteriales bacterium, assembly GCA_013298995.1. Taxonomy (GTDB): domain Bacteria; phylum Bacteroidota; class Bacteroidia; order Sphingobacteriales; family Sphingobacteriaceae; genus Pseudopedobacter. The sequence goes on along the minus strand of JAAFJW010000082.1, from coordinate 2,620 downwards.
GCCTCAATTACATCTAAAGTAAATTGTACATCTTTAAACCATATAACCGAATCTTTATCTACAAATTCTAACAACGAAATATTGTTTTTTGTTAAAAATTTAGATTGTACATTGGGCACAATGGTAATTGTTTTTACCTGTGCTACTGATAGTTGAGTTTCGAGCTCAAAAGTACGGATAGTTTCTACATGGTCGCCAAAAAACTCGATGCGGTAAGGCAATTCGTTCGAGAATGAAAAAATATCTACAATGCCACCCCTTATGCTAAACTGACCTGGTTGATATACAAAATCGCAACGCTCGAAATCATATTCGATTAAAAATTCATTAATAAAATCGATGCTTAGTTTATTGTTGATGGCAATTTCGAGGGTGTTTTTTTGTAGCGAATCTCGGTCTATTACCTTTTCGGCTAGGGCTTCGGGATAGGTAACAATTAAGTTTCCGTAGCTTGTGGAGTGGCTTAGTGTGTTTAACACTTCGGCCCGTAGCAATACATTTGCGCTATCGGTTTGGGTAAAATCAAAGGGTTTACGGTACGATGATGGAAAAAACAACACTTCTTTTTCCATCAAACTTTCTACATCGGCCATAAAAAAGTTGGCTTCTTCCCTATCGGGGAGTATAAAAACCATATTTTTGTGGCTAACAAAATAAGTAGCCGCCACCACAAAAGCATCTAAACTGCCTATTAAGCCTTTTACATGTATGCGCTCTTTTTTATTATTTATAGCTTGTAATAAAGCTGTTATGCGGTTATCGGTTTTGTAACGTTCTACAATTTGTTTACTATTCACGCTTGGGCTTTAATATCGTTCACAAATTTTATCGATACGCCAAAATCTTCGGCAATCTCTTCAATGGTTAAACGGTTTCTTAACAATGCTTTTTTGATACCCGCAGTTTTTTCTTCGAGTTTGCCTTTAATTTCCCCTTCGATTATTCCCTCTTGTTTACCTTCAATTAATCCTGCATCGTACGAGTCGGCTTTAAAAGTTTTTTCGGTACTTATGCTATCCCAATACCTATCGTAGGTTTCTAGCTGGGCTTTGGTAAACGCACTTTCTTTAATTAAATTGGTGGCTTCGGTAATATCTTCCGATGCCGAAAAATCATCTGATATGGTTTCTTGGCTATCTTTAATTTCGGATAAATACCTTAACCATAGTACGTTTAATTTTTTATCCCTAAACTTTTGGGCTTTAAACTTGGGTAATTCTATAAACACAAACTCTAAACCTGGTATTATTTTATCAGAGTTTTGGAGATGTACAATTTTATAATGATGCAAATAATTGGGCAAATCGGGCTCAAAGTTTTCGTTAATAATACATAACGAATATACGGGCTGCAAGCCTTTGTATTGTTGGCCTCGTTCTATTTGTTTTACAAATGCTTTTGAGGCGTTAAACAAAACGCGGCTTTTAAAACTATCTGTCCATAACATTTGCATTTCTACAATAAAATGCCTGCCGTTTTTATCAACACAGCGCACATCTACTATCGAGTTTTTAAAAACTGGAATTTCGGGAACTAGCTCGCTGGGCAAGTATTCTAGACTTTCAATAGGCGAGTTTATAGGCAACAAGGCATTTAAAAAACTTTTGAGCAAGTGTGGGTGCTGGCCAAAAACTTTTTTAAACGTAAGATCGTTTTTAGGGTCTAAATATCTCATTGCGCTATTTTTTACAAATATAGTAGATTTTTGATTGCGGATGTTAGATTTATGATTTGCCTAAAATCGGGTTTAATTTTACACTAGGATTATTTTTTTATTACTTAATACAATTTTAATGTACTTCTACCATTAATATTACTTGTGTGCCACACACTGCGCCATCATTATCTAAAACATCGGAATAAACCACAGGATTTTCAATATTTTTGTTCCAAATATTTAAGCGCTGTACAAGGGCTTGGCTAGCATACGATTGATGATTGCTAAGGTTTTTTGTTTTCATTTCGCCAGCTTTTTGCCGTCCTATTCCGTTATCAATAATGGTACAAATTAGTACGTCTTCGGTGGGGTTTAGATTAAAATTTAGGCTTAGTTTTTTTAGGCTTTGCAGGTGCATTAAACCGTGTTTTATACTGTTTTCTAATAAAGGCTGTAATAACATTGGGGGCAGTTCGTGGTAATCAGGGTCTAGGTTGCCGCTAAGGGTAATTTCGTATTCAAAATTAGTTTCGAAACGCATTTTTTCTAGCTCTAAGTATTTGGTTAAAATTTCAATTTCAGTAGCTATTAATATTTGTTTAAGGCCCGATACGTTTAATATTTGCCTTGTTAGGTAGGTAAAATTGCCCATTTGTTCGTTGGCAATATTTTTATCGCCGTACATAAACTGATGCTGTATGCTGCTAAGGGCGTTAAAAATAAAGTGTGGGTTCATTTGGCTTTTTAGGGCTTTAAGCTCGCTTTCGGCGGCTTGTTTTTCGGCTTCTATGGTTTTTTGTGCTTCGTTTAGTTTTATTTTTAGTAGTTCGGTTTGTTTTTTTGTTTTGTAGCGGTTAAATAAAAAGTAAGAGATTGTTGCTAACAAAACCATTACAATACCTAAAACCCATAACAATGTTTTTTGTCGTTGAGATTCTAAGGTGGCAATTTTTTTTTGCTGAG
>JAAFJW010000081.1 GCA_013298995.1 Sphingobacteriales bacterium | reverse complement strand
CAATCGTTTTTGCCAAAAGAATTTGAAAAAATTTTACAGGCAAACGGTATCGATGGCTCGGTTGCCGTACAGGTGGAACAAAATGTAGAAGAAAATAATTTTTTGTTGGCTTTGGCCGATGAATATCCGTTTATAAAAGCTGTAGTAGGTTGGGTTGATTTAACCGCAGCCGATTTAACCGAGCAACTGCAACAGCTATCTCACCATAAAAAACTAAAAGGCTTTAGGCATATTGCCCAAGCCGAGGCTGCCGATTTTTTGGCTAGGCCAGCTATTATAAATGGCGTATCACAATTAGCAAAGTACAATTTTACTTACGATATTTTGGTTTTTCCACATCAATTACCTGCCGCTATTGAATTGGTAAAAGCCTGCCCCAATCAAAAATTTGTGCTCGACCATTTGGCAAAACCGTATATCAAAACGGGCGAAATCCAGCAATGGAAAAAAGATGTTTCCGAGTTGGCAAAACTAGAAAACGTAAGCTGTAAATTATCTGGAATGGTTACCGAAGCCGATTGGAAAAACTGGAAACCCGACGATTTTTATCCTTACCTTGATGTAGCATTTGAAACCTTTGGCGCAAGCCGTTTACTATACGGTTCCGATTGGCCAGTATGCTTGCTTGCTGCTGCTGCCCATTACGATAAAGCAAAAAATATTTTAGAAACTTATACCAACACATTATCCGCCACCGAACAGCAACAGATTTGGGGCAATAATGCCATTCACTTTTACAACATCACAACATAAAAAAAATGAATTTAGATTTAAACAACAAGGTTATTATCGTAACAGGCGGGGCCAAGGGTATTGGAAAAGGAATTGCTATGGTGCTGGCCAGCGAAGGCGCAATACCCGTAATATTGGGCCGTAAAGCAATTGATAACCAAATAGTGGTTGACGAAATTGTAGCCACAGGAGGCAAGGCTTTTCAAGTAGCAGCCGAGCTATCAAAACCCGACGAATGCCAAAAAGCCGTAGCCGCAATTGTTGCCCAGTTTGGTGTAATAGATGGCTTAGTAAATAACGCTGGCGTAAACGATGGCGTAAATTTAGAACATGGTAGTTACGATAAATTTATGGAATCGTTACATAAAAACTTGGTGCATTACTATTTAATGGCACATTATGCCTTGCCTTACTTAATAAAATCAAAAGGTGCTATTGTAAATATTGGATCTAAAACTGCCGAAACTGGCCAAGGTGGTACATCGGCTTATGCAGCAGCCAATGGTGGTCGCAATGCCCTAACCCGCGAGTGGGCGGTAGAAATGTTAAAGTATAGCATCCGTGTAAACGCTGTAATTGTGGCCGAATGTTATACTCCTATGTACGATGCCTTTATAAAATCGTTACCCAACCCCGAAGGTAAAATTGCCGAAATTAACAAAACCATACCGCTCGAAAACCGTATGACCACCGCCGAAGAAATTGCCAACATGGTAGCTTTTTTACTTTCGCAACGCAGCAGCCACACCACAGGCCAACTAATTTATGTTGATGGCGGCTACACCCATTTAGATAGGGCCATAAATTTAGTTCACCATTAAAATTATGAAAAAAATAATTTTTAACCTCTTATTTATGGTGTGCCTAAGTATCCCCACTTTCGCCCAAAACGGTATGGTATTAGAAGGGCTTACAATAAAAAGCAGCATCCTTGGTAAAGAAATGAAATACAGCGTTTACCTACCTTACGATTATAAAACCGCCAACCGTAATTACCCTATTTTGTACCTTTTACACGGCCTAGGCGATGATGATAGCGGCTGGGTACAGTTTGGCGAAATAGCTTTTTATGCCGATAAAGCCATTGCCCAAGGCCAAACCACACCCATGGTAATTATTATGCCCGATGGCTTGCGTAGCTTTTACATTAATAGTGCCGATGGCAAAACAAAATACGAAGACTATTTTTTTAAAGAACTAATGCCCGCCGTAGAAAAAACCTATCGCATACGCAATAACCGCAGGTACCGAGGCCTTGCAGGCCTATCAATGGGAGGCTACGGTTCCATAAATTATGCCTTAAAACACCCCGATTTGTTTTGCGCTGCCGCACCTTTAAGTGCCGCCGTATTTACCGATAACGAAATGGAAAACCTAGATGATAAGGCTTACGCCGATTTAGGCGCACCCATTTACGGCCCAGGTTTAAAGGCAAAAAATCGCATCAATGCCAATAACCAACAAAACTCCATTTTAAAAATGATTGAACTGGCACCAGCCGATAGCCTAAAAAAAGTAAAATGGTATATTGATTGTGGCGACGATGATTTTTTAATAAACGGCAATATGGCCATACATACGGCCTTAAAAACAAAAGGCGTAGCACATAGTTTTAAAGTACGCAATGGCGCACACAACTGGACTTATTGGCGTACCGCCATGCCCGATGTATTGCAGTTTTTGGGCGATGCTTTTCATCAATAACATTTAATTTTAGCAAAAAAAATATGAAACTATACAAATTAGAAAACGGCGTTATTATACAAGATAACGCAGGCAAAACCTATTTTAAAACCATAAACAACTGGGATAACTATATTAATAGGGACGATTTATACACCTTTTTACAATCCGAAATTGTAGGTTTAGATGAAGTAAACGATAGCTTTTTATCGGCTGTACAAGCCCCAATACAAACCCAAGAAGTATGGGCAGCAGGCGTAACCTATTTGCGTAGCCGCGATGCCCGTATGGAAGAATCGGAAGAAAAAGCAGGAGCCACTTTTTACGATTTGGTGTACGAAGCCGAACGCCCCGAAATATTTTTTAAAGCCACCGCACAGCGTGTAGTAGGTACCAACCAGCATATACGCATCCGTAAAGATTCGACTTGGGATGTGCCCGAGCCCGAGCTTACCCTAGTAATAACCAGCAACGCCAAAATTGTAGGCTACACCATAGGCAACGATGTAAGTAGCCGCAGCATCGAAGGGCAAAACCCTTTATACCTACCACAAGCAAAAGTATTTGAAAAATGTGCCGCCCTTGGCCCTTGCATTTACGTACCCGAAACCCCAATAGCACCCGATACCAAAATCAGCATCAGCATTGTGCGTGGCACAGCAGTTATGTACAGCGAAAGCGTAGCCATTAGCCAAATGAAACGTAAACACCAAGAGTTGGTTGATTTCCTTTTTAGAGAATGCGATTTCCCTTACGGATGTTTTTTAATGACAGGCACTTGTATGGTACCACCCAATGATTTTACTTTACAAAGCAACGACGAAATTACCATTACCATTGACCATATTGGCACCTTAAAAAATACCGTACAATAATGACACTTACAGGACAACATTTAATAGCAGGCCAGTTTACTGCAACAGGTAATTCCACTTTCGTGGGATACAACCCTGCCCAAGAAACCAATTTAGAAACGCCGTTTTTTGAGGCTACCGCCGATGAAGTAAACGCCGCTTGCCAAGCCGCAACGGCAGCATTTGCCCCTTACAAAAAATTAAGCGATGCCGATAGGGCACTGTTTTTAGAAACCATTGCCATAGAAATTGTAAACCTAGGCGATGCACTTTTAGAAATGGCAATGCTCGAATCGGGTTTACCACTTGCCCGCCTCACAGGCGAGCGTGGCCGTACCGCTGGGCAACTAAACGCATTTGCCAAAATGCTGCGTGAAGGTAGCTGGGTAAACGCCATTATTGATACCGCCCAGCCCGATAGGCAACCTTTACCCAAAGTAGATTTGCGCCAAATGCAAATTCCGCTAGGGCCAGTAGCCGTTTTTGGTGCAAGTAATTTTCCTTTAGCTTTTTCGGTTGCTGGTGGCGATACCGCTAGTGCGCTTGCAGCAGGTTGCCCCGTAGTTTTTAAAGCGCACCCAGCGCACCCAGGTACTTGCGAAATGGTGGCATCAGCCATTGCAAAAGCCATCGAAGTTTGTAATATCCCGCTAGGTACTTTTAGCCTTTTACAAGGGGCAAGTCATACTTTAGGTACAGCATTGGTGCAACACCCCAATATTAAAGCAGTAGGTTTTACAGGCTCGTTTGCAGGTGGTAAAGCATTATACAATTTGGCTGCCGCTCGCCCACAACCTATACCTGTTTACGCCGAAATGGGTAGTGTAAATCCAGTATTTTTCCTTCCGGGGATTTTAGCCGAAAAAGGCGCAGCCTTGGCAAAAGCTTTTGCTGGTTCAATAACCATGGGTGTAGGGCAGTTTTGTACCAACCCAGGTATGTTTGTGGCTTTGGCCGATAATAGCAGTACCCACTTTATTAACGATACCAAAACCGAATTAAACGCCATTACCGTAGGCGCAATGCTTACCGCTGGCATCAAAAACAATTACCTAAAAGGCGTTACGCATTTAAGCAATGCAGCTGGTGTTACAGTTGCCACCGATGCAAACTCAACCGAAGTAAAACCACATTTATTTGTTACCGATGTAAAATCGATTGAGCAAAATCCATTGATTGTAGAAGAAGTTTTTGGCCCTTGCAGTGTAGGCGTAGTAGCCAACAACAAAGCCGAATTATTAAAACTAGCTACCGATTTAGAAGGCCACTTAACCGCTACTGTACACGGCACCGCCGATGATTTAGCCGAATATGCCGAATTGTTAACTATTTTAGAGGATAAAGCAGGCCGTGTGGTAATTAATGGTTTCCCAACCGGGGTAGAAGTTACCCACGCCATGGTACATGGTGGCCCTTTTCCCGCCACTACCGATAGCCGCAGCACATCTGTAGGTACTACGGCCATTTACAGGTTTACCCGCCCAGTTTGTTTTCAAGATTTTCCCGAAAATTTATTGCCTAATGCATTAAAAAACAGCAATCCATTGAAAATAAATCGCTTAATAAATAGTATAAACACCAACGCTTAAAATTATGAAACTACATACCAAACACCTTAAAAGTTTACTGTTTTTTATAAGTATAGGTTTGGCATCGGCGAAAGCCCAAGATGCTGTAAACGAGCAAAAAATCACCGATTTAATTGCTAAAATGACCATCGAAGAAAAAGTGAATATGCTACATGCAACTTCGTCATTTACATCGGGTGGTGTAGCCCGTTTGGGTGTGCCCGAGCTACAAATGAGCGATGGTCCACACGGTGTAAGGGTTGAACATGGCCGTGGCTGGGACCCCATAAAAGGTGTAAACGATGCCGCTACTTATCTGCCCACAGGCAATACCCTAGCCGCCACTTGGAACCCCGCTTTGGGTTACCAATTTGGTAGCGTTTTAGGTAGCGAGGCCAATGCCCGAGGCAAAGATGTGATATTGGGGCCAGGTATAAACATTATTAGAACACCATTAAACGGTCGTAATTTCGAATATTTAAGCGAAGATCCTTACCTGATTTCTAAAATGGTAGTGGGTAGTATTAAAGGTATTCAAGACCAAGGTGTTTCGGCCTGTTTAAAACATTATGCTGCCAATAACCAAGAAACCAACCGCATGACGATTGATGTAAATATGAGCGAGCGGGCTTTGCGAGAAATTTATTTACCAGGCTTTAAAGCCGCCGTAATGGAAGGTGGTGTAAACACGGTTATGGGTGCTTACAATAAATTTAGAGGGCAGTGGGCATCGCACAATTATTATTTATTAAATACTATTTTAAAAAGAGAATGGGGTTTTAAAGGCCCTGTAATAAGCGATTGGGCAGCTACACACAATACCATCGAAGCTATTTACAATGGTTTAGATATTGAAATGGGTACCGAGTTTAGCTTAAAACCCTTTAAAGGCTACAATACTTTTTACCTAGGCGATACCGTAACCACTTTGGTAAAAGAAGGTAAAGTAAAAGAGAGCATTATAGATGATAAAGTACGCCGCATTTTACGCACCATGTTTAAAACAGGTATGCTAGATAAAAGCCGTAAAGCAGGTGCATTTGCCACCAAAGAACACCAGCAAACAGCCTTAAAAATTGCCGAAGAAGGCATAGTTTTGCTAAAAAACCAAGCCAATATTTTGCCATTAAACGCCAAAAAAACAAAAACCATTGCTGTTATCGGGCTTAATGCTTTTAGACCAAATGCCTACGGTGGAGGTAGCTCGCAAATAAAAGCTACCTACGAAATCACTCCCTTAGAAGGAATAAAAAATATAGCTGGCGATAAAATTAAAGTGGTGTATGCCCAAGGATATAATGTAGCTAGAGGGGCTAATGCCGATGCTAAATTAATAGCCGAAGCGGTTACAGTTGCCAAAAATGCCGATATTGTAATATATGTAGGCGGCTGGGTACATGGTTACGATTATAAAGTATGGAGCGATAATGCCTATGATGCCGAGGATACAGATAAACCCGATATGAATATGCCTTTTGGGCAAGATGAGGTTATTAAAGCAGTATTGGCGGTTAAATCTAATGCAATAATGGTGATGACGGGTGGTGGCGCAATAGACATGACCCAATGGGTAGCTAAAGCAAAAACTATTTTACAGTTTTGGTACCCCGGTATGGAAGGCGGCAATGCCTTGGCAAACATACTTTTTGGTAAAGTAAACCCATCAGGCAAATTGCCTATGAGTTTCCCTAAAAAATTAGAAGACTCGGCACCGCATAAATTGGGTAATTATCCAGGCTTTAAATTGGTACAAAACTATACCGAAGATATTTATGTAGGTTACCGTTATTTTGATACTTACAAAGTGGAACCACAATTTGCATTTGGCCACGGCTTATCGTACACCACATTTAATTACAGCGATTTAAAGGTTTTGGCTGGTGCCGATAAAAATGCCACCGCAACCATTACGCTTAAAAACACAGGTAAAATGGCAGGTGCCGAGGTAGTGCAACTGTATGTAAAAGAACAAAACCCTAAAATTGATAGACCCGAAAAAGAACTAAAATCGTTTAAAAAAGTATTTTTACAACCTGGCGAAAGCCAGCAAATTACTTTTGATTTAGATGCAACAGCTTTTAGTTACTACGATGAGGTACAAGCCAAATGGGTAATGGATGCCGGCAAGTTTGATATTTTGGTAGGGAGTTCGAGTAGAGATATTAGGCAACAAGCTACGGTAGCGTTTTAGGTTTTTATTGATTTTTTTTAAGAACCCGGCTTAGGCTGGGTTTTTTTTGTGGCGTTATAATTGGCACCAATTTTTGGAGCTATTTTTTTAAATCAACGGTAAAAAATACAACAATATTTATCTGCCAAAGTGTCATTTTTATTTATCTTTGCAGTCCAAACATTTTTTATGTTAGATACCGCAATTTTAGATAAGCAACACGACGAAGCCCGACAAGGCGAGGCCTTGTTGCTAAAAACACAATCGGCGCAAAGCCAAAAAAAACTGTACATAGAAAGTTATGGCTGTGCCATGAATTTTTCGGATAGCGAAATTGTAGCCTCTATTTTGCTAGATAACGGCTTTGAAACCACAGCCGATTACGCTATTGCCGATGCCATTTTTATAAACACCTGTTCGATACGTGAAAATGCCGAGCAAAAAGTACGCAACCGTTTAAAGCAATTTTCGGCGGTTAAAAAAAAGAAACCGGGCTTATTAATTGGCGTTTTGGGCTGCATGGCCGAGCGTTTAAAAGCCAAATTTTTAGAAGAAGAAAAACTGGTTGATGTAGTAGTAGGGCCCGATGCTTACCGCGATTTGCCCAACCTAATCAACCAAGTGTGGGAAGGCAACAAGGCCGTAAATGTGCTTTTATCCCGTGAGGAAACCTACGCCGATATTAGCCCTGTACGCTTAAATAGCAATGGTATTTCGGCATTTATTTCTATTATGCGGGGTTGCGATAATATGTGTTCGTTTTGCGTGGTGCCGTTTACCCGTGGCCGAGAGCGTAGCCGCGATGCTGTTTCGATTGTTAAAGAAGCACAAGATTTGTTTGAAGCAGGTTATAAAGAGGTTACGCTTTTGGGGCAAAATGTTGATTCGTATAAGTTTACACCACAATCGGCCACAGCCCATGAAGATAATAAAACCATAAATTTTGCACAACTGCTAGCCATGGTAGCGCAGGTAAGTCCGTTGTTAAGAGTAAGGTTTTCTACCTCGCACCCCAAAGATATTACCGACGAAGTACTGCATACTATGGGCAAATACGATAATATTTGCAAGCATATTCACCTGCCCGTACAATCGGGCAATAGCCGTATTTTAAATTTAATGAACCGCACTTATACTCGCCAGTGGTATATAGAAAGGCTGGATGCCATACACCGTATTTTGCCCGATTGCGCCATTTCGGGCGATATTATTACTGGTTTTTGTACCGAAACGGATGACGACCATTTAGACACTTTAAGCCTGATGGAATATGCCAAATATCATTTTGCGTATATGTATTCGTATTCCGAAAGGCCAGGAACGCCAGCGGCCAAAAAACTGGCCGACGATGTACCCGAAACTGTAAAAAGTAGCCGCTTAACGCAGATTGTTGATTTGCAGCAGCAGCATAGCTTTTTTAGAGCCCAACAACGTATTGGTAAAATAGAGCGGGTATTAATTGAGGGTTTATCCAAAAAATCGAAACTAGATTATTGCGGCCGTAGCGAACATAACTCGATGGTGGTTTTCCCTGTAAAGGAAAATATTAAACCTGGCGATTATGTAAATGTATTGATTGATAGAACCACCACGGCAACGCTGATTGGGGAAATAATAGATTGATGATTTTTGATGTGTGATTTTTGATTTTCGCAACGCTTTAAAAATCTTTAAATCCTAAAATCAAGATACTGACTAAATTTTTACTTTAAAATCATTTAATCCAAAAATCAAGATACAGACTAATTTTTACTTAAAAAAAATGACCGCACAAGAAATAAAACAACGCTTTGGTATTATAGGCAGTTCGCCATTGCTAAACCGAGCCATTGATATTGCTAGGCAAGTTGCCCCCACCGATATTACGGTTTTAATTACGGGCGAAAGTGGCTCGGGTAAAGAAGTTTTTTCGCACATTATACACCAAATGAGTGCCCGCAAACACGGCCCATTTATAGCCGTAAACTGCGGTGCAATACCCGAAGGAACCATAGATTCGGAGCTTTTTGGCCACGAAAAAGGCTCGTTTACAGGCGCACACGAAGCCCGAAAAGGCTATTTTGAAGTAGTAAACGGAGGCACTATTTTTTTAGACGAAGTAGGCGAATTGCCTCTAGGCACACAAGCCCGATTATTACGGGTTTTAGAAAGTGGCGAATACATACGGGTAGGTTCATCAAAAGTACAAAAAACCGATTGTAGGGTAGTTGCCGCTACCAATGTAGAAATGTTTGAGGCCGTAAGGGCAGGTAAGTTTAGAGAAGATTTGTATTACCGACTAAACACGGTGCCACTAAAAATTCCGCCCCTGCGAGATAGAAAAGAAGATATACACCTATTGTTTAGAAAATTTGTAGCCGATTTTTCGGATAAATACCGCTCGCCCAATATTACCCTTACCGAAGATGCGGTAAGGGTTTTAACCAATTACGCTTGGCCCGGTAATGTAAGGCAGCTAAAAAATATTGCCGAGCAAATTGCCGTTTTAGAAAAAGATAGACACATAACTGGCGAAACTTTAACCAACTATATCCCTCATGATAACCCTGGCAATTTGCCTATGCGCCTTAACCCTAACCAAGCAAAAGACGATTTTAGCGAACGAGATATATTGTACAAAGTGCTGTTTGATATGAAAAAAGATATGAGCGACCTTAAACGTTTGGTAGCCGATATCATCAAATCGGGCGATGATATTACAAATTATGCCGACCAAAATCCTCAAATTATAAATTCGCTTTACCGAGATATTGATATGGGTAACGAACACGCAATCACCATACAACAACCCCAAAGTCACATAACCAACCCAACACACAGCGATTATAGCCTAACACATGATAGCGATGCGGAAGAGGTAGAAGAATCTTTGTCGTTAATCGAAAAAGAAGCTGATATGATTAAAAAAGCACTTAAAAAACACAAAGGAAAACGTAAAGCGGCATCCGAAGAGTTAGGTATATCCGAACGTACCCTTTATCGTAAAATTAAAGAACTAGATTTAGATTGATATGGAAATTAAACTATATGCTGGAAATCAAAAATCAAAAATCAAAAATCAAAAATTTGATTTTACCACTTACCACTTACCACTTACCACTATCTACTTACTATTAACTCTCTTATCCAGTTGTTACTCATTTACAGGCGGCTCTATTACGCCAGGTATGAAAACCGTTTCGGTGTCTTTGTTTGAAAACAATGCCCCCATAGTAGTACCTATTTTAAGCCAAGCCTTTACCGAAACTTTAAAAGATAGAATACGCACACAATCACCCTTAAGCTTTGTACGTAGCGAAGGGCAAGCCAGTTTTACGGGCCGCATAACAGGCTACGATATTAGGCCAGTATCGCTACAAGGAAACAGCACAGGCATAGCCGGCCAAACCCGTTTAACCATAACCGTACAAGTAAAATACAATAATGCCCTAAAACCCGATGAAAATTTCGACCAAAGTTTTAGCCGTTTCCGGGATTTTACAGGTAGCTTATCTACTAAAGAACAACAACTTATAAAAGATATTAACCAGCAACTAGCCGAAGATATTTATAACCGAGCTTTTGCCAATTGGTAAGCTTTTATTACATTCACAACAAAATTTATAAAAGTGCAAATAGATTTAGCCAAACATTCCAGTACCCAGTTTTCCAATTTTTTATCGGATATTTCTTCTATTGGTGAGCAAGATGTGGAAAGCCTTGATGATTTAGCTACACAATATCCTTATTGCCAAGCACTACACACAATGGCAGCCAAAGCCAGCCTAGGTACACAAAAACATGATTATAAACTAGCTAAAGCCGCCATTTACGCCACTTCGAGAGAGATACTTTACGGTATTATTGTTTCGGATGGGCTATCGGGCTATCGGGCTTCGGGCTGCGAGCCTCGGGCTTTGGGCAACGAGCAACGGGTTTCGGGCTTTGGGCAAATTGCTGTAAACGATGAAATTACTGCCGAAAACGATGAAGTTTTTGAAGAAATAACAGAAGAAAATAGCGATGAGCTTCGGGCTACGGGCTTTGGGCAAATTGCTGTAAACGATGAAATTACTACCGAAACAGTAGCCCGCAGCCCGCAGCCCGAAAGCCCGTTCCCCGAAATAGAAACCTACGACCATCACGATAGTGTACTTATTAAAGAAATAGAAGAAGATGCAATTTCGGCAATTTCGCACCAGCAATCTCAACTAGATAGATTGCCCGTAGCCCGCAGCCCGCAGCCCGAGGCTCGCAGCCCGCAGCCCGAAAGTCTGAGACCTGCAGCACCAAGCCTTTACAATGATGATACCTTGCCTTTCACTTTTTTATGGTGGCTAAACAAAACCCGTAAAGAACATTACGAAACCAACCAGCCTTACGCAAGCCCACAGCCCACAGCCCACAGCCCGAGGTTAGAAGAAGCCCGTAGCCCGATGCCCGTAGCCCAAGTTAGCCCGCAGCTAAACCACCAAATTGCCGAAAATATTTTGCACCTTGGCGCATTGGATAGTTATAAAAACGATAGTCCATTGCCCGAGCCTATTACCAAGGAAGATAAAATTATCGAAAAATTTATTAGCGACGAGCCACAAATAAAGCCATTGCCCGCCAATAAAATAGATACCGAAAACAAAGCCAAGGCAAGTTCGGCCGATATGGGAGAGTTAGTTTCCGAAACTTTGGCCAAAATTTATGTAGAACAAATGCTATACGCAAAAGCTTTAGAAACCTACAAAAAATTAAGTTTGAAATATCCCGAAAAAAGCACTTACTTTGCAAGCCAAATAAAATATTTAGAACTTAAAGTTAATTAAACATATACAACAATGACAACCGCTTTAATCATCCTTACCGTATTCGTATGTATCGTACTTATATTAATTATACTTATCCAAAATCCTAAAGGCGGTGGCTTATCATCGGGTTTTTCATCGTCCAACAATATTATGGGCGTACAGCGTACAGGCGATATTTTAGAAAAAGGAAGCTGGATTTTGGCTATAACAATTATGTTATTGGCCGTTTTAATAAACATAACCGTACCCAAAACTGGAGCGGTAGAAAAAACAGATTCTAAAATTCAAG
>JAAFJW010000080.1 GCA_013298995.1 Sphingobacteriales bacterium | reverse complement strand
GTTAAAGCCAGTAACAGTTTTCTCATAATAATATAGTTTATGGTGGTGGTTTATATTTGTAAATATAATTATTTAGTATAATTAGTCAATTTTTTTTTAGTTAAAAAAATAGTAAAATTGTTAAACCAAATTATTAAACCAAATTATTAATATATGAAAACTGTAACCTTACAATTTACCAATAACCTATGGATACCTAGCCCTGGCTATAACAATGGTTTAGATAACTTTAACGCATCGCTAGTGTTATGCTTTGGCGCTAAAGAATTGATAGCACAACCAGAAGTGTACAACAGTTTAAAGTCTAAATTTAATAATGCACAAATAACCCTGTGTAGTACGGCTGGCGAAATTTTAAATAATACCGTAACCGATAATACCGTAATAGCAATAGCTATAGAGCTTAATAGCACAACCTTAGCAACGGCATTAGTAAATATTAGTAATTATACCAACAGTTACGATGCCGCAGTGGCACTTATTGCACAATTACCCACTAGTGAATTAACTTATGTTTTAGTACTATCTGATGGTAGCTTAGTTAATGGTAGCGAACTGGTAAAAGGACTAAACGAAAGTGTAAATAATAACCAACTTATTACAGGTGGCTTGGCTGGTGATGGAAATAATTTTATTTCAACTAAAGTGGGGTTAAATAGTTTACCCAGCGAAGGCAATATTGTAGCAATAGGTTTTTATGGCTCTAAAATTAGGGTAACTCATGGCTCGCAAGGTGGGTGGGATATGTTTGGCCCCGAGCGGGTTGTTACCAAATCGCACAATAACGTAGTTTACGAAATCGACAACAAATTAGCTTTAGAAACGTATAAAAAATATTTAGGTTCAGATAGTGAAGGGCTACCTGGCACAGCCTTACTTTATCCTCTTTCTGTTTTACTAAACAATAACACCGAACCTTTGGTGCGTACCATTTTATCAATTGATGATGTTAATAATACAATGACCTTTGCTGGCGATATACCCGAAGGAGCCAAAGTTAGGTTAATGAAAGCTAACTTTGATAAGCTTACTATGGCATCGGCAAATGCGGCAGAAAATAGTATAAAAAATGCTATATTACCCGCAGAGTTTTCGTTATTGATAAGTTGCGTAGGCCGAAAAATAATTTTAGATAAACGAATTGATGAAGAAATTGATGCAGCTTTAGAGCTATTTAATCCACAAACCACGGTTGCTGGCTTTTATTCGTACGGCGAGATATCGCCATTTAACGAAGGTACCAACTGCGAATTGCATAACCAAACCATGACTATAACTTCGTTTTATGAATTACCATAAATTATTACAAAAGCAAATTAACAAATTTTTGCCCCCATCGTTATTTAACAATAACGATATGATAAAATTTTGTGAGGCCATTAATCATTCGTACCAATCGTACGAAAAAGATAAGGAATTAGCCAATAGAGCATTTGAAATAAGCGAAGAGGAGTTTAAAGAAATAAACGATAAGCTAAAATACGAAAACGAAATAAAACGAATTTCGGTTGAAAAACTTAAGCAAGCAATTGGCTCGCACATAATCCATCAAACAAACGAAACCGACGATTTATTACAGATAGCTAACTTTATAAACAAACAAATTAGCGAAAAACGAAATGCCGAGCTTGTTTTCACATCATTAGTTAGCAATTTACATACAGGCATACTTTTAGAAAACGAAGAGCGTATAATAACATACACCAATAAACATTTTTGTAACCTTTTTGAAATACCATTATTGCCCGAGGCTTTACACGGCTTAGATTGTTCAGAAACGGTAACACAAAGCAAGTTTTTATTTAAAAACCCCGATAATTTTGTTGCCCGAGTACAAGAAATACTAGAAAAAAAAGTGCTAGTAACCTCCGAAATACTAGAACTAATTAACAATAAATTTTACGAACGGTCTTATATACCTATATTTCAAGATAATGTTTACAAAGGCCATCTTTGGAGTTATACCGATATAACCGAAAAAATAGAAATTGAAAATGCTCTTAAAAACAGCGAGCAGCAATTTAGATCTTTAGCCGAAAACGTACCAGGTATATTATATAATTACAAATATTATACCGACGGCCGAGAAGAATTTACCTATATAAGCCCTCAATCAGAAACAAAAATAGGCCTAAGCGAAAAACAATTACGTGATTTTTATGGCGTTATTCATCCATCAGATGTAGAACGCGAGAAAAAAATATGTCATGATACTATTAACTATAACCAACCGTATTTTTTTGAGGGCAGATTTTTAGCCCCAAAAAAACCGCTAATTTGGCTACGATTATCATCAAAATTGGGGTATATAACCCCAGAAGGAGACCGCATTTACAATGGTATTATAACTAATATAACTCAAGAAAAAGAAACTCAACTTGCTTTAGCAATGCGGGAAGAAAAATACAGAAACATTATTGCCAATATGAACCTTGGTCTTATTGAAATAGATAACGACGACCATATTATTTTTGCCAACCAAAGTTTTTGCGATATGAGCGGCTACAGCTTAGATGAGCTTATTGATTCCAAAACCACCGATTTTATTTTAAAAGGCGATAACATTAAATTAGTAGAAGAAAAAATCTTATTAAGAGAAGCGGGCGTTTCTGATGCGTATGAAATTGCCATAAGAGATAAAGCCAACAACTTAAAATGGTGGCTAATTAGTGGCGCACCAAAATACGACGATAAAGGACGATTATCGGGCTCCATAGGCATCCATTTAGACATAACTAAACAAAAAAATTTAGAAGCTGAGTTAATTTTGGCGAAAGAACAGGCTTTAGAATCTTCTAGATCTAAAGAAAGCTTTTTGGCCAATATGAGCCACGAAATAAGAACACCTATGAATGCCATTATGGGTATGAGTAAGCAACTTAACCGCACAATGCTTGTAGATAAGCAGCAGTTTTATGTTGATAATATTCTTTCGGCATCTGATAACTTATTGGTTATTATAAACGATATTTTAGACATGTCTAAAATAGAAGCAGGCCAATTAGTTATTGAAAAAATAGGCTTTGTATTAAAGGATATTATCAATAAAAGCATACAGGTTTTTGCTTACCGAGCCGAAGAAAAAGGAATAGAGTTGGTAAGCAATGTAAATTATCATCAAATTGCTCCTATTTTAATTGGCGACCCCTACCGTATCAATCAAATTTTATTAAACCTAATAAGTAACTCAATAAAATTTACAGACAAAGGATTCATAAAAATAGAATGCGGTTTGTTACAAAACAACGATGCTTCACAAACATTAGAAGTTATAATAACCGATACTGGTGCTGGTATGGATAGCGATTTCATTGAAAAAAGGTTGTTTACAAAATTTAGTCAAGAATACGAATCGGGGAGTCGCAAACACAATGGTACTGGCTTAGGCCTAAACATTTGCAACCAATTAGTAAAACTTATGGGGGGGCAAGTAAATGTTAAAAGCCAAAAAGGAGTAGGTACCCAAATAACGTTTTCGCTACCTTTTGCAAAAGGTACCGAAGCCGATTTGCCAACAAAAGATACTTTACAGGTTTCTACTGAAGACCTTGTAGGAAAAACTATTTTAGTAACCGACGATAATGAAATGAACAGAATTGTTGCTTGTGTTTTGTTGCAAAATTATGATGTAATTACTTTAGAAGCAGCAACAGGGCAAGAGGCAATAGATATTGTAAACACTACCCCAATTGATTTAGTGTTAATGGATATACAAATGCCTGTTCTTAATGGCTTTGAAGCAACAAAATACATAAAAGAAACACTAAAAATAAATGTACCAATAATAGCACTTACCGCCAATGCCCTTAAAGGGGAAATGGAGAAATGTATGAAAGCTGGAATGGATGATTTTATACCTAAACCATATAACGAAGACGAATTTATTAAAACAATTATTAAACAATTAAATAAAAAAAACGAAGATTTTGATATTAACAAAACCGCTAGTGAAATCAATTTTAATACCCAATCAGATGAAAATAGACAAAATTTGTACGACTTAACTCAGCTAAATTTAATTTGCCGAAACGATAAAGGTTTTATAAAAAAAATGGTCGATTTATTTTGTGATCAATCTAAAACCACCATACAAGAATTAGATAAATTTATTGCCGAAAAAAACTATTTAGCAATTAAAGGTTTAGCCCATAAAATAAAACCAAGTTTAGAAAGCATGGGTATTACATCATTAGCAAATGTTATAAAACAAATAGAGTTGCTAGCCGCAGATAACGACAAAGCCAACGATTTAGCTCCGCTGATAAGCAATTTTAATAATACTTTATCTAAAGTTATTACCGATTTTGAAAATGAATTCAATTAATAACTATAAAGCATGTAGCAATGAAAACGATTATTGCGCATTAGTTGGTTTGTGCTTTAGTATAAAAGCCATAAGCTGGTTGGTTCGTTGTTGCCAATCGGCGTTTTTTGCAATTTCTAACCTTTTATTTGTTATTTCTTCGCTTTGTGGTTGTATTGCTAATGTTAGGCAGGATTTAAAATCGGCACTATTTGCAGCGGTATAAACCACTTCATCGGCCAAACCTAAACTTGCAAACGGCGTTATTACAACCGGTAAGCCCATTGCTAAATATTCGTTTGCTTTTAAAGGGTAAATAGCTTTAGTAAGCGAGTTTAATACATAAGGAATAATGCCTACATTAATTTTGCTTTGCAGTTGGGGAATACACTCTGGGGCTACTGGAGGCAAAAAAGTAACATTTTTATATTGCGATAAACGGCTAAAAACTTGAGGATCAAAAACTTTACCAATAAATAAAAAATTCAAATGTGGCATATCTTTCACTACAGTTTCCAGCAGGTTTATATCTATTCGGTTATCAATACTCCCTGTATAACCAATTGTAATTGGCGTGTTTATTGGGTTTTGTTTGGTTGCAAAATATTTGTTAAAGGCATTAAAGTGCACTCCATTATGCACTATTTCGGTAGGTATATTGGCTTGTGTTTTTGTTTTTTGCAATTCGGTTGATGTTACAATTAGTAAATCTACTTTAGCAATGTATGCCTTTTCATCTATAGCGGCAAAATCTTTAAAATAAGGTACATTTGTAAAATCATCGTAACAATAATATATTTTAAAAGTTACATTATGTATTTTCCAGTACAATCCTAAAAATGGCTGAAAAGCATTAAAACTTATAATTTGCTTCATTTTAAGTTTTTTTGCTGCCTGGTTAATATAGTAGCCTGTTAAAAAGGCATTAAATTTATTGGCCAGTTTAAATAATTTATAATTATTTAAGGCAAATGATGGAAATATAGGTGGAAGCGATAAAACATAAAGCCCTTGGTTTGTGTTTCCACTGATTTTTTGAAGCCTATTTTTGAAGCCCAAAATCCGTTTCCAATCTATTTTCTTTTTTCCTAACACTGCTTTCAGGCAATCACCAAATGTATAGGCATAATCTACATAAATTACTAAATTATCATTTGCGGCACATTTCATTAACTCAACTGTTGACCGTAAATAATCGGCATGCCAAGCGGGCAGTGCAAAACATATTATATGCTGTGTAGTGTTGGGCTTGTTCAAGCTATCGTAAATTTAGGGTTAACAATTTTCTTAATTTTTTTCTAATCCAGGTTCTTTTTTTAGGTATTTCGCCAATAAGGGTTTCTAAATCACTTTCGTTGGTGTTTATTAGCCAAGTATATGTTGGTATTGTAGCATTAAATTTATTTATACGTAAAATAATTTCTTTGTCTATTTTTCGCCAAGTGGTGCGGGCACTTACTGCTAATAAATTAATGTTTGATGCTTTTATAATATCTAAAGGCAAACCGTTTTCTGATAGATTTGGAGTGATGTATAAAATCAAATCATAGGTATCTAATTTCCTGTTAGCCAGCTCGTCAGTAGTTTTAAAATTTAATTGTTCTATGTTGGGTGTGTAAACTAAAAAATCAATACCTGTATCGCCATTAAACGTATTTTGGTAAGCGTGGGGTATAACCCAAATTAACTTGGGGTATAGTGCTTGTAAACCCTTATTTAAAATAACAACATCGGCAACGTTAAATACTTGGTTTTGGGTAGTTATAAATCCTATTTGTAATCTTTTTTTCTCCAACGCTGATGCCGAAATATAGGGCATTATGGTATTAATTAATTGTTCGGTTAATATTTCTACCAAAGTTTTTTTATAGCCAGTTTCTTGTGAATTTGCATGGTAAAGAGATGCTCCTGCCAAAGGTAAACCTATAGTTTTTATTGCATTTTCGGGAGTTTTTATCGAGGTATCTAGCAATTCTTTGGCAATTATAAAGGCTACAACTAGTAAAAACGACACCAAAAACGACACAATTATTAGCATTTTTCTGGTTGATGCTTGTGCCTCTAGCGGTAAAAAGGGTTTGTCTTGTACAACAATGTTTGAGTTTAATGAAATATTACTTTGCCTTAATCTTGCTAGGTTTAGGCCATGTAGTATCGATAAAAATTCTTTTTCGTTAATATCTATTTGCCTATCTAATCTTTTAAGGGTTGAACCTAGCGGGGCAAATTCACTAATTTCGTCTAAATAGTTTTGTTCTTGTTTTTTTAAAACCACAAGTCCAGCAGTTGCCTTATCATAAGCAATGGCATTATTTACCCACTCTTGTATAAGGTTGCCACGTGGCACTGTTTCTAATGTATAGTTTAAATTAATGTATTGGTTGGTTTCATTACGTAACGAATCTTCGGTTTTTTTTACTTTAGAAAGTAAGTCAGCGGCTTTATTTGAGTTGCCATACACTTTCACTTTTTCTATTTGTGCACTTAATAGCCCTATATTTTGTCTTAATTTTATAATATCTAAGCTATTGGTAATTTGCCTTTCTCTATCATTAAGTTTTTTTTCAATTAATTTTAAAGCATCCTTACTTGCACTTTGATTAACTTTTAAGTCGTAAATATCTTTATTTAACCCCTCTTTAGCCTCAGCTATGTACCTAGTTTGCTCGTAATAATTTATAATTTGATTTTCTTTACCAAACTTTTTTAATTCGTCTTCCGATCTTCTTAATTTGTTTTTTACCTCTTCAAGTTTAGCTTCAAAATAACGTACAGCACTAAATGTTTGGTTTGATTTTATTCGTTTATAGTTGGCATTAAAAATTTCGCTGTGTAGCTGTAAGGTGCGCATACACACGGCAGGGTCGTGGCAGGTGTACACTACCTGTATAATATCGCTGGCATTAATGCGAGTAACTATTAAGTTTGATTTTAGTTCGTTAATGTTGTAAAAAGTACCCGACTTGTTTACTATTTTTTCGATAATATTATTGGCTTTAGATTTATACACCTCCAATATATACTTAAACACCTTTCCACTGGTTTTTAACGCTGCTGTTTTTTGTAGCAACTCTTTGCTGGCTAGTTGTTGTAAGTTTTCAAATCCTTCTTGACCTAAAATATGCGAATCGGGTTTTTGTAGTGTCAAATGTTCGGCTAGTAAGCGTAACGAAACCTCTTCAATTGTTTCTCTAGATTTTGCCGATGCTAATAAGTTATCAAATGCATTGTTTACAGCAAAATAATCAATACGTTGGTCTTCGGTACTGGCAATAGAGTATCCGCTAGCAACCCCTGTATATAATGTTGTTGTACTTGAATATTCTTTTTTTTCTTTTTTTGTAAGTAAATAAACGGTAGTTGCGGTTGCAATAGGTACAATAACTATCCAAATAATATTTCTCCACAATAATTTAAAATAATGTATTAAATTCATTTTCTTAATATTAATTGTTTCATGGGTACACCTACAAGGTTTTCTAACAAAAAATAAAGCGTAGAAAACTGTCTTTTTGCTTCTTCAAAATCAGCTTTCGAGTTTACCTCTATTGTTTTTAGTCGCGATAGTTCGGTAACATCAATCAAACCATCTTTAAATTGCTTTTGTGCAATTAAATATTGGTTAATTGTTGTTTGTTTTGAATCGCTACGTATATTTACCAAGTTATTATAATACAGCATACTATAATAAGTTTGTATAACTTCTTTTTTGAGCTCTTGAATAGCTTCTTCTTTTTTGCTTATTGTTGAGTTTAGTTGCGATTTGTATAGATTAACTCTTGATTTTCGACCTACAAATTCATACAAAGGTAAATTTAGCTGAATACCCATTCGGTAGCCATTTGTTATATTGGTTGCATCTAATGTACCAGTATTTTGATTACTTCCCGAAATTAAGGTTTGATTACCAGCCGAGTAGCCTACAAAGCCAACAATATTATTTGTCCAAACCCGTTTAGAAAAATCTACTTGGTGTTTTGCTGCATCTATTAAATCGCTCTGAAACTTAACGATAGGTGAATTTTTAATTGCAATTTCTATAATGCTATCTAACGGTAAAATCTGACTTTGTAGGTCAATTTTTTCGTCCAATACAAACATTAAATTATTATCAGCTTTTGATTGTGCGTTTAATAATTGGGTTAAAAACAACAATATAATTAATATATAAAATTTTAATTGCATTTTATTTTAAACATTTTCTTTTTGAAACAAGGCTGGTATAGTTTTTAATATTAGTTTTATATCATTAGCAAAGCTATGATTTTTAGCGTATTGGTTATCTAACAACAATCTTTCTTCCTCCGACATTTCACCTTTCCCTCTTTTTTCTACCTGCCATAGGCCTGTAATACCCGCTGGTGCTAAAAATCGTAATGCGTATTTATCAGATGTAAGTTTTTCGGCTTCGTA
This sequence comes from Sphingobacteriales bacterium, assembly GCA_013298995.1. Taxonomy (GTDB): domain Bacteria; phylum Bacteroidota; class Bacteroidia; order Sphingobacteriales; family Sphingobacteriaceae; genus Pseudopedobacter. Next base: position 3,449 of record JAAFJW010000080.1, on the reverse strand, counting down.
CAGTGGCAATGGCCTGTTGCCTACAATGCTCATATCGCCAATTAAAACATTCCAAAGTTGCGGCAGTTCATCAATACTTGTATTTCTTATAAAATTACCCACCTTTGTTACCCTAGGGTCGTTTTTAATTTTTACAAATGCCGATTTTGCCGACGATTGCTTAAAATCAAGATAGTTTCTTTCGCACCATTCTATTTTATCTGCATATATTGGATATTGGCAACGGGTGCCCGCATTGGTACATGTTGTACATAAACCAATAGGTGTAGTGGCTTTTTTTTCTAAATCGGAGTTAACATTGTATTGATTTAAGTGTTTTAAATCTTTAAGTTTTTGATCTGCGTTTACAAACATTGATCTAAATTTAAAAAACTTAAATACCTTATAACCAGTACCCGCCCTAAGCGAGAAATAAAATGCTGGTCCACTAGATTCTAATTTAAGTGCTATAATTACTAATAAAAATAATGGCGATAGTGCAAATAAACCAATTGAGCTAAAAAACACATCAAATGCTCGTTTAACTAACGGTACTTTATATTTTGAATACTTAGCGGTTACACGGCTATTGTTATTGATTTTTTGCCAGTTTTGCACCAAAAAATTTACTCTCGAAAATAAATCTTCGCTTTTATCGGGCAGCTTAGTATAAACATCGGCTATACCTGCTTTTAAGCATATTAACCTAAGGTTATCGTTAACGTAATTACAAATTAAAATAAATGGCACATTTAAAAACTTATTTTGTAATAATGTTTGGTAAAGTGCAATACCCATTGGAGACATAATTTCACCTACGCAAATAACGGCATCAATAGGTGTAGTGCCTTTTACCCAGTAAGCATGCATTTCAAATCCGTTTTTAAACGAAACAATTTCAAAACCATCGGTTTTAAAACTCGTAAAAAAATTTAAAATTTGGCTATTTGCATTAATTAACGCAATTGTTTTGTTTGTATTGGCATTGTTTGTTTCCATAATTTACAAACACATTAAATTATTTTACCTAATCGTTTTAAAACTATCTTCAATCTTGCGTCAAGCTCTTGAGGGTTAAAGGGTTTTACAATAAAATCATCGGCACCCGCATTTAAACATTGTATTCTTGTATCAGAGTTTTCTTCGCCCGAAAGTATAAGTATTGGAATAAAACTAAAAAAACCACTTGCTTTTATTTGTTTAATTAACTCAAGGCCTCCAATTTCTGGAGTGTTTAAATCGCTTAGTATTAAATCAGGTACGTTGCCAAGTTGTATGCTTGTAAGTGCTTCTAAACCATCACTAAAAATTGATACTGTGTATTGAGACGATAAATGAATACTAAGTAGGTTTTGCATATAAACATCATCTTCTACAATAAATACGTGTATATCTTTGTATACGTTTTCCATAATTTGTGGGCAATAATTTAGTGTTATTTAATTGTCGAAATTTAATCAAATGATTGAATAAACAAAGCATTAAAGTTAACCTTTAAAAAATAAATATTGGATTTAAAAATTCGCTTTTTACTAAAAAAACAATTGTGTTTGGTAGTAGAAACCCGAGTTTGATGATTAAATTATAGTATAATGTACTGTAAATCAATATTATTTGCGATTTTAGAGCGTTAGCGACCTGCCTGCGCAGGCAGGTAACGCCCTAATTATTACAAAAACAGTATCGATTAATCGAACTCAGGTTAAAATATAAAATTTTGCTTATCAATTAATCGATAAATCAAATAATCGTCTTAAAAACTAGCCAGTAAAACGTACCTGAAATTTGCTACCACCGATGGGTATATTTTGGTAACAGACGTACAATTAGAAGGTAAAAAACGGATGGCTATTACCGATTTGCTGCAACGGGTGCGGCTGTAATTTTTTTGTACATCCCAAATCAAAAATCCCAAATCCCCAATCAAAAATCTAATACGCCCTTGCAAATACAACTCTTTGTGTACTTGGTTTGCCTGTGTAAATACAAAATCCGTTTTCTAATGGGTTATCTAATGGAATACAGCGTATAGTAGCCTTTGTTTCTTCCTTAATTTTTGTTTCGGTTTCGGGGGTACCATCCCAATGGGCATATACAAAACCAGCTTTACTGTCTAATACTTTTTTAAAGTCTTCGTAAGTATCTACTCGGGTACTTTTTTCGGCTCGGTTAAGTAGGGCTTTATCAAAAATGTTTTGTTGTATTTCTGTTAGCAGGTTTTCTATTAAATGGGCTAATCCTTGGTTGCTTACAGTTTCTTTGCTGCGGGTATCTCGGCGGGCAAGTTCTACGGTATTGTTTTCCAAATCTCGGCCACCAATGGCAATGCGTAGCGGTACACCTTTCATTTCGTACTCGGCAAATTTAAAGCCTGGGCGTTGGGTATCGCGGTTATCGTATTTTACCGAAATTCCTTTAGCTTTTAAATCGCTCATAATTTGCTGGGCCGTAGCCGAAATTTTTTCAAGTTCTTCTTCACCTTTATAAATAGGTACAATAACTACTTGTATGGGTGCCATTTTGGGTGGGAGTACTAAGCCAAAATCATCGGAATGAGCCATAATTAAAGCACCAATTAAGCGGGTGCTAACGCCCCAAGATGATGCCCACACATGTTCTATTTTCCCTTCTCGGTTGGTAAATTTTACATCAAAAGCTTTGGCAAAATTTTGACCTAAAAAGTGTGAAGTTCCTGCTTGTAACGCTTTACCATCCTGCATCAAAGCCTCAATGCAATAGGTATCTAGTGCGCCAGCAAAGCGTTCGTTGGCGGTTTTTTTACCACGCAACACGGGTACAGCCATCCAGTTTTCGGCAAAATCGGCATATACGTTTAGCATTTGTTCGGTTTCGGCAATGGCTTCGGCCTGTGTGGCATGTGCGGTATGCCCCTCTTGCCACAAAAACTCGGTAGTGCGTAAAAACAAACGGGTACGCATTTCCCAGCGCACCACATTGGCCCATTGGTTCACCAAAATAGGTAAATCTCGGTACGATTGTATCCAGCCTTTATAGGTATTCCAAATAATGGTTTCTGATGTGGGGCGAACAATCAATTCTTCCTCCAGCTTGGCGGTTTCATCTACAATAATGTTTCCGTTGCCATCGTTTTTTAGGCGGTAATGCGTTACCACGGCACATTCGGTTGCAAAACCATCCACATGGCTGGCTTCTTTAGAAAAAAATGACTTTGGAATGAACAAAGGGAAATAAGCATTGCTGTGTCCGGTATCTTTAAATTTTTGGTCTAAAACGGCCTGCATTTTTTCCCATATTGCATAGCCATAGGGTTTTATAACCATACACCCTTTTACTGATGAATGCTCGGCAAGGTCGGCTTTTGATACCAATTCGTTATACCATTGCGAATAATCTTCTGTTCTGCTTGTTAAACCTTTACTCATATATTAGTTTGGAATTATAATTGTGCTATTATTGTATTAAATGTTTCAAAGTTATAATTTTAAAAC
>JAAFJW010000008.1 GCA_013298995.1 Sphingobacteriales bacterium | reverse complement strand
TATCAATAAAATTAAATTTAAGGGCTTGTTTTATGCCTTGCGGGCTACGGTTTATTTTACGGGTTTGCACTAATGACGAGTGTAAGTATAAATTATGCGGCATTACCGTAGCACCAATAATGCCAATAGCAATATACAGGGCATTGCCGTTAAGGCTAGTAGGTAAAAAACCTTTAATAACATCACTATAAGCAGGTTGCACAATAAGCATTTCGGTTAAAAATGCCAGTCCAATAATAAATACCATTGATACGATAAAACGCTCCATGGTGCGCATGCCTCTTTTAAGCAAAAAAAGCAGTAACAAGGTATCAAATACGGTAATTAAAATCCCCCAAATAAGGGGCAAACCAAACAGTAACTGTAAGCCTATGGCCATGCCTATAATTTCGGCCAAATCGCAGGCTATAATGGCAATTTGCGCCAAAGCATACAAAGGTAAATTTACCCAATTAGGATAGGCATTTTTAGATGCTTGTGCCAAATCGAGCCCACGTACTATGCCCAGCCTTGCACTAAGTGATTGTAGCAATAAGGCTATAAGGTTAGATAGCAACAATACCCAAATTAATTTATAACCAAACTGCGAGCCTCCCGCAATATCAGTAGCCCAATTACCTGGGTCCATATAGCCTACACTTACCAAGTAGGCTGGCCCTAAAAAGGCAAATATTTTTTTCCAGCCTTTTTTTTGGTCGGTTAATACCGATGCGTGTACCTCGCTTAACGAATTATTTTGCTTATCCATTATACCGCTATCAATATGTTTTTTGCCACATCGCGGCTTATGGTTAATACCTGTTTATCAAGTGCTATAATTACCGAACCATCAAATTCAATCAAATCTTGCACTTTTACCCGCTTGCCCAATACCAAACCTGTTTTTTCTAAATAGTTTAAAAACAAAGTAGAATGCTCTTTTACCCCGCTAATTATACCCGTTTGGTTGATGTTCATTTTAGAAACAGGTACCAAGATGGGCTCTTTTAATACCCCATTTTTATCGGGGATAGGGTCGCCATGCGGATCTACCTTTGGGAAACCTAAAAACGCTTCTAAGCTATCGATAAGTTTGGCAGAGTTAATATGCTCCAAATCTTCGGCTAGCTCATGTACCTCATCCCACTTAAAATTTAATTTATCAACCAAAAAAACCTCCCATAAGCGGTGTTTTCGGATAATGCCAATGGCGGCTTGCCTACCATTATGGGTAAGGGTAACGCCTTGGTATTTTACATAGTTTATCAGGTTTTTATCGGCTAGTTTTTTAAGCATATCGGTTACTGATGCCGCTTTGGTTTGCAAAGCCTCGGCAATAGCATTGGTACTTACAGCTTCGGCTTCTTGCGGGCTTAAATGAAAAATAGCTTTTAGGTAGTTTTCTTCTGTAAAAGATGTTGTTATCATACAATAATAAAATATACACAAAGCTAATAATTTTTTTAGGTTAGCCTAAAAAATAAATTATTAAAAACATTTAAAATATTTTTACCCTTTTTATAAAATATAATTTGGTTTTTGCGTTTAAAAGTTAAATTTGACTAATTATTACAGCCATGGAAATTGATAAAATAGACCTCAATATTTTAAAAATAATGCAAGAAAACGGAAGAATAACCAATCTTCAGTTATCGCAAAATATAGGCTTATCGCCAGCACCTACGCTAGAGCGGGTACGCAAGCTAGAGCAATTGGGCTATATTAAAAGTTACCATGCCTTGGTTGATGAAGAAAAACTGGGCTTGGGCATAAAAACGTTTATACAGGTATCGTTAGATTTTCATCAAAACGATACCATACAAGTTTTTTTGGAAGAAATACAGGCAATAAAAGAAATAACCGAGTGCCACCACGTAACAGGCCAATGCGACTTTGTATTAAAAGCTTATGTTAAAGATATTAAAACATACGAACAGCTGATTATGCAAAAAATAAGCAAAATACGGGTAGTAAAAACGTTTCAAACCATGATGATTATGAGCACCAACAAAAAAGAACCTATTGTACCGCTGGAGTATTAAAAAAACTTTTTTTTAATACTCCAGTCTTGTGTTTTGCGGCACACCAACCACGGATAAAAAACAAAATACTAAATTTAAACACTTCACCTAAGGACGGTAGAAACCGAGTTTTCGGAAATCAGATTTTTGGGCGATAAACAAAAAGCCAAAAAAGTATATGCAGGCTACGATGCTTTAAAGCCCGAAGATATTGCCGAAACGATATGGTTTACCTGTAATACCCCTGCTCATGTAAACATAAATGATATTGTAATTATGCCTTTGGCACAAGCTTCGGCTACTTATTGGAATAAAAATTCTTAATTTTAGCCAAAATATTATTTCAAACACGTACCATGTCATTAGAAATCACTATAAATACAGCCATAAAAACCGCCATGCTAGGTAAGCAAGAGGTAGCTTTAAGGGCATTAAGAGCTATAAAATCGGCTCTTTTAATTGCAAAAACCGAAAAAGGAGCCACCGATATTTTATCGGGCGAAACCGAAATTAAGGTTTTACAAAAATTGATAAAACAAAGAAAAGAATCGGCCGAAATTTATCAAACCCAAAATCGGCCCGACCTTTACCAAATAGAAATAGACGAAGCCGAGGTAATAGAACAATATTTACCCCAGCAACTATCAGCCCAAGAAATCACCCTTGCGGTAGCTAGCATCATAAAAAATTTAAACATCACATCGATAAAAGAAATGGGCAAAGTAATGGCCGAAGCAAATAAACAAATGGCAGGCAAGGCCGATGGCAAAGCAATATCCGAAGCTATAAAAACCTTGTTGGCCTAAGCCATATTTAATTTCTTTACTAAAACGTTTTTTAATAAAGAATAAATTTTTACAATAACTTTGCACTCATAATATATAATTCACCATAAAAAGCATAATTTGCGATTTATTACTATATGGAATTGGCAATTAAAGAAGAAAACGGTTTTAGATACATTGAGGTAGGCGAAGGGCCAGTTTTATTATTGCTCCACGGTTTAATGGGTACATTAAGCAATTGGGAAAAAGTAATAGATGAATTTAAAGGCAACTATACCGTAGTTATACCCATGCTACCTATTTACGATTTACCCCTTTTAACAACAGGTGTAAAAAGCTTGGCAAAATTTGTACATAAATTTGTAAAGTTTAAACAATACACACAAATTACCGTTTTAGGTAATTCACTAGGCGGGCATGTAGGCTTAATTTATGTAACCTCGCATCCCGAGTATGTAAAAGGCTTGGTATTAACTGGTAGCTCGGGACTTTACGAAAACGCCTTTGGAGGCTCGTTTCCTAAACGAGAAAACTACGATTTTATAAAAGAAAAAGTAGAATATACGTTTTACAACCCCGCAGTAGCAACCAAAGAATTGGTAGATGAGGTGTATCAAACCGTAAACGACCGTAACAAAGTAATACGCATATTGGCTATGGCAAAATCGGCCATTAGGCACAATATGTCAAAAGATTTACACCATATAAAAATACCCGTAATGCTTATATGGGGCAAAAACGATAAAATAACCCCACCCGAAGTAGCCGAAGAATTTGAATCGTTATTACCCGATGCCGAATTAGCTTGGATTAACCACTGTGGCCATGCACCCATGATGGAACATCCCGATGAGTTTAATAAAATACTACGCAAGTTTTTGGACAGATTATAATTGTAATGATTGCCTTAGACCTTATAGCGAATATTATAACACCCTTAAAACCCAGCGATACCGTTGCTTGGGCAAGTTCGCTTATGCTAGATTTTAAAATCAATCACTTACCCGTAGTAAGCCCCGATTTAACTTTTTTAGGCCTCGTTTCCGATGACGATTTGATTGAAGCAAAACCCCAAGATACATTACACACAATCGCATTATCCAGCTACGCCAATTTTGTGTACCAGCAACAACATATTTATGATGTAATTAGAACCGTGTACGAACAAAATTTATCTATCGTACCCGTACTGGACGATAGCAAAAAATACCAAGGCTTAATTACCCTAAATACCTTGGTCGAAAACATGGCAAGCCTACAATCATCAAGCCAAGCAGGCGCAATAATTGTATTAGAACTAGGCCCACACGATAATTCGTTGGCATTTATAGCCCACATTATCGAAGCCCAAGACACCCAAATTTTAAGCACCTACACCCGCCATATACCACAATCAACCCAAACCGAGCTTACCATAAAAGTAAACAAAACCGATATTAGCCAAATTTTAGTGGCATTTACCCGCTATAAAATTGATGTAAAAGCAATTTTTAACCATCAAGATAAATACAATAACGTAACCGATAGGTACCAATCATTAATGAACTACTTAAGCTTTTAATAACAGGATGAAAATTGGCATCTACGGCAGAGATTTTAACAACACAGTTTTACCTTATGTACAACAGGTTTTTGATTGCTTAATACAAAGCAAAGCAGAGGTATTTGTATATGATAAATTTTACCAATTTATATCCGATAAATTATTTTTACCCACACAGTTTAACACCTTTAATACACAGGTTGATTTAAAAAACACCATCGATGTATTGGTAAGCCTTGGCGGCGATGGTACCATGCTTGATACCGTAACGCTAATAAAAGATACAGGCATACCCATTATTGGGATAAATTTTGGCCGCTTGGGTTTTTTGGCCAGCATCAACAAAGAAGGCATACAAAGGGCTATTGATGGCATTATAAACAACCATTTTACGCTAGATGTACGCAGCATGCTAGAAGTAAGTGCTAACCAAAAACTTTTTGGCGATTTTAATTTCGCATTAAACGATTTTACCATCCATAAAAGAGATACATCGGCCATGATATTGATACACTGTTTCCAAGATGGCGAATTTTTAAACTCCTATTGGGCCGATGGTTTAATAATAGCCACCCCAACAGGGTCCACCGCTTACTCGATGAGCTGTGGCGGCCCCATTGTTTTCCCACGGTCGGGCAACTTTGTTATCACCCCTATATCGCCCCACAACCTAAATGTACGCCCTGTGGTACTAAGCGATACCAGTGTTTTAACTTTTGAGATAGAAGGCCGTAGTGCCAAATACTTGGTAAGCTGCGATTCGCGAACCGAAGTAATAGATAGCACCATAAAATTACAAGTAAAACGAGCCTCGTTTAACATCAATCTTATCAGGCTAAACAATGAAAGCTACCTATCTACGTTAAGAAACAAACTACTTTGGGGCATTGATACCCGAAACTATTAAAAATTAATGAAATCGAAACTTATAATTATCACCTTATTTTATAGCCTAATTTGTTTTAGTAGCGAAGCCCAAACATGGGAAATAGGCATCACAGGAGGCAGTATGGGCTACATAGGCGACCTTAACCAAAGCAATTATAAAAAACTTAGCCCTCATATTGCTTTTGGTGGGATGATAAAAAACAATATCGATGGATATTGGTCGGTTAAACTTTCGGTATTACAAGGCCAAATAGAAGCCGATATGTCAAAATCAACAAACCCGCAAGAAAAAGAACGCAACCTTAGCTTTTACAGCCCAATTACCGAAGCCAGCTTACAAGTAGAATTTAATTTTTTTGATTATGGACGGCTTTTTGGTAAAAAAAGAATCACCCCATTTTTGTTTACAGGCATATCGGGCTTTAACTTTAACCCCAAAGTAAATTTTAACAACACTACCTACGAACTAAAAAATTACCGTACCGAAGGCCAAGCAAGCAACTACCGAACTACGGCATTAGCCATCCCTTTTGGCATAGGTATAAAATGTAACCTAAGCCGAAACTTAAATATTATTGGCGAATTTGGCTACCGCAAGGCATTTACCGATTATATAGATGATGTAAGTGGCTATTACCCCAAAGCCAGCCAACTTACCTCCACCGATGCCAATTTTACAGCATTAAGGGTGGCTTTATCCGACAGATCGATAAATACAACAGCAGGCCCCGAAACCCAAAGAGGCGATTTTAGAAAAAACGACACCTATCTATTTGGTGGTATAACCTTATCTTATACCTTTGTGAGCCAAAAATGTTATTCGTTTTAAAGCATTTTTTTATTAATTAATGGATTATAAGGATCAGATAAACCTATCAAAACTACCCAAGCACATTGCAATTGTAATGGACGGTAACGGCCGATGGGCAAAAGAAAAAGGTAAACTTCGTGTATTTGGCCACAAAAACGGGATAATATCGGTAAAAGATGTAATAGAAGGAGCTACCGAAATAGGTATCCAATATGTTACACTATACGCTTTCTCAACCGAAAACTGGAACCGCCCAAAGCTAGAAGTAGCCGCCATTATGGAGATATTAATATCAACCATACACAAAGAAACCCAAACATTAATAGATAACAATGTAAGGCTAAACGTTATAGGAAACACCAACGCATTACCAGCAAACTGTAAACGTGAGTTAAACGAAGCCATTAATAAAACAGCCCATAATTATCGCCTTACATTAACATTGGCTTTAAGTTACAGTGCCCGATGGGATATTACACAAGCCACCAAAACCATTGCCAAAAAAGTGCAAGCTGGCCAATTGCAACCTGATGAAATTGACGAAAACCTATTTAGTAAACACCTTAATACCCATAACCTGCCCGACCCCGAACTGCTAATACGCACCAGTGGCGAACATAGAGTAAGCAATTATTTACTATGGGAAATAGCCTACGCCGAACTATATTTTACCAATAAACTTTGGCCCGATTTTAGGCGAAACGATTTATTTGAAGCCATTTATAATTTTCAAAAACGCGAACGCAGATTTGGACTTACTAGCGAGCAACTCACCTAAATTTTTAATTAACAAAAATTAACAAAGTTTACCGCTAAATTAGCCCCCTACATACAATAGATGAACAAATACTTTATTACACTAGTTTTACTTGGTTTTGCGATAGCGGGTTTTTCTCAAACACCATCTTTACGACCAAGAAACACTACCCAAAGTGCTACCGATAGCTCGGCATATCTAAATCCAAAACAATATGTAATTGGAGGGGTAAATGTAAATGGAGTGGTTTTTTTAGATAAATCGGTACTGGTTACTTTATCAAAACTTACCGTAGGCGAAACCATTACCGTACCAGGCGATGCCACCTCCAATGCCGTAAAAAATCTTTGGACACAAGGCTTATTCGACGATGTAGAACTAGCCATTGCCAGTATAAAACAAGATACCATTTATTTTGATTTAAACCTAAACGAAAAACCACGTGTAGGCCGTATAGATATTAAAGGCCTTAGCAAAAGCGAAACCACCGATATTCGAGAAAAACTAAACAATCAAAAAGGGAAAATTGTAAGCGAAAATCTTAACAACACCATCAATAACGTAATAAAAAAACATTTTATTGATAAAGGATATTTAAACACTTCGGTAGATATTGCGCTAAGCAACGATACATCGGACGTAAATAGCCGCATAGTGGCTATAAACGTAAATAAAAGACGAAAAGTTAAAGTACATGCCATAAACATAGAAGGCAACACCGTATTTAAAGATGCGAGGCTAAAAAAGTTTCTTAAAAAAACTAAAGAAAAAGCTTTTTATAAAGTATTTGGCTCGGGTAAATTTTTGAAAGAAAAATACGAAGAAGACAAACAAACAATGGTAGCAAAAATGCGAGCCAAAGGCTACCGTGAAGCCGAAATTTTATCAGATTCTGTATATCGTTACGATAAAAATACCGTAAACATCGACCTTAAAATACACGAAGGACCTATTTATTATTTCGGAAACTTAACCTTTGCAGGCAATGCCAAATACAGCAGCGATGTATTAAAACAAATATTGCGTATAGAAAAAGGCGAAGTATTTAGCGAAGAAAAACTAGAAAAACGCCTGCGTAGTAGCCCATCTAACGATGATATTTCATCCTTATACTTAAATGATGGCTACCTTACCTTTAATATCGACCCTATACAAACCCGTATATACAAAGATACCATTGATATAGAAATACGCCTATCCGAAGGGCCACAATACACCATAAACAAAATAATATTAAAAGGCAACGAACTTACCAACGATAAAGTAATACTACGCGAAATACGCACCAAACCTGGGCAAAAATTTTCTAAAGAAGCCCTTATACGCTCGCAAAGGCAAATTGTACAATTGGGTAATTTTGATGAGCAAAAACTGGATATGAAACCCATACCCAACCCCGCCGATGGTACCGTAGATATACAATACACCGTAGTTGAAAAACCATCCGACCAAGTAGAACTATCGGGAGGATTTGGTGGTGGCCGTATTGTAGGTACACTAGGCCTAACGTTTAATAACTTTTCGGCCAAAAATATTTTTAACCTAAAAGCCTATAAACCATTACCAAAAGGCGATGGCCAAAAACTAAGCATCAGAGGGCAAACCAATGGTAAATTTTACCAATCGTACAGTTTTTCGTTTTCGGAGCCTTGGTTTGGAGGTAAAAAACCTGTTTACTTTGGCATAAGTGCCTTTACATCGTTACAAAGCAATGGTAGGCCTAACGGCGATATTAACCAACAAAAAATTAGGCTAAACGGTATTACCTTTAGCTTGGGTAAGCAGTTGAAATTTCCCGACGATTATTTTAGGATAGATTACGCCGCCAATTTACAACAGTATAAATTAAGAAATTACAGTGGATTTTTATTTAGTAACGGCGATTCGTACGATTTAAGCCTAAGCCAAGTATTAAGCCGCAACTCGGTTGATGCACCTATATTTCCCACATCGGGCTCTAATTTAAAATTTACGGTACAGGCTACCCCGCCTTACTCCTTACTTAACGGAAAAAATTACGATAATTTAACTACCTCGCAGCGGTACCAGTTTTCGGAGTATCATAAATGGAAATTCGAATCACAGTTTTTTCAAAAAATATATGGCAAGCTAATATTAAAAGCACAAGCACAATTTGGTTTCTTAGGCTTTTACAACAAGCAAGTAGGGCAAGCCCCCTTTGGCAGGTTTAAACTAGGTGGCGATGGTATGCAAGGTTTCGATTTTTTACAAGGCTCCGAAGTAATAGCCATGCGTGGTTATGCCAACAATGCCGTAGTATCCGAAGGCGTGGCAACCAATTCGGGAAGCCCAATTTTTACCAAGTACATGCTCGAAATGCGCTATCCAATATCCCTTAGCCAATCGGCAACGGTGTTTGTATTAGGTTTTGCCGAGGGTGGTAATACATGGAATAAATTTAGCAGCTTTAACCCCTTTAACGTACGCCGCTCGGTAGGTGTAGGTGCGAGGATATTTTTACCTATTTTTGGCTTGCTAGGTTTAGATTATGGCCACGGTTTCGACCCTATACCGGGCATACAAGATGGAGGAAAGCAATCGTTCACATTTAGCATTGCACAACAAATGGGTGGTTTTAATTAAACCTTTAAGCATATAAACGGTCAGATAAAATAATTTAAAAAACATTTTAAAAAACTTAAAAACATGAAAAATTATATTTTAGCTTTATTGTTTGTTGTTAGTTGTCATTTATCTGTTTCGGCCCAGCGCTTGGCGTATGTGGATTCGGAGTATATTTTAAAACATATTCCCGATTATAAATCGGCACAAAAACAATTGGATAACCAATCGGCAATGTGGCAAAAAGAAGTAGATACAAGGTTTCAAGAAATAGAAAAAATGTATCAAACCTACCAAGCCGACCAAGTTTTGCTATCGGCCGAGATGAAAAAACGCCGAGAAAACGAAATAATTGATAAAGAAAAAGCCGCCAAAGATTACCAAAAACTTAAATTTGGCTACGAAGGCGATTTGTTTAAAGAAAGAGTTAAACTAATTAAACCCATACAAGATAGGGTGGCTGCCGCCATTAAAGAATATGCCGAAACCGAAGATTTGGATATGGTATTTGATAAAAGTGCTGGCGTAACCTTATTATTTGGCCGAAACACGTACGATAAAAGTAGCGATATTATTACCAAACTAGGCTACAAAGTAGGTGCGGCTAAATAAGGTTAAAAAATAAAATAACGTAAACAACAAACTAAAAATAAGAGAAAACCCCAAAAATGAAAAATCTATTAAAAATCACCATCCTATCCGCCGCTTTAATACTAAGTATAGGTACTGTAAAGGCGCAACAAAAAATTGCCCATATTAATTCGGCCGAGTTAATAAAAGCAATGCCCGAAATTGTTGTTGCCGATAAACAACTAGAAGTGTATAAAGGCACCTTAGATACCGATGGAAAAACAATGTACACCGAGTACCAAAGTAAAGTAGCCGATTTTCAGGCCAAAGAAAAAACCATGAGCGAGGCTTTAAAAGAAGCCAAAGTGAAAGAAATTCAAGATTTAGAGAAACGCATACAAGAGTTTCAACAAAAAGCATCGCAAGATTTTGAAAAAAAACGTGGCGAACTGTACGACCCAATATTAAAAAAAGCCGAAGAAGCGGTAAAAGCTGTGGCTAAAGAAAAAGGCTTGGCTTATGTAATTGATGTATCGCAGCAAGCTGTAATTTACTACGATGGTGGCGTAAATATTTTGGCCGATGTAAAAGCAAAATTAGGTATTAAATAAGCAATAATATTTGTTAGTTTTAATGCGAAGTAGGTTTAAACCCTTGCTTCGCATTTTTTGTTTTAGTATGAATTATAAAAATAATCCCATTGGTGTTTTCGACTCGGGTATTGGTGGCTTAACCGTAGCCAATGCCATCCGCAAGGCATTGCCCCACGAAACCTTAATATACTTTGGCGATACCGCACACATGCCTTATGGCGATAAATCGGCCGAAGCCATAAAATATTATAGCCTTAAAATAGCAAAGTTTTTACAACTTATGGGCTGCAAAGCCATTGTTATTGCCTGCAATACAGCTTCATCGCTCGCTTACCAAGATGTAAAAGATTTTTTGGGTGAAACATTACCAATAATGAACGTGATAGACCCCGTGGTAGCCCATATAGCCCAACAAGGAACTTATAAAAATATTGGCGTTATAGGCACCAAAGCAACCATAAAATCGGCTGTTTATCCAAAAAAATTATTGCCCCTTACGCCTAATTTGGTTGTTAAATCATTGGCTACACCCTTATTAGCACCCATGATAGAAGAAGGTTTTTTTGAAAACAATATTAGTAAAACAGTTATTAACACTTATTTATCATCTTCAAAACTTAAAAATATCGAAGCCATTGTACTGGCCTGCACCCATTACCCATTGATACAAAAAGAAATTAACCAATTTTATAATGGTAAAATTGATATTTTAAATACCGCACACATTGTGGCATCGCATGTAAAACAGCAATTGCTCGAAAAAAATTTATTAAGCGGTACCAAAACAGGGAAAGACCAGTTTTTTGTTTCCGACAAAACCACCTCGTTCGAAAACAGTACCCGCCTATTTTTTGGCAACAAAATTAATTTACAACAAAAAAATATTTGGGCAAATAATGTATAACTAAATTTTTCGTTGGCATTATTAGTACCCCAAGTTCTGTTTATAATAATTGTTTTTTATAATGATTTGGGCGTTTTAACACGCCGTACTTTATTTATTAACAAACCTATTAACTTTTTAAAAAATGAACAGAAATAAAAGCATATTGAGCCTAATAATCTTGGGAGTTTTAATTCAACTATTGATTTCTTGTGGTAATACCCCAGAAACAAGAATTAAGCAAACTGAACAAAATACTATGGCAAAAAAATCAAATCCTGTTGTTTACTTTGAAATCCCAGTAAACAATATTAACCGAGCAATTAATTTTTATAAAACAGTATTCCATTTTGATTTTGGTAAAGAAATTATTGACAACAACGAAATGGCGTTATTCCCATTTGTTGATGGAAACTTAGGGATTTCGGGGGCATTAGCTAAAGGCAAAATATACAAACCTACAATAAACGGAGTTTTAATTTATTTCAATACCGAAAATATTGATGAAACCCTAAAATTAGCTACTTTAAACGGTGGTCAAGTTCTTTATCCTAAAACAGATAACGGAATTGGACTTGTTGCTGAATTTAAAGACACAGAAGGTAACCGAATTGCCTTATACCAATCAAAACAATAATTACAAAATAAACAACCACTATCATAGGTTGGGCTATATAGCAACCGAAATACTTTTATGAAACGCTAATGCAAAGTACAACGGCAGCAATTATACTACGGCAATGTGCCAAAAAATCGGCACATTGCCGTAGTGCTTTCCGTAATACACTGCTATAAACACCCAAAGTTGGTTTCAACACATTTTATTGCCCAATTAATTATGTATCAAAAACCAGCTTTATTACTATTTTTGCAAAAAAACATTAAATGATAAAATTTCATAAAGAAGGTTATACATCGCTAGCCCTTTGTATATTATTTATATTTGTAAGTAATGCCATATTGCATTATTATTTACCCGAAACCCGCTGGTTATTATGGCTTTGGTACGCATTTTCGGCATTTGTTTTTGTGGTTATTTTACAATTTTTCAGAAGCCCACAACGCAAATGGGTAATTAACCCCAAGCAAGTGATATGCCCTGCCGATGGTAAAGTAGTGGTAATAGAAGAGGTGGACGAACCCGAGTTTTTAAAAACAAAATGTGTACAGGTATCTATATTTATGTCGCCCGTAAACGTACACGTAAACCGCAATCCTGTAAGCGGTATTGTAAAATACTTTAAATACCACCCAGGTAAATATTTGGTGGCTTGGCATCCAAAATCATCCACCGAAAACGAACGTACCACTACCGTTGTAGAAACAAAAACGGGTGTACAGGTATTGTATAGGCAAATTGCGGGTGCACTGGCTAGGCGTATTGTATGGTATATTAGCGAAGGCGAAAATGTTACACAAAGTGAACAATTTGGCTTTATAAAATTTGGTTCGAGGGTAGATATTTTTTTACCTTTAGGCACTAAAATAAACGTAGGCTTGCAACAAGTTGTTAAAGGTGGCGTTACTGTTTTAGCAACCATTTAAAAAGTTAATATTATGAAAAAGTTACTGATTGTATTATTTGTGGCCGTAAGTGCCAATTTTGTATCGGCACAGGAAGGCGCAAAGCCAACTGCAAAAGTTGAAACTAAAAAAGATTGTAGCAAAAAGAAATGTTGCAAAAAATCTTGCTCGAAAACCGAAGAAGCAGCAAAACCAGCAGCCAAAAAAGATTAAAAAATTTATTGCCGAGGGTTATCATAAATAACTCTCGGCATTTTTTGTTACCAACTATGGGAATCCGAAAAATCGTATTGGTTTAAACATTTACATTTGCCACATACTTTAACATTTTAGAAAGTAGCTATACGTAGCTTACCTCACAATCTTTCAAAATCCCCCCTAATTTTACACTAAATTATTAAATTTCCTAAAACTTTTCTCACAGTAATATGCTACAAAGAATACAAACTGTTTACCTTTTTATTGCGTCTTTGGCTATTTATGCTTTGTTTTTGTTTCCAGTTGCCAGCGTGTTTAACAATATAGGGGCTCAAAAAATAATGGTAACAGGTGCTTATCAATCATTGGGTAACCAAGTGGTACAAACCCAAAATTTTTTACCATTAAGTATCGCCACCGTTATTTTAGGCTTATTGCCTTTGGTATTAATTTTTTTATATAAAAACCGTAACCGCCAGCAAGTACTTATTTACGGTTTTATTGTAATTGTATTGGCGCATAGTTATTGGCTTACGCAAACGGTGCAAAACACCAGCGAAACTATTTTAAAAATAAGCGATTATGGCATAGGTGCAGGCTTACCTTCGGTGGCAATATTGTTTTTGGTATTGGCTGCTAAAGCCGTTGGCCGGGATGAAAAACTGGTAAAATCGGCAGATAGGTTGCGCTAGCTAATGGCATTAAAACTTGTTTTGAATAACCCATTTGCCTCCAAAGGCTTAATTTCGGCTAGTGGGCTAAACAAGTAAACCAAGCCTGTTTTAACCTCAATACATTTATAACGTTTTCTAATACGCTCTATCTTTTTAAAAACACGGCCAGGTTTAAACTCAAATAAGCTGTTTAGGGGTACACTCTCGACTGTAAAAACGGGGGTTTGGTTTATATTATGCTGGTTTAGTGCCTTAAATAAGTTTAAATCCGAACAGCTAGAAGCCGCTGGGTTTTGCAAATAATGGGCTATTGTTTTTTTTAAATCGGGCGGGAAAACATCCATATCAAAAAATGGCTGCATCATGGCTTTAAAATTAGCTTTCCACTCGGTGCCGTGTGGCATTACCTTGTTTTGGTGCTGGTTCCAGGTGTGTAAATGTGCAAATTCGTGTACCGTGGTAACCAAAAAAGCATATACATTTAGGTTATAGTTTACCGATATTTTGTGCCCCTGCCCGCGTTGTGGTGGGGTATAATCGCCAAATTTACTGCTTCGGGTTTTTGAGATTTTAAAAAAGCATTTATAATCGTTTATCCATTGTGCTATTAATGGTGCGGCAGCGGCGGGAATGTATTTTACCAATATATCTATTTTAGGGTCGGGCATAAAGGTTAGGCTGGGTTATAGTTTAAGGTATTTATACGATTTGTTGTAGCTGCTGATACTTGTGCCAAGTACTTTAAGTGCAAAAATAAAATTTTGTTGGGTTAAGCTCTAAAAAATTCGAATTTTAATATACCCCGAGCTAGTAATTTCTTGAATCTAAACTTGATTGATAAAACCACCCCAACTTTCATCGGCACTTTTGGGCAATATGTGTAAAGTTTCAAAACGGTTGTTGATTGTATATTCTTTTCTATTTTTGGTGGCCTCGCCTTTATTTATTTGCCAGCAATATGTATATGAGCGGTAAATATCCTATCTCAAAGATTTTTTTTGTTGCGAAACTTTGCGAAATTATATCCATTTTATAAGCACCTAAATGTAGCAAATACGGTGTAAAGTAAACCCGCATTAAAAAGCACCAGCCTGCATACCTAAACCCGACAGCCTGCCTGCTTACCGCAGGTAGGCAGGTGGCGGGGCTAGCTGATGTAATGAAATACCAGCCTTGGTTTTTCAAAAAAATAAAAAAACGCATCAATACCCCAATAAAATTAAGCAAATAGTAAATATTACATTTTATTGATGTTGTGTAATCAATTTATCCAAAACAATTAAATAATTTGCACCTTTGGTTTTTAATAGCCAATGTTACCATATTGTTATAAAAATTTTAAAATAAAGCTATGAATATTGATAAAAACGAATTTAGAAAATACGCTGTAAAACACCACCGCATTGGTGGCCACCATGTAGATAAATTTATAGGTGGTGTAACGGTACCTAAAAACATGACGCCTTATATTATCGAAGAACGCCAGCTTAATGTAGCCCAAATGGATGTGTTTTCGAGGTTAATGATGGATAGGATTATTTTTTTGGGTGATGCTATTTACGATCAAAATGCGAATATTATACAAGCGCAATTGTTATTTTTACAATCGGCCGATGCCAAAAGAGATATTCAAATTTACATTAACTCGCCAGGCGGTTCGGTATATGCTGGTTTAGGTATTTATGATACGATGCAATTTATAAGCCCCGATGTAGCCACAATATGTACAGGTATGGCGGCATCAATGGGTGCGGTTTTAATGTGTGCGGGTACAAAAGGGAAGAGAGCGGCTTTGCCACATGCCCGTATTATGATTCACCAGCCATCGGGCGGGGCACAAGGCGTAGCATCGGACATGGAAATTAACCTGCGTGAAATGCTAAAACTAAAAAAAGAATTGTACGATATTATTTCTAAACATAGCGGCCAAAGTTACGAATGGGTAGAAAAAGCATCAGACCGTGATTATTGGATGAAAGCCGACGAAGCAAAACAATACGGTATGGTTGACGAAATTTTGCTAGGCACAAAAGATAAAAAAGAAAATGAGTAAGAGTACAAAAGAAATAAAATGTTCGTTTTGCGGTGCCGGTAAGGTAGATTCGCTGATGCTTATTGCAGGCTTAGATGCCCATATTTGCGATAAATGCGTAGCCCAAGCTGGCGATATATTGGCCGAAGAGCTAAGCCAAAAAAAGGGAAAATCATCATCGGGAGGTTTTACTTTGCTAAAACCTATTGAGATAAAAAACCATATCGACCAATATGTTATTGGCCAAGATAATGCCAAAAAAGTATTGGCCGTAGCTGTGTATAACCATTACAAAAGGCTAAACCACAAGGTAGGTAAAGATGAGGTGGAGATAGAAAAATCGAATATTATGATGGTAGGCGAAACCGGTACAGGCAAAACTTTACTTGCCAAAACCATTGCCAAAATATTAAATGTACCTTTTTGTATATGCGATGCTACCGTATTAACCGAGGCTGGCTATGTGGGCGAAGATGTAGAAAGCATTTTAACCCGCTTGCTACAAGCTGCCGATTATGATGTTACCGCTGCCGAACGTGGTATTGTGTATATTGATGAGGTGGATAAAGTAGCTCGCAAAAGCGATAACCCATCTATCACCCGTGATGTATCGGGCGAGGGGGTACAGCAGGCTTTACTGAAAATACTGGAAGGAACCATTGTAAACGTACCGCCGCAGGGTGGCCGTAAACACCCCGACCAAAAAATGATACCCGTAAACACCAATAATATTTTGTTTATATGCGGTGGTGCTTTTGATGGGATTGAGAAAAAAATAGCCAACCGCTTACGCACCCAAACCGTAGGCTATAAATTTAGAGCCGAGGAAACAGATATAGACCTTAATAACCTATACAAATACATTACACCACAAGATTTAAAGGCTTTTGGCATGATACCCGAGCTTATTGGCCGTGTACCCGTAATTACCCATTTAAACCCATTAGATAGGCAAGCGCTACTGAATATTTTAACCGTACCACGTAATTCGTTGGTAAAACAGTACGAGAAATTATTTGAATACGAGGGCATTAAACTAACGTTTGATAAAGCTGTATTTGAATTTATTGTAGATAAAGCCATGGAATATAAGCTAGGTGCAAGGGGCTTACGCTCTATTTGCGAATCGATAATGATAGATGCCATGTTTGAGATACCATCGCAAAAAGATGCCAAAAACTTGCTTATTGATATGGCTTATGCCAAAGAAAAATTTGAAAAATCGGATATTAGGAAATTGAAAGTGGCGTAAATAAAATTTGCTAAAAAGCCCTCTTTTTAACTAAAAAAAGGGGGCTTTTTAATGCTTTACACTTTACAAACTTATTTTCGTAAAAAAATTTCTTTGCTTACCCCATTAATGGTTAAAATAGCTTTGGCATCTAACTCGCCATTACCATAATTTAAAATCCTAAGGCTTTTGCTACTGGGTTTAATTTCGATAATGCCAGCAACCAAGTACGGCCAACCTATTTTTTTAATTAAAGGGCTGGTAATGTTGGTGCTATAAGTAATACCTTTAGAGTTTACACCAATTGATGCGCCTGTAATTGCGTATTCATCATCCAATATTGC
This sequence comes from Sphingobacteriales bacterium, assembly GCA_013298995.1. Lineage (GTDB taxonomy): Bacteria > Bacteroidota > Bacteroidia > Sphingobacteriales > Sphingobacteriaceae > Pseudopedobacter. Next base: position 24,453 of record JAAFJW010000008.1, on the reverse strand, counting down.
AAGGGTGCTTTCGCCTTTAGTCCACTCCAATGTACGGCTAGCCTCGTAAGTAAAAGTACCTCTGCTATCGTTTATACGGCTTTTGGCTACCACAACGCTAAAAGTATAATTGCCTGCCGCATTTTTGCCATTATTGGTAATGGTTTTGGTACCCTCGATTTTGGTATTATTAACAAAGTAATTATCAAATGTAATGGCAATTACAGCACCCATTTCTTTAAATTTTTTGCTGTAAACAGCAATAATTTTCCCTTTGCGGGTGATATCGTTTTTGGTAATACCCGTACCGAAATCAAATATTACCGTTTTGGGCCAAGTATTTCCCAAAGGTGCAATCGTAATAGTAGGGCTACTGGCAACAGCCAAAACTTTTAAACCTAACGATTGTGTTTCAGATTTATTTGGGGCAGCCACAGCTGTAAAAGAGGCATCATTTTCGGTCGAAAAATTACTTATACTGGTAAAAATATCGCTAAAAGTTTCGTCGGCTTGGGCGTTTTCGTCAACGGCTGCGGTATCGCTCGTGTCATCGTTAAGGGCTTTATCTTTTTTACAAGCCGTAAATGTTAAGGTTATTATGCCTAGCATAATAAAACTGTAGGAAATAATTTTTCTCATATATTTTTTTATTTTTTGGGTAAGATGCCATTTTTTCTACTAGGTTTAACCCACAATAAAAAATATTTAACAATCGGATTTTATATTTTGATAAGATGTATTTTTGGAAACATTTAATCAAAAATAAAATCATGAAATTTGCCACCAAAGCCATACATGCTGGCCAACAGCCCGACCCTAGTACAGGAGCCGTAATGACTCCCATTTATCAAACATCAACCTACTGGCAAAAAAGCCCAGGCGATAATAAAGGCTACGAGTATAGTAGAGGAACCAACCCTACCCGCAAGGCTTTAGAAGATTGTATGGCAGCCTTAGAAAACGGTAAACACGGCCTAGCTTTTAGCAGCGGAATGGGAGCTACCGATGCCGTGATGAAACTTTTACAACCTGGCGACGAGGTAATTACAGGCAACGATTTGTATGGTGGTTCGTACCGAATGTTTACCAAAATATTTGCCAATTATGGCATAAAATTTCATTTCATAGATTTAAGCAAGCCCGAAAATATTTTACCTTACATAAACGCCAACACCAAACAGGTATGGATAGAAACACCCACCAACCCTACCATGCAAATTGTGGATATTGCAGGCATTGCCCAAATAACCCGAGCACACAATTTACTGCTAACCGTTGATAATACCTTTGCATCGCCCTACCTACAAAACCCGCTAGATTTAGGTGCCGATGTGGTAATGCACTCGGTAACCAAATATATTGCTGGCCATAGCGATGTGGTAATGGGCGCATTGATAACCAACGATGAAGCACTTTACAAAAAACTTTGGTTTATATACAACGCTTGTGGCGCAACGCCAGGCCCGCAAGATTGTTTTTTGGTACTGCGGGGCATAAAAACCCTACACCTGCGTATGCAAGCGCATTGCCAAAACGGCGAAAAAATTGCCCATTTTTTAAAAAATCATCCTAAAGTTGATAAAATTTACTGGCCCGGTTTTACCGACCATCCCAACCATACCATTGCAAAACAGCAAATGAGGGGTTTTGGTGGGATGATTTCTATCACATTAAAAAATGCCGATTTGCAAGAAACTTTCCGCATATCATCGGCTTTTAAAGTGTTTACCTTGGCCGAAAGCCTGGGCGGTGTAGAGTCGCTTATTAACCACCCCGCCAGCATGACCCACGGCTCTATCCCCAAAACCGAACGTGAAAAAGTAGGTGTAACCGATAATTTATTGCGCCTAAGCGTAGGTATCGAAGATATTGACGATTTGCTAGACGATTTAAAACAAGCCTTGGCTTAGTTTTTTAGGTGGGATGATAGAAAACCTAAAAGATTTTTTGGATGCCAAAGTTGCGCAGTACAACCAGCCCCATTTTATAGCCAACGACCCTGTGTGCATACCGCACCTTTTTAGCAAAAAGCAGGACATAGAAATTATGGGTTTTTGGGCGGCAATATTGGCTTGGGGACAGCGCATTACCATTATCAATAAAAGTAAAGAACTGATTACTTTGATGGATGGCGCACCCCACGATTTTATTATAAACCACCAAGAGGCCGATTTAAAACCGTTTTTAAACTTTAAGCACCGCACCTTTAACACTACTGATGCCCTGTATTTTATCCATTTTTTAAAACATCATTACACAAATTTTAATAGTTTAGAAGATGCTTTTTTGCCATGCGGGCAGCGGGCAATCGGGCAGCGGGCTTCGGGCGATGCTGGTAGAGATCGGGCTTTCGGGCAGCGGGCTTCGGGCTTAGCTGGTAGAAATCGGGCTTTCGGGCTACGGGCTTCGGGCAATGTAGGTGGTACAACCGAAATCGAGGGAAACCCAAATATAGAAAGTTGCTTAAATTATTTTAGGGCTTACTTTTTTTCGTTGGATGATTTCCCTGCTCGAACCCAAAAACATATCTCATCTCCCATGCAAAAATCAACTTGTAAACGCTTAAATATGTTTTTACGCTGGATGGTGCGTAAGGATAATTGCGGTGTTGATTTTGGGATTTGGCAGCGCATTGTGCCTGCACAATTGATATGCCCTTGCGATGTGCATGTAGATAGGGTTGCCCGAGTATTAGGCTTAATTAACCGCAAACAAACCGACTGGCTTACCGCCCTAGAACTTACACAAGCCCTCAAAAACTTTGATGCATACGACCCTGTTAAATACGATTTTGCATTATTTGGCTTGGGCGTTGAGGGGGTTTTATAATTGCTGTTTTGATTTTATCGCTATTTTTTTAAGCTACGCATGGTAAAATTGGAGTAATTAAGTGCCTAATAAGCTTGGTTCGATTTATAGATATTGTTTTTGACAATGTTTATTAATCGAACTCGGGTTTTTAGCTTTTTTTTTAACAAATGTACCCACACAGGGGCGCACAATTATCTAAAATTACAACCTAATATATGGTCGTTTACCATGCCTACGGCTTGCATAAACGCATAACATATTACCGAACCAAAAAACTTAAAACCTCGTTTTTTCATATCTTTTGCTATAGTATCTGATATTTCGGTTCGGGCGGGCACCTCTTTCATTGATGCAAAATTATTTATTAGGGGTTTATTTTGTGGCATATACGAGTACAAGTAGGTGTAAAATGAGCCGTACTCTTTTTGTGTTTTAAGAAATAGTTGTGCGTTGCTTATTGCAGCATTTATTTTAAGTCGGTTACGGATAATGCCAGCATCAAGCATGATGGTTTCTACCTCGATTTGCGTAAAAGCGGCCACTTTAACTGGGTCGAAATCGGCAAATAAGCGGCGGTAATTTTCTCGCTTACGCAATATGGTTATCCAGCTTAAACCCGCCTGCGCCGATTCGAGAATTAAAAACTCGAACAATATACGGTCGTTGCTTACAGGCTTACCCCATTCATTATCATGGTATTGGGTATAAAGTGTATCGTTTTTACACCAAGGGCAACGTGTATTTTCGCCTGTGTTTATCATAAAATAAGTTACATTTCGAGTTCGATAGCGGGGTTCCAAAAAACCAATTTAAAATTTTTAACTTGGTTATCAATTACTTCCAAGCCATCTTGCTCCAATAGGTTTTGCATTTCGTTGCCCGGGCCAAAATGAAACTTACCCGTAAGCAAGCCATTGCGGTTTACCACCCTGTGTGCGGGTATGCTGGCTTCGGTTTTTACGCTATTATTCATGGCATAACCCACCAAGCGAGACGAGCCTTTTGTGCCCAAATAAGCCGCAATAGCACCATAGCTGGTTACCCTACCTGCTGGTATAAGTTTTACCACTTCGTAAACATCTTGGTAAAAGGTGCTGCTTTGCATTAAAATTTAAACTTTAAATAATTTATGCGTTTGCCTTGTTTAAGGTATAAGGTTTCGTAATGGGTTTTTATTGATAAGATTTCGTCTTTAAAAAAATCGCGGTAAAGGTTGTTGGTTTGCACCAAAATTTCTAGGTTTAGTTCGTTTACTTTTTCTAATGTATATTCATAAAAACCATCGTTATCGGTTTTTAGGTGCATTATTCCGCTAGGTTTTAGGGCGGTTTTATATTTTTCTAAAAATTGTGGGTTGCTTAATCGCTTACGCTCTAGCGGGCTTTGGGCTTGCGGGTCGGGGAAGGTGAGCCATATTTCGTCAATCTCGTTTTCGGCAAAAAAATCCAACAGGTTTTGAATTTGAATACGCAAAAAACCTACGTTTTTTATCCCTTCATCAATAGCCATTTTGGCACCTACCCATAAGCGGTTACCTTTATAATCAATGCCTAAAAAGTTTTTATCAGGGAATTTTTTAGCCAAGTTTACGCTGTATTCGCCTTTGCCGCAAGCTAGTTCCAATACCACGGGGTTGTTGTTTTTAAAAAAACTGCTGGCCCATTTGCCTTTATACGTTAGGCCAGCATCAAGCTCAACCACGTTATCAAAATCACCTATTTCTTTAAATCGTATTAATTTTCTTTTTGCCATTAGGGGTAAAAATAGGTGTTTTTAAATCTTGTTTTTTTACACCACAACATTCCAGCCATTTTCATCTTCAATCCTGCCGTATTTAATATCTAACAATGTTTTGCTTAAACGTTGGGTAAACTCGCTATGGGCAGGGTTGGGTAAATCGTATTTTTGGTTTTTATACGTAATTGAAATTACCGAGGCTACACCAGCCGCTGTACCAGCGCCAAAGGCATCGGTAAGTTTACCGTTTTGGGCAGCTTCAATAATTTCGGCAACCGAAACCCGACGTTCTTCAACAGGTATGCCCCACTGCTGGGCTAGTGTTAAAATACTATCGCGGGTAACGCCATTTAAAACGGTATCGCGGGTGGTAGGGGTTATTAATGTGCCAGCTACCAAAAACATAATATTGGCTGCGCCCATTTCTTCGATATAGGCGTGGTCTTTCGAGTCGGTCCACATTAACTGGTCGTAGCCTTGTTGTGTACCCAATTTAGAGGGGTACATGGCACCACCATAGTTGCCTGCACATTTTGCATAACCAAAGCCCCCCTCCGATGCTCGGGAATATTCGGTTTCTATTTTTACGTTTAAATTTTTAGAAAAATATGCCCCTACTGGCCCAGTAAGCACCATATATTTATACGTTGTTGATGGTGCTACGCCCAAAAACGGGTCGGTAGCAAACATAAATGGCCGTATATACAGGGCACTATTGGCTTGGTTAGGTATCCAATTTTTTTCAAGATTTACAAGTGTGCTTATGCTTTCGATAAATATTTCTTCGGGTAATGTAGGCATACACATGCGCTCGGCCGAGGCATTAAAACGTTCGGCATTTTTATCTGGTCTAAATATGCTAACTGTACCATTATCATGCTTAAATGCTTTTAAGCCCTCAAAAAAAGATTGCCCGTAATGTAACGACGACATGGCTGGCGATATGGAAATCTCGCCGTAGGGCACAATTTGAAAATTACCCCATTCGCCATTAGCATAATCGGCGGTAAACATGTGGTCGGTAAATGTTTTACCAAATTGTAAATTTTCAAAATCAACGCTTGCTAAACGTGATTGGGTTACTTTGGTGATTTTTATAGCCAGTGTATCAGTCATAATCCAGTTTTTTATCGAATTGGCAATTTACAAAATATTGTTTGGTTTTGCTGGAGATTTTTTAAAAATTACTTTATGCAAAAGTGCTGTTAAAAACCATTTGCATAAAGTAAACTATTTTATATACTTGTAAGCTATGTACATTTATATTTTGCAATATCAAATGTATCTTTACTATAAAGAAGATTAGCGCAAAATTTTATAACTACAAAACTATATTAAAAATACCTCATAAAATTTTACCTCAGCACCCACAACCATGTCCGACTATCCCAATTACCATAAAACCGACCATTACAATACCGCTACAACCGAAAATATAGCAGCTAAATATACCGAAATATTAGGTTTTTTGGGTGAAGATGCTAACCGAGATGGCTTACTAAAAACTCCCGAACGGGTGGCTAAAGCCTTGCAATATTTAACCCATGGCTATCATTTAGATGCTGCCCAAATATTGCGCTCGGCCATGTTTGAGGAAGAGTACAGCCAAATGGTAATTGTAAAAGATATTGAAGTATATTCGATGTGCGAACACCATATATTGCCTTTTTTTGGTAAGGCCCATATTGCCTATATCCCTAATGGACACATTGTTGGGCTAAGTAAAATACCCCGTGTGGTAGATGTTTTTGCCCGCCGCTTGCAAGTGCAAGAACGCCTTACCAACCAAATTAAAGATTGCATACAAGATACCTTAAACCCTGCTGGTGTGGCCGTAGTTATCGAGTGTAAACACACATGTATGAGTATGAGGGGCATACAAAAGCAAAATTCGGTTACTACAACTTCGGCTTTTACAGGCGAATTTATTAATGATAAAACCCGGTCCGAATTTTTACATTTGATAACTGCAAAGCTGGCTTAGGCTTGCGCCGATAAAATTAATTAAACAAAATTTTAAATTTAAGAAACAAAAAAATGAAAGCATATATTTTCCCTGGCCAAGGGGCACAATTTGTAGGTATGGGTAGCGGCTTGTACCAAGCATCGGCGCAAGCCAAACAATTATTTGAACAAGCAAACGATATTTTAGGGTTTCGCATTACCGATTTAATGTTTGCTGGAACGGATGAAGATTTAAAACAAACCAAGGTAACACAGCCTGCTATATTTTTACATTCGGTAATTTTGGCTAAAGAGTTGGGGCATAATTTTACACCCGATATGGTTGCTGGGCATTCGCTAGGCGAGTTTTCGGCATTGGTAGCGGCGGGTGCATTATCGTTTGAAGATGGGTTAAAACTAGTAGCTGCCAGGGCCAATGCCATGCAAAAAGCATGCGAATTACAACCCTCAACCATGGCCGCTATTTTGGGTTTAGAAGACGATGTGGTTGAAAATATATGTAAAACTATTGGCGATGTAGTGGTACCTGCAAATTATAACTGCCCTGGCCAATTGGTAATTAGTGGTAGCATTGCAGGTATTGATAAAGCCTGCGAATTGCTAACCGCTGCAGGTGCAAAAAGAGCCTTAAAATTAAATGTAGGCGGAGCTTTTCACTCGCCATTAATGGAAACGGCTAGGGTGGAATTAGAAAAAGCAATTGTAGCCGTGGATATTAAAGAACCTATATGCCCTATTTACCAAAACATTGATGCACAACCCTACCAAGCCATCACTCAAATAAAACACAACCTAATTGCCCAATTAACAGGTGCCGTACGCTGGAGCCAAACGGTGCAACTGATGATACAAAACGGTGCCACCGATTTTATAGAAGTAGGCCCAGGTAATGTACTGCAAGGATTGGTAAAAAAAGTAAATAGGGGGATGAATACCCTTTCGGCAACGGAAATGTGCTGATTATAAGAAGTTGGTTTTTGTGTTTCGTAAATTTTGTTTACACAACAAAGCTAAAAGTTGCTTTTAGGTTGTGAACCGAAAGTTTTGTAGCAACGATATGCCCTAATTTTAAAAGATATTTCCGTGGGTTTTGGCAATTAAAAATCGGCTAACCAGAGGTAATTTTCCCAATACAGCCACCGCTATATTCGATAGCGTATTGCTGCCAAATAAGCCTTGTATGCTACGCCCAATAAACAAACGTTGCGCAAAATTTTGTTGCCAAAGTTGCGTATAATCATCTTCTAGGGTTGCCCTAATGCTGGGCGAAATACCCAATGCGGTATGTTTAATAATACAATGGCTAAGCAAACTTGCCGAGTGTATGGCCATTGCCATACCGTTTCCACATAGCGGCGTTATCATACCCGCACTATCGCCACTCATTAAAATATGGTTGGTGATGGTGCTTTTGGGTTTAAAAGATATTTCGTTGATAGTTTCGGGCCTGGGCCACACAAAATCCGAATTTTGGAAAACGTGTTTTAAATGCGGGTTTTTATGTAGCACTATTTTTTCCATTTCTGGGATGCTACCGTATTTTTTTAGCTGGCCGTTTTTGGTAAGATAGCAAAGGCAATATAAATCGTCTTCGATTTTGCTGATACCACAATAACCGCCTTCAAAATTATCGAGCTGTATTAAATTATTGGGGAACTGGGTTTTTATGTGGTACTTAACCCCCAAGTAAGGGCTGCGCTGGTAAAAAAAAGGGCGGTTTAGTTTTTGGTCGATATTGCTGCGTTTGCCAAAACTACCAATTACTATATCGGCTTGCAGGGGTTGTTCATCCGCCAAGGCGAGATAAAATTTTTCATCCTTAAAAATTACATCATTCACTTTGGTTTCGAGGATAAATTTTGTGCCGTAAGATAATGCTTTTTGGTACAATAACTCGTCGAGCTTATATCGGCTTATGCCAAAACCACCTACATCTAATTGCTGGTTTAACGTATTGCCACTAACGGAGGTAACTTTTAAGGTGTTTATTTGCGCTGCCCCCATTTGTAAAGGGAAAACACCCAAGCGGTTTAAAAACGGCAATACTTCGTTGCTTACATATTCGCCACATACACGGTTAAAAGGGTATTTTTTGCGTTCGATAAGGGTAACCTCAAAATCGGCTTTGCTTAAAATTATGGCATTTATTAAACCTGCCAAGCCTCCGCCAATAATTGCAATGCTAGGTTTTGCCATTATTTTAGGATAATTATTTGCCACCTAAACGCCCACATCCATTTTATGCTAAAATTTTGTATGCCAGCTTTGTGTAACAAAACCACCAACTCGTTACGGGTAAAACTACGCAAAACCGATAGCTTGCTATCGTATTTTACCATTGCCGATTTAGAAAACAATTGCGTAAGCCAACCAATGGAATAATAGGCAAACCAATGGCGGTGTAAATCGTTTACCACCACCGCTTTTTTACTGGCATCAGCCATTTTTTGGATAAGCAAAACCCAGCTATCATCATCAAAATGGTGGGTAAAAAGGCTGCTGATAACAACATCAAACTCGGCAGGTTTAAAATTGTTTTTTAAAACATCGGCCAAGCTAAAACGTATATTTTTATGCTGATGATGGGCTTGCTGGGCAAATTGTACGGCGGCAGGTGTGGCATCAATCCCCACAAAATTAAGGTGTAGATTTTTATCACTAAAGTATCGGTTTAACACCTGTAAGCTATCGCCACCGCCACAACCCCAATCACTTACAGTATCGCCGTTTTGCAGTTTTATGTTTTTAAAAGCATCGTAAAAAACACTAAATCCACCAAGCAATTTATTTATGGTTTGTAGCTCTTTTAATACGGGGTTTATTTGGTTGCTGGGCAAATCAAAATCGTCCATAATTTCTATTGCGGTACTGCGGTGATTAAAATTAGGCATTTGTAAAAATTTGGTGAACTATTTTTGTGTTAAACCCTTTATTTTTTGCGCTATTTTTGCATTGCTACAAGCTTAAATACCTCATATTTTTGCTGGTATAATCTTTTTGTTGATGTGCCTTTAACGCCATATTTTTTATTTAAGTGGGAGGTAAATTTATGGGTAATTTTTTCATCGAAATATTACCTAATAAAGCTAAAAAAATAACTTAAACCAAAGTCGTGTAATTCTTCGTTTGTCTAAGGTTTTGGATTGAATGGTAAAGTCAACATTTTTTGGTTCTATAATTTTAGTCCCATTTTGTTTATGATTTAAAATATTGTGAAATAAATCGTAACCGCTGCATTAGTTTCAATGAACGTTCTAATAAATATCAATTAAAAAATTAGTTTTTAAGTAGTTGGTTTTGTTTTTAAGATGAAAATGAAATCTTACAAAGATGAAAATAACGCTAAATCCATACACCCCATTTCTTACTAACTATTTACCACTTTACACACTTATTTCCCAGTCGCATTCCTAATTGCCACTTGCTGCGCTACTTTTTGTGCCAAATCCATAAAAACAGGCGAAAGTAAATTTTCTTTATCTAAAATTACTGGCTGGCCGCTATCGCCGCTATCGCTAATGCTTTTTACTAGCGGTATTTCGCCCAAAAAAGGTACGTTATAAGTGCTGGCAAGTGTGCGTCCGCCATCTTTACCAAAAATATAATATTTGTTATCGGGCAGTTCGGCAGGGGTAAAATAGGCCATGTTCTCTATCACACCCAGTATAGGCACATTTATAGCCTCCATCAGAAACATACCTAAACCCTTTTTAGCATCGGCAAGGGCAACGTTTTGCGGTGTGGTAACCATAACCGCCCCCGCAATAGGGAAACTTTGGGTAATGGTAATGTGTATATCGCCAGTACCAGGGGGCAAATCTACCACTAGGTAATCTAACTCTCCCCAGTCGGCATCGTTAAACAATTGTTTTACAGCGGTTGATACCATTGGCCCACGCCAAGGCACAGGTTGGTTAGGGTCGGTAAAAAAGCCTATCGAAAGTAACTTTATCCCGTATTTTTCTATGGGCGAAATGCGGGTTTTGCCATTTACTTCGCTTGCTAACGGCTTTGCGCCCTCTAACCCAAACATAATAGGGATAGATGGGCCGTAAATATCGGCATCTATCAAACCTACTTTTGCACCGTTTAGGCTTAGGCCTAAGGCTAAATTTGCCGCCACGGTCGATTTTCCTACACCGCCCTTGCCCGATGCTACCGCAATAATATTTTTAATATTGCTGTTTAATTGCTGTTGCGGGGCGGTAACACGGCTGGTCATATTTATGGCAATCTCGGCATCGGCACTTACAAAATGTTTAATGGCGTTGCGGCAAGCGTTTTCTAACATTGCCTTCATAGGGCAAGCTGGGGTGGTTAAAACCACCGAAAAACTAACTTTTAGACCATCAATTTTTAAATCCTCAATCATCCCCAAAGTCACCAAATCTTTTTTCAAATCGGGGTCTTCCACATTTTTTAAGGCCGCTAATATTTGCTCGTTACTAAACATCTAAATTATTTTAAAATCAAAATTACTAAAACCATTAATTATTAATAGTATTGTTTAATATTTTGTTTTGCCCCAAAAATACTATTTGTGTGATTGTGCGGTTAATCATATTAAATCCTAAAAAATTACGATAGCTACAATGCGCATACACAAGCGGCTTAAAAAAATTTTAATCGTTACATCAATTACCTTAACTATTGTAGTTTTAGGTGGCTTGGCTGTTTTGTTTACTAAACGCGATGCCTTATTAAAAACAGCTATAAACAAGGTGGTTATAAAAGCAAAAAACACCTACCATTTACAAGTTAAAATTGGGCAGGCTGGCTTTACAGGGCTTAGTACGGTAAATTTTAAGGATATAACTATTGTACCGCTGGGGCGGGATACCTTTGCAAACCTAAACCAAGTTACCATTGGCGTTAAACTTTTACCCCTAATATGGGGCGATATTAAAATTGGCGAACTAAATGTATGTGATGCAAAAATTACCCTCGTAAAAAAAGATAGCCTTAGCAATTACGATTTTTTATTAAAGAAAAAACCTACCGATACCCTAAATAAACCCAAACTTAACCTTGCCGACCTAGGCTATAAACTACTACACAAAGCCCTGGACAAAGTGCCCGACGATATGGATATTAAAAATTTTTCTATATCATTTAATAGCGATACCACCCATATAAATTTTTTATTGCCCAAGGCTACCATTAAAAGTGGGCAGCTAAAATCAATCATTGTTTTAAATAAAACCGAGGCAATATGGCATTTAGATGGCACTTTAGCCCCCAGCAACCAGCAGTTTAATATTTTTTGGTATGCGGGCAGGCATAAGGTTGAGTTTCCTTACCTCGAAAAAAAGTATGGCCTAAAACTTAATTTTGATACCCTACAATTTGCCATGGAAAGTGCCAAACGCCATGGTGGAAACTTTGAAGTAGTGGGCTCGTGGGGGGTAAAAAACTTACTGATAAACCACCCACGCATATCGGCCGAAAACGTAATTATAAAAAATGGTAGCATAGCCGTAAAAATGATAGCTGGCGAAAACTTTGTAGCGGTTGATAGCTCGTCAACTATATTTTTGGGCAAAGCTTTTGCACATCCTTATTTTAAATACACCCTACAACCTGTTAAAATTTACGAACTTAAGCTTAAAGCCGAGGAACAAAATGCGCAAGAAATTTTTGATGCTTTTCCTATCGGATTATTTGGGTCATTAGAAGGCATAAAAGTTGCAGGCAAACTGAAATACGATTTAAACCTTTATTTAGATAGCAAACACCCTAGCCGTGTAATTTTTAATTCGGATTTAGAGTCGTCTAATGATTTTAAAATATTGGCTTTCGGGAAAAACAATCTACAAAAAATTAATAACCCATTTGTTTATACCCCTTACGAAAAAGGTAAACCTGTACGAGATATTTTGGTAGCCCCCGAAAACCCTAATTACACCCCTATAAACCAAATATCGCCCAATATAAAAAACGCCTTGCTTACCTCCGAAGATCCCTCGTTTTACAGCCACAAAGGTTTTGTGGAAGAATCTATCAGGCAATCTATTGCTACCAATTACAAAGCAAAATCGTTTAAGCGGGGCGGCAGTACCATATCTATGCAGTTGGTAAAAAACATTTATTTAAGCCGTAAAAAAACCATTGCCCGTAAAATCGAAGAAATATTAATTGTTTGGCTCATAGAAAATCAACACCTAAGTACAAAAAATAGGATGTACGAAGTATATCTAAATATTATAGAATGGGGCCGCAATATTTACGGTATTGGCGAAGCTAGCCAGTACTATTTTGGCAAATCGCCAGCAGCATTATCCCTTGGCGAGGGTATTTATTTGGCCAGCATTGTGCCTAAACCAAAAGCAGGCCTATACGCTTGGCAGCCCGATGGTGGCTTAAAACCACATTTACGGGGCTATTTTAATTTAATAGGGCGGCTTATGGCGCAAAAAGGCTACATAGCCCGCGATAGCAACGCCTACGGTTTTTATGGTGTACGCATTAAAGAAAGCCTGCGCCAGCAAATTGCCCCACAAGATTATTTATTGCCCGATAGCACCGCCGATGATGGCGATGGCTTTTTAGGCTTAAACATTTTTAAATCACAACCCAAAGATACCTTAGAAAAAAAAGTTGGTTTTTTTAATAAATTGCTAGGCATTACACCTAAGCCTGATTCTACTGGTAAAACCCGAAAACAACTACGGCAAGAACGTAGGGAGGAAAGGCGTAAGTTACGCAACAAAAACCCCGAATAGTTTACCAGATATTTGTAGCTAATAAAAACCCTCCTATGGAAGGTGGCACACCTACCTTAACATAGCTCATAAAAATTACCCAAACCTATTTTTTGGTGTGTCACTAACCGCGGAGGAGAATATCTACAATAAACACGCCCATATTTTTTATATCTTTATGGGCGTGTATGTATTTAATCAAACAGCTTAACCCAATGCCCTTTATCTCCTTAAAAAATCAACTCCTACTTTTTGTCGCTTGCTTGGGTTTTGTATGTATAAACCACAACCATTTTTTTATTTTCGATAACATTGTACAAATAGCCATACCCGCAAATTTTTATTACGATAATAATTTTACGCCTTACTTTTTGCCCAATAACTTAGCTACAGGACATCCTACTTTTGTGGCTTATTATGTTGCCCTAATATGGAAAGTTTTTGGTAGGAGTTTGTGGATAACACATTTGGCTTTTTTACCCTTTGTTTATGGCTTTTGTTATCAATTGTTGCATTTTATTAAAAAACTGGGCTTAGGCAAATTATACACAGGCATTATTTTTATAACCGTATTATTTGATGTTACCTTGCTTTGCCAATTGTCTATTATAACGTTTGATGTTGTTCAACTTTTTTTCTTTTTATGGTGTATAAATTCAATTATAAATCATAAAAAATGGTTTTTAGCCATAGCGTTTACTTGCTTAATTTTAACCAGTATGCGGGGTACTATTTGCGCTGGAGGGGTTTTACTGTTCGATATTTTATACCATTTTACATCCCTTAACAAACCAAATTTAAAACGTTATCTGTTCTATTTACCAGGCATATTGTGTGCTTTTACTTTTTATTTGTGCTTTTATTTAGATAAGCATTGGATAGTACATAACACCGTATCAAATAATTGGGCCAATGCTGGCGAAATAGCGAGCCCTAAAAAGTTTGCCACCAACATAGCATCGTTTGCTTGGCAATTAATTAATTATGGCCGGTTGGCTACCTATATAGTTTTTGTGTATGTGTTATACAAAATGGTTAAAACCAAAACTTGGTTTAGCAAACCATTTAAAACGATTGCTTTAGTCGCCTTTGCACAGTTTTTAGTATTTTTTCCCTTGGTGATATATAAGAGTTTGTTGGCTCCCAAGTATTTATTGCCTATTATAATTTTTGTAACCATAGCTACACTATATTGGATATTTACTCATGCAAAACAGCCTAAATTATTATATGTTTTTGTGCTTATTTGCACTTTAGCGGGCTATGTAAATCCATCAAAACACCAATCGTGGGATGCTACGCCTGCACATTGGCCGTATTATAGTTTACGCAACCTGATGATGGTTTATATTGTAGAAAAACAAATACCATTTAATAGTATAGGTTCATTTTTCCCTAATTTACAGTCTATTAAAAATACTGATTTAGCCAATAAAGATTTACGTTTTGTTGAAGTTGATAGCTTAAAAAACCAGTACATTTTTTATTCTAATATGTACAACGAAGCACCGCCTTATCAGCACCTACTGTTTAATTCGGGTAAATGGATTATCGAAAAAGAGCTTAACAGCGGTAGGGTGCAAGTTATTTTGTTTAGAAAAAAATAAACGAAATAGAGATTTAGGATTTTTTAATGCGGATGTGTGACTTTTGATTTAGAAACGTTCAAATTATTTAGCGGATGGGTTAATTCTAATTAAATCAAAGTAAAATTTTAGGACTACGATGCTCTCGCAAGTGTTAAGCTTTTTCAGCGTCACTTGTGAGTTTAGATAAGCAAAGTTTATAACTTTGCATTTTAAAACAAAATACTAGCTTTACAACAACAAACCGTTCTTTGAAACCTTAACCAAATCACCTACACCGCCTTTAAAACCCCAGCCCAAATATACGAGCAAGGGAAAGACCGCATCAGCTTTTTGTACAATGCAGGGCAGGAGCGTAGCACCATGTTTTACGGAGGCGAGCAAACCGACCAAACCCTACGCCGCTACCGCCGCCATTACAGCGAAGATGGCAGCATGGAGATAACCAACGATAGAGACGTAGATGTAACCGCATTTACTTTTTACCTAGGTGGCGATGCCTACACCGCACCAGCACTATGGAAAGAAGAATTCCATATACCTAGCGGAATGTCGAGAAGAAACCTGTACTATTTACACCGTGATTACCAAGGCACTATATTAATGGTAACAGGCACAACAGGCTATGCAGAAGAAAAAAGATTGTTTGATGCTTGGGGCAACCTTGTTAAATTAACCAATGGCAACAACACCCCACTAACCACTTTTTTCATTACCGACCGTGGCTACACCGGCCACGAACATTTATTAAGTGTAGGCCTTATTAACATGAACGCTAGGTTATACGACCCTATGCTACACCGTTTCCTCTCGCCCGATAACTATGTGCAAGACCCTACAAATACGCAGAATTTTAATAGTTAGCGGTAATACTACTTTACTGTTACCGACTTGCGACCATCCCATTGACCTTCATCCAAAAGATTAACTATTCTTTCAGCTTCTGCAAAAACTTTATCTTTCACAATCGGACTTCCTGAAACCCTAACAACACATTTCCCCATTTTCATTTCTTTCTTATTTGATTTAAGTTCCCACTTAAAAATATTAACAGAAAATGATTTTCCGTTCCAAGAAGCAAAGTTTTCTGCACTTGCTTTGTCGTAGTCGTGTTTGCCTACAAATTGAATGTCTTTTACGTTATACATTGTATTATGTTTTGTAAAATTAAACCCTTGTAAATCAAACCGTACTACCGCTAACAAGGGTTTGTAGCAATAGGGGTAGACGAATAAGTTTTGAGCCATTTACATCTATTGGGCTGTGGGGCTAAGGCTAAACAGAAGTGCTATAAAACCCCTACTGCTACAAGCCCCAATACGGTATGGGTATGTATATAACAACCCACTTATCTACGTCGACCCAGATGGGGAGTTAATATTTTTAGCCGCTTTATTGGTTGTTGCAAAAAAAATGCTAGTAGGAGCAGCAATTGGAGCAGGCATAGGTGCAGCGGGTTATACAGCAAGCGTAGCATTAAGCGATGGAGGGTTTAACAATTGGAACTGGGGAAGTTTTGGCAAAGCCGTGGGTATGGGCGCACTCTCTGGAGCTATAACCGCCGGTATAGGGCAAGGATTTGGGGATATAGGAAAATTTGGGCATGAACTCTTACGGGCAGGGGCGCATGGCGTATCAGGAGGTTTAACCAATTTAGCCTTCGGGGGCGATTTTTTAGAAGGCTTTACCTCAGCGGCATTAGGCTCACTAGCGGGTAGTGGTTTCCAAGCATGGGGTGGCAACTTTGCCAAAAGTGCCGTAGGAACCATTAGCTTTAGTTCGGTAGCAGGTGGCGTAGGTGCCGAGCTTACAGGTGGTGACTTTTGGCGTGGTGCAGCTACGGGGGCTATTGTAGCTGGGTTAAATCATGTGGCGCATAGGGCGTTAGATGGGGATGGCCCGAAACCGAAACCCAAAAAAGAAACCACAACGATTGATAAAGTAGATGAAGTTTCAACGGGTCTAGGTGTATATGCGGACACTAAAGAAAGTTTATTGAAATTAGCCCAGAAAACAGGGGAACTAGGAAAAGCTGGTGAGTTCTTACAAAAGAGCACCAAATGGCTAGGTAGAGCAAGCGGTATAACACAGCTTGGAGTTGCAGGCTTAGAGCTTCATCAATCTGGTTATAAGTCTTATGGAGCTTGGGTTAAATTTGGAGTTACAGCTTTGACGTTACGGGCAAATCCGTATGTTGCAATTGGTATTGGAGTATTAGACGCAGCTGGAGGAACAAAATGGTTTTACAATCAAGTAGATAACTACACACGATGATGCTAAGAAGTAAATTTCACACTTTAAATCCTCTTAAAATATTATTTATAATAGTTTACAAGTCTTATCAAGGTAGCAAAGCGGATAGAGGAATTGAGTATTATAGTGCTACTTGTTTTTATCTAGCTATTTTTATGATTTATGCTTTTGCTTTTTTAGACTTTTTTAATCTTTTTCATTTTGTTTATCTTTTGTTTGAACAAAAATATTGGATAATCTTTTTATTCTTTCTGATAACAAGTACAATTATATATTTAATATTAAAAAAAGTATTTAAAGAACAAGATATAAGAGCAATAGAATTTTCTAAAAGCGAAACAACGATTAATAACATATTAATGTGGCTGATTTTAGTCTTTGGACTATGTATTTGTGTAATAGCTAATAATTATAACAGGTGCACAGTATTCTCAATCAAACCTGGATATGGTTTTACAAAAGAAAACCCAAAATGTTGCGAGAGATGTAGGTAAATACGGGCAGGGGCGCATGGCGTATCAGGAGGTTTAACCAATTTAGCCTTCGGGGGCGATTTTTTAGAAGGCTTTCCTGCTGTTCGACTTTCCCCCAATAGGGCCGCATTTTCCCTATAAAAAGTTTTAGAACAACTGCCCTACAAACCTACCTAAATTTTATAAAAGCATTGTTTGTTATTACTTTGCATCGTCTTTAGAAAAAAACCGTTTGCATATTGATGTCACGAACTCTTTCGAGATTCTGGTTAGAAGTAAAAATAGCTCCCTCATGCTCTCGCAAGTGTTAAGCTTTTTCAGCGTCACTTGTGAGTTTAGATAAGCAAAGTTTATAACTTTGCATTTTAAAACAAAATACTAGCTTTACAACAACAAACCGTTCTTTGAAACCTTAACCAAATCTCCCGCTCTCGCAAGTGTTAAGCTTTTTCAGCGTCACTTGTGAGTTTAGATAAGCAAAGTTTATAACTTTGCATTTTAAAACAAAATACTAGCTTTACAACAACAAACTCCCTGCTGTTCGACTTTTGTAAAGTCGAACTACATATCGTAGGGTTTGCAACCCGCCAACAAAATAAATGCCTTATAAAGTATGCGAGTTGTTAATTGTTTTATACCTATCGTAGGATTTGTAATCCGCCAACACATTAACCGCATTTGTTTATATAAGCCTAAACTATTACCTTTCGTAAAAAAAGATGGCATTTACAAACACGATAAAAAACCAAGCCGGTGTATATTTTGTAACATTTACTGTGCATCAATGGGTAGATGCCTGCCTGCGGTAGGCAGGTTTTTACAAGACGCTTATATGCAGATATACTTTTAGAAAGTTTACGTTATTGCCAAGAGCATAAAGGATTAGAGATTTATGGCTGGGTAATCATGAGCAACCATTGCCATCTAATAATAAGTGCCAAAAATGAAAACTTGAGCGATATTATAAGAGACTTTAAAAAATTTACTGCAAAAAGCATTGTAAAAGCCATACAACAAAACGCTAAAGAAAGCCGAAGAGAATGGTTAAATTTTTTACTTACCAAAGAGGATAAAATTTGGTTTTGGGAAGAAAGTTACCACGGCGAGGAAATTTTTACCAAAGATTTTTTTGATACCAAATTAAACTACATACACCTAAACCCAGTACGGGCTGGCTTGGTAGAAAAAGAGGAAGAGTATTTATTGAGTAGCGCAGGCGATTACTTTGGAACTAGAAAAGGGTTATTAGTGTTGAGTTATTATGGCTAGTTTAAAGTCGGGTTACAAACCCTACAATTTTGGCTTCGAGGTTGCAAACTCTATACAGCAGCTTTTAACTGATTGATTTGCAGATATAATTTTCCTATAAAAATTTTATAGGAAAAATTGAGCCCCATTGGGCAAAATCTGAAGAACCCTGTCACTCTGAACGAAGTGAAGAGTCTAAAATACGTTGATGAGACTCTTCAATCGTTCAGAGTGACAAGTGGTTTGTTGTTTAATAATCTATACAGAAGATTTTAACTGTTTGATTTACAGTTGCAATTTTTCTTGTAGAAATTCACACAAGCTGCTGTTCTAAAACTTTTTATAGGGAAAATGCGGCCCTATTGGGGGAACCTCGAAGATCGGTGTGTTTCATTGCAACCTTTATTTTAGTATTTTTGATAAAAAAAATTATAGTATGACAGTTTTAATTGATAAATCAAACGTAAAAGATACACCTAAAATTCTCAGCGAAAAGTTTAAAAAGGCGGTAAAAATTGGTAATTTATCAAAACATTTTGGTAAAATGAAAAGAAACATTGATGGTTTAACGTATCAAATTATTGCTAGAGAAAATGAAGATTGATTTTATTGCAGATACAAATTTTTTAATTTATGTACACGAGGGCAATAAAACTGTTGAACCTTTTTTAAAATATAATTTTGGTGTTTCTTTTGTATCAGAAATTGAATTACTGGGTTTTAAAGGAATATCAAATGCTGACGTAATAAAACTTAATGAACTTATTAATGATTGTTTTTTAATTGAATGGAATACTAAAATAAAAGACCAAACCATACAATTGAAACGAAAATATACGATTAAATTACCAGATGCAATAATTGCTGCGACTAGTTTAGTTTACCAACTTCCATTAATTACAGCAGATAAAGGCTTTTCTAATATTGAAGATTTAGATTTAATATTAATTGAATTGTAAAAATCCTAATCACTTACTACATATCGTAGGGTTTGCAACCCGTAAAAAACAAATACCTTAAATATGTATGTTGTTAATTGTTTTATACATATCGTAGGGTTTGCAATTCGCCACCTTGCTGTTCCAAGTATGTAGGATGCTCTCCCTTGCTGTTCCGATCTTCGAGATTTAGTTTTTTTTAATGCGGGTTTACCTTGCAGCGTAAAACCTAAAATGTAAAAACTTACGTATTACCGAGTAGTAAAATATTAAAAATAAGTCCCCAAAAACTCGCTCGCTTTTTGCTCCAACATTTTATTACATTTGCTTTAAATAGTGTAAGGGTAATACGCTATACCAAACCTTGCACACACAAAAACAATCCCAAAATTCAACAAAATGACAAAAAAACTTTTTCTTTTAGATGGTATGGCATTAATATACCGAGCCCATTTTGCATTAAGTAAAAACCCACGATTTACGGCTTCGGGCATCAATACATCGGCCGTTATGGGCTTTACCAATACCCTTTTAGAAATTTTTAAAAAAGAAAACCCCAGCCATATTGCCGTAGTTTTTGATACCGCCGCCCCTACCGAACGCCATACCGATTTTGAAGCATACAAAGCCCACCGAGAGGCCATGCCCGAAGATTTAAAAACAGCCCTCCCTTATGTAAAAAAAATAATTACTGGCTTTAACGTCCCCGTAATTACCTACGATGGTTACGAAGCTGATGATATTATTGGCACCCTAGCCAAGCAAGCCGAGCTTGAGGGCTTTACCGTTTATTGTATGACACCCGATAAAGATTTTGCCCAACTCGTATCGCCCAATATTTTTGTGTATAAGCCCGCCCGCATGGGCAACGATATCGAAATTATGGGTGTGCCCGAAGTGCTGGCCAAGTGGGAGATTGAACATGTACACCAAGTAATAGATATTTTGGGCCTTTGGGGCGATGCCGTGGATGGCATACCCGGCATACCTGGCATTGGCGAAAAAACCGCCAAATTATTGATAAAACAATATGGCTCGATGGAAAACATTATTGCCCATAGCCACGAGTTAAAAGGCAAACAACGTGAAAATGTAGAAGCTTTCGCCGAGCAAGGCTTGCTATCTAAAAAACTGGCTACCATTATATTAAATGTACCCTTAAGTTTCCACGAAGAAAGCTACCGCTTAGAAAAACCCAACCGAGAAGTGTTAGAACCGCTTTTTGCGGAGTTAGAATTTAGAACCCTTGGTCGTAGGGTTTTTGGTGATGATTTTAACATTGCCGATGCAAAACCCGCATCCACAAGTGCCCAAATGGATTTATTTGGTAGCCCCCAAGCATCCACAGCTAAAGAAATAAAAAGCACCTACACTGCACCCGAAGTAGCGGGCGGTAAAAACATAAACAACGTAGCGCACAATTACCAATTGGTGCAAACGGCCGAAGAAATTGCCGATTTAATATCCCAACTAAATACCCAAAAATATTTTTGTTTTGATACCGAAACCACAGGTACCGATGCCAATACTTGCGAACTGGTAGGTCTTTCGTTTTCGTTTAAGCTAGGCGAAGGTTTTTACATTCCTATTGATGCAAGCCAGACCGAAGCCTTAAAAACAGTAACATTATTTAAAGCCGTATTAGAAAATCCAGTCATCGAAAAAGTAGGACAAAACCTAAAATACGATATTATGGTGCTAAAAAACTACGGCATCCACGTAAGTGGAAAATTATTTGATACCATGCTGGCGCATTACGTAATAGACCCCGATACCCGCCACGGTATGGATATTTTGGCGCAAAATTATTTGGGTTATACACCAGTTTCAATATCCGAACTTATCGGTAAAAAAGGTAAAAGCCAAGGCAATATGCGTGATGTAGAGGTAGATATTGTAAAAGAATATGCGGTAGAAGATGCCGATATTACCCTACAATTAAAACATATTTTTGAACCACTACTAAAAGCTGCCGACGGCGAAAAACTAGTACACGAAATAGAAAATCCGCTAATTTATGTGCTTGCCGATATGGAGCGTGAAGGCGTACGCATTGATACTTATCAATTAAATCTATACTCTAAAGACATAGCTATAGAGATAACAAGGCTAGAAAAAACCGTTTATGAGAAAGCGGGCGTAAAATTTAATTTAGTTAGCCCAAAGCAATTAGGCGAAGTGCTTTTTGATAAATTAAAACTAGATGATAAAGCCAAAAAAACCAAAACTGGGCAGTACCAAACTGGCGAAGATGTGTTACAACTATTGGCACATAAAAGTGATATTGTAAAAGATATATTGGATTTTAGGCAGTTACAAAAACTAAAATCAACTTATGTAGATGCCCTACCATTAATGATAAACGAGCGTACAGGCCGTGTACATACATCATACAACCAAGCAGTTGCGGCTACAGGCAGACTAAGCTCTAACAATCCCAACTTGCAAAATATACCTATAAAAACCGAGCGAGGCCGCGAGGTGCGTAAAGCATTTATACCACGCAACGAAAACCATGTATTGCTATCGGCCGATTATTCGCAGATTGAACTACGCATTATTGCCGAAATAAGTAAAGAACAAAATATGCTTGAAGCATTTATAAACAAATTAGACATACACACCGCCACAGCGGCCAAAGTTTATGGCATTGCATTAAATGAAGTTACACCCGAGCAACGCCGCAATGCCAAAGCGGTAAATTTTGGGATAATTTATGGCCAATCGGCCTTTGGTTTATCGCAAAGTTTAAACATTCCCCGTAAGGAGGCTGCCGAAATTATCGAAAACTATTTTTTGCAATACCCAGGCATTAAGCGTTATATGGCCGATACCATGGCTTTTGCCCGCGAAAACGGATATGTAGAAACCCTTATGGGGCGCAGGCGCTATTTGCGAGATATTAACTCGGCCAATGCAACCGTACGTGGCTATGCCGAACGAAATGCCATAAACGCACCCATACAAGGCTCGGCAGCCGATATGATAAAAATTGCCATGATACACATTCACCAAGATATTAAAAGCCAAAACCTACAATCTAAAATGACCATGCAGGTACACGATGAGCTTGTGTTTGATGTATTAAAAACCGAGGTAGAAGCCATAAAAACCATTATTAGCCACCGTATGAAAACCGCTATTAAAACCACAGTACCTATCGAGATTGAAATTGGCGAGGGAAACAACTGGCTAGAAGCACATTAAGGTTAAAATACAAGAAATATCAAAAATCCATCAACAATACTATATAGATAAATACTATATATTTATAAATATTTATAGTTTTTATATTATTTAATCACGCTTATATTTGCAACTCAACAATTAAATATAAAAATTATGATAAGCATAGGCGAAAAATTTCCTGCATTTAACAAACAAGCTGTAGTGAGCTTAGAAAAAGGTAAAGAATTTGAATTTATTAATTCAGATAGTTTAGTAAACGGCGATAACCGCTGGACGGTAATGTTTTGGTGGCCCAAAGATTTTACCTTTGTATGCCCTACCGAAATTGCCGAGTTTAACAACAATTACGGCGAATTTAAAGACCGTGATACCACACTTTTAGGCGCATCAACCGACTCGGAATTTGTGCACCTAGCTTGGAGAAATAACCACGATGACTTGCGTGGCTTAAAGTTTCCGATGATTGCCGATACCTCAAAATCCTTAGCCGAAGATTTAGGAATTTTGGTAGCTGGCGAAAAAGTGGCTTACCGAGCTACTTTTATTATCGACCCCGAAGGTATTATCCGTTGGGTTTGTGTAAACGATTTAAGCGTAGGCCGTAATGTGAAAGAGGTTTTACGTGTATTAGATGGCTTACAAACCGACGAACTTTGCCCCTGCAACTGGGAAAAAGGACAGGATACTTTAGGATAGGCTTTCGGGCTGCGGGCAACGAGCTTCGGGCTTTCGAGCCTCGGGCAACGGGCTTGCGAGCCTTGAGCTGCCGAATGTCTTTTTTAAGGTTAAAAAATTATTTAAACCTTTATTTTTTAAAACCCGATAGATTTTTTAAATCTTATCTATCGGGTTTTATATTTTTTTAATGCGTTTATACTTTTAAGATGCATTAAAAAATCCTACCCAAAATCAATAATTAAAAACCAAGTAACATGAGCGATATAAAAGAAACCACCGCCGAACTTTTAGATATTTTTGGCCTACATGAAATCAACAATCCAGCTTTAGCCATTGTTAATGCCCCCGAGTTTAAATACCTACGAGATTTAAAACTTAATTTTAACAGCACCCTAAGCTCGGAGTTTATAAGCGAAAAAGAATGTGGTTTATTGGGTTTAAGCACAGCAAGTAATAACCAAAATGCGGTATTAATTAATTTTTACAAAACCTACGCACAACAGTTTGGAGCAAGCGATGATGAATTGGCCGAAGCCGTATCTTGCGCTTCGTTATTGGCCAGCAACAATATTTTTTACAGGTTTAGGCATTTTACCCAAAAAGAAAAATATACGCAAATACCTGCCCGCATACGCATGCAAATTATGATGAAACCTGTAACAAGCAAAGAATTTTTTGAACTAATGAGCCTAGCTATTTCGGCGGTAAATGGTTGCGAAATGTGTGTAAACGCCCACGAAGATTCGCTTATAAAACTTGGTTGTAAAGAAGAACGAATTTTTGATGCCGTCAGGATAGCTTCGTTGGTAACTTCGGTAGGGAAAATTATTTACTAAAGTTTCGGGGGAATAATGTTCCACTTTTTTGAAATTTTAAATGCTTTTTTGTGGTATAA
>JAAFJW010000079.1 GCA_013298995.1 Sphingobacteriales bacterium | reverse complement strand
GCATCTGTGTCATCTGTGCGCAAAAAAAGTAAACTGTGCAAATCAAAACCCCTCCAATCTGTGCGCATCTGTGTCATCTGTGCGCAAAAAAAGTAAACTGTGCAAATCAAAACCCCTCCAATCTGTGCGCATCTGTGTCATCTGTGCGCAAAAAAAGTAAACTGTGCAAATCAAAACCCCTCCAATCTGTGAAAATCCGAGAAATCTGTGAGCAACAAAAACGCAACAAAAATCCATAAAATTTGTGCAAAATTTAGGGCATATTTGTATTATCAGAATTTAACAAACACATGACCATCGTTCAATTAGAATACGCCGTAGCGGTTGATACTTACCGCAGTTTTGTACTAGCAGCACAAAAATGCTTTGTAACCCAGCCTACTTTAAGTATGCAGGTGCAAAAATTAGAAGAGTTACTGGGTGTAAAACTTTTCGACCGAACACACCAACCCATTGTGCCTACCGAAATTGGGGTGGAAATTATAGAGCAAGCCCGTAAAATTATCAGCGAAAGCAAAAAAATAAACGAAATTATTAGCGAAAAAAATAACGATATAAGTGGCGAACTTAAAATAGGCATTATACCCACCATAGCACCTTATTTATTGCCCAAAGTGTTGGGTGCTTTTTTAGTAAAATATCCTAAAGTACACCTTAACATTACCGAGTTACATACCGAAACAATTATACAACACCTTAAACTAGGGATGCTTGATTGTGGTATTTTAGCCACGCCGCTAGCACAACTTAGCTTGGTAGAAACACCTTTGTACTACGAAAACTTTGTAGCTTACTTATCTAAAACCAGCCCTTTATTTAAGAAAAAAGCATTAAGCCCCAATGACTTAGACGACGACCAACTGTGGCTACTTAACGAAGGGCATTGTATGCGCAACCAAATTTTAAATTTATGCAAGCATAAGCAAAGCAACAATAATCAATTAGAATACAACTCGGGCAGTATCGAAACCTTGATACGCATGGTTGATATAAATAATGGCATTACCATTGTACCCGAGTTAAGCCTACAAGATTTTAGCACCCACAAACTCGATAAAGTGCGCTACTTTAAAAGCCCCGAACCTAGCCGCGAAATTAGCTTGGTAACGCATCAAAATTTTATTAAAAAAAGGCTTATGAGCGTATTGCAAGAAGAAATTTTAGCCACCATATCTAAACGAATGAAATCTAAAAAGAAAAAAGAAATAGTGGATATTCATCTTTAAAACGTTGTTTACCCCTTGTACGCCACACCCTGCACTATTCCTTTACGTTCAATTTCGTTATCAATAAAAGTTTGTATTTCCGATTTTCGTAAGCCCCAGTTGGGTGCAATAAGCATATCCAAATCCGAAATACCAAATAAGCGTTGTATAATTATATCGGGCCTTACAAGCGGCAGCAACTCGCACAAAAAATCGGCGTAAGCCTGCAAACTAAACAAAGGGAACGGATTTTTTTTGTACTTAGCCCCCATTATCGAACCCTCTACAATATGTAAATGATGAAACTTTACAAAAGTTATCTTCGAGAAACGGTTGATTTCGTGGGCATAAGCCAGCATCATCTCTTTGCTTTCGCCAGGCAAGCCAAATATGGTATGTACACAAATATCCAGTTTGGTGTTTTTAAGCAACTCCATTATAGCTATAAATTCATCATGCGAGCAACCACGGTTAATTTGCGATAAGGTTTCGTTATAAATAGATTCCATACCCATTTC
The DNA here is from genome assembly GCA_013298995.1 of Sphingobacteriales bacterium. Classification (GTDB taxonomy): domain Bacteria; phylum Bacteroidota; class Bacteroidia; order Sphingobacteriales; family Sphingobacteriaceae; genus Pseudopedobacter. The sequence continues at coordinate 10,566 of JAAFJW010000079.1, read as the reverse complement.
CAAGTCCACATCAAACCTATCGGTATAGCTTTCTAGCAGAGCAATTTTTTCTACATCCAAGCAATCAGGGCGGGTACCTACCGATAAGCCCACAATATCGGCTGTATTTACGCTTAAAGCCTCGTCGTACAATGTTTTTAGGTAATGTGCTGGTGCGTAAGTATTGGTATTGGGCTGAAAGTAGATGATAAATTTTTCGGCCTTATAGCTTTTACGGGCTTTTTTCATCCCGTATTCTATCTGCGCTTTCATGGTTTCCATAGTGCGAGAAGTAGGCGTAAACGAATCCACATTACAATAAGTGCAACCGCCATACCCCTTGCTGCCATCCCTATTGGGGCAGGTAAAAGCCACCATCAACAATTACCTTATACACCCGCTGGCCATTATACTTTCGCTTTAAATGGGCACTGTAATAATTGTAATTTTTTTCTCCGTACGCCAGTAATTTTTCCAATACACTATTTTTTTGTGTAAATATAGCAATTGAGCGTTAATGCTGCGGCTTTGTATTTTTTATCTGGCAAAGTTTTGATTTTTTTTATTTGAAAAACCAAGGCTACTATTTCATAACCAAAGCTAGCCCCGCCATACGCTCACCCGCCTGCTGGCCGGCAGGTACGCCCTCAGGCCTTAGGCGCCTGCCTACCTGCGGTTAGCAGGCAGGCAAGGCCGGTATCCGCTGCTGTCGGGTTTAGGTACGCAGGCTGGTGCTTTTTAATGCGGGTTTACTTTGCAGTGTAATAGCCGTATTTTTTAACAAAAAAAAACCTCCCTAATTTTTACATCGGGGAGGTTTATATTTTTATAAAGAAAAACTATTTAGCTTTTTCTTTATTTTTTAACGCTTTAATGGCATCGCCTTCCATTTTATCTTTTAGTTGTGATAAAATATCCATATCGCCTAGTGTAGATTTTTCGATCGAATCTTTCACTTTTTTAACCGCCGATGAAGCCTCAGAAGTAGCCGCTTTGGCTTCTTTCTTTTTGGTGGTTCTTTCTTCGGCAGCAGCTTCGGCTACTTCTTCCTCCCATATACGGGCATGTGAAACAACTATGCGTTTAGAGTCTTTATTAAACTCAATAATTTTAAACTCGGTAGCATCCTCTACTTTTAAGGTAGTGCCATCTTGCTTAGCCGAATGTTTGGTAGGTACAAAACCCTCAACACCATAAGGCAAAGCAACAATTGCACCTTTATCGGTTACTTTGGTTACTGTTCCTTCGTGTATAGAATCTACCAAGAAAATGGTTTCAAAAGTTTCCCAAGGGTTTTCTTCCAGTTGTTTATGTCCTAAGCTTAGTTTACGGTTTTCTACATCTAGCTCTAGCACTACTATATCTAGTTCTTCGCCCACTTTGGTAAACTCGTTAGGATGATTTACTTTTTTAGACCACGATAAATCCGAAATATGAATTAAACCATCAATACCTTCTTCTATTTCAACAAAAACACCAAAGTTGGTCATGTTTTTAACCACTGCTTTATGTTTACTACCAATAGGGTATCTTTCGGCCGCTTTTTCCCATGGGTCGGGAGTTAATTGCTTAATACCTAACGACATTTTGCGTTCGTCTCTGTCCAAAGTTAAAACAACGCCTTCTACTTCATCGTTTACTTTCATAAACTCTTGTGGGTTGCGTAAGTTTTGCGACCACGACATTTCTGATACATGTATCAATCCTTCTACACCTGGTATTATTTCTAAGAAAGCACCATAATCGGCAACGGTAACAATTCTACCTTTTATTTTCGAGCCTACGGCAAGTTCAGTATCTAACGATTCCCAAGGATGAGGCGTTAATTGTTTTAAACCTAAGGCAATACGTTTTTTCTCGTCGTCAAAATCCAGCACAACCACATTTATTTTTTCGTCTAACGATAGCACTTCGCGTGGATGTTCTATGCGGCCCCAAGAAATATCTGTAATGTGTAACAAGCCATCAACACCACCTAAATCAATAAATACACCAAAATCGGTAATGTTTTTAACTGTGCCCTCTAGTACTTGTCCTTTTTCTAATTTAGAAACAATTTCAACTTTTTGGCTTTCTAAATCATCCTCAATCAATACTTTGTGTGATACTACAACGTTTTTAAACTCGTGGTTAATTTTTACAACCTTAAATTCCATTGTTTTACCCACGTAAACATCGTAATCTCTAATCGGTTTAATATCAATTTGTGAGCCTGGCAAAAATGCCTCTACACCCATTATATCAACAATTAAACCACCCTTGGTACGGCTTTTTACAAATCCGTTAATAATGGTATCGTTTTCTAAAGCCAAATTAATAGTTTCCCAAGAACGTTGCGTTTTAGCTCTTTTTCTTGATAATACCAATTGGCCATTTTCATCTTCTCTTTGCTCTACAAATACATCTACCAAATCGCCTTTTTTAAGGTCGGGTGTATCTCTAAATTCGTTTACTGGTACTAAACCATCCGATTTAAAACCAATATTTAACACTACATCTTTACTGTTAATGGTTACTACCACGCCCGAAATAATTTCGCCTTTTTCTACCGAGTTAAAAGTACCTGCGTACATTTCTTCCATTTGGGCTCTGTCGGCTTGGTTGTAGTTACCAAACATTTTCTCATCGGCATCCCAATCAAAATCGGCTGGGTTGGCATCAATATGCAATGCTGATGATTTAATCTCATCAATAGAGATAGAATCTGCTTCTGATTCAAATACCTCTTTTTGTCTTTTTTCAGTTCCCTGAAACTCCGCTTCTTTGGCGGATAATTCATTTTCTGCTACTAGTTTTTTTGCCATTAAATAATTTATCTCCTTTGTCCCTTTCTTTTAGGGACTGCAAAGGTAGAAATTTATATTGCTAAATAAAAAATATATTTTGTTTTTAAGGTTGATTGCTAATGGATTGAGGCTGGCTTAGGCAAAAAAACAATATGCCTTTTAATTTAGACCTAGGTTTACCCTTGTTTAAAAGGAATATTTAGAGGTGTTTTTGTCTGACAAACTGATATATATTTTATAGATTTATAATAACAAGTGTAAATACAATATTAAATCGAATGCTTTAAATGGGAAATAGGCATTTAAAAATGCCTATATTCTGCTCCGAAAGTTTAGTTATTTATACTTTAATTTGCCCCTAAGCTGTAGCTATCTTTAATGATTATGAGGCCAAAACACTCTTTTTACCCCAATAAGTAAGGTAAATAAATGGTGCAAATTCACCTAAAGCAAAATTTTTATGCCAGTAAATTTTTCCAGCTTACCAAATCACCAATAATTTGGTTCAAATCAGCAATAGCCACACGCTCTTGCGCCATGCTATCACGGTGGCGTATGGTTACGGTATTGTCGTCTAAAGTTTGATGATCAACCGTTACGCAAAAAGGCGTACCCACAGCATCCATACGGCGATAACGCTTGCCTATGGCATCTTTTTCTTCGTAAATGCAGTTAAAATCGTATTTAAGGGAGTTCATAATTTCCCTTGCTTTTTCGGGTAGGCCATCTTTTTTGGTTAATGGAAATATGGCTACTTTATAAGGCGCTAAGGCGGGATGCAGGCGTAATAAAGTGCGAGAATCTGTTTTATCGTTGGTGCTTAAATCTTGCTCTTCAAAAGCGTTTATCATGGTGAGTAAAAACATACGATCTAAACCTATCGAAGTTTCTATCACGTAGGGGATATAGTTGCCACGAGGTTTGCCTGTGGTTTCATCAACTTCGGCATCAAAATACTGCATTTTTTTGCCCGAAAATTGCTGGTGCTGGCTTAAATCGAAATCGGTGCGGGAGTGTATGCCTTCCACTTCTTTAAACCCGAAGGGGAACTCGAACTCGATATCGGTAGCGGCATTGGCATAATGTGCTAGTTTTACATGGTTGTGAAAATGGTATTTATCGGGGCTTGTACCCAAGGCCAAATGCCAGTTTAAGCGGGCTTGTTTCCAATGGGCAAACCATTCCATCTCGGTACCTGGGGCTACAAAAAACTGCATTTCCATTTGCTCAAACTCACGCATACGCATAATAAACTGGCGGGCAATTACCTCGTTTCTAAACGCTTTACCTATTTGGGCAATGCCAAAAGGTATTTTCATTCGTCCTGATTTTTGCACATTTAAAAAATTTACAAAAATACCTTGGGCGGTTTCGGGGCGTAGGTAAATTTCATCGGCACCTTCGGCCATAGCACCAAACTGGGTGCTAAACATAAGGTTAAACTGGCGTACCTCGGTCCAGTTGCGTGTGCCCGATACGGGGCAGGCAATTTCGTTTTCTTCTATCAGTAGTTTTAATTGGGGTAAATCTTCGGCTTTTAAGGCCTCATCCATTGCGGTTTGCAAGGTTTCGGCTTTGGCTTGTTTTCCGTCTTTTAGGTAACGGGTAATTTTATCTTCAAGGAGTTGGTCGGCTCGGTAGCGTTTTTTCGAGTCTTTGTTATCAATCATTGGGTCGTTAAAACCATCCACATGTCCGCTGGCTTTCCATATTTTTGGGTGCATAAATATGGCCGAATCTATACCTACTATATTTTCGTTCATTTGCACCATGGCTTTCCACCAGTAGGTTTTTATGTTGTTTTTTAACTCGGCACCTAGCTGGCCATAATCATATACGGCACTTAGGCCATCGTAAATTTCGCTCGATTGAAACACAAAGCCATATTCTTTGGCATGTGAGATTACATTTTTTAATAATTCGTCGTTATTTTTTGCCATAATGCTGCAAATATATTTTTTTTATTGGTTTATGGTTTAATCTCTTTTGGTTGTGTGGGATATTTTTTAAAAAGCAAACTTAGTGATATTTTTTTTAGGGCTAATGATTTGATTTTTGATGGTTTAAAACGGTTTTATGTAAGTTTATTTTACGTTGATTAACGATTTTAGAGCGTTAACGATTGCAATGGCATCCTTTTTTTTTATTTGCCCCCGCCCTGCCCCCAAAGGGGAGAAAAAGGGCGGGGGCAAATAAAAAAAAAGATATAATGTAAAGCGTGTTAAAACGCCCGAATTATTGACAGTATAAAAATTATTATGCTATAAATAAGGCTGTTACCTGTTTAAAGCATTATAACATTGCTTACAAAAATTAAAAAATTACCCTACTATTACCTTATAAAAATTATCCCAATCCCAATATTTATTGGCTAGTTTTATTAAATCTTGGGCATTTATTGTTTTAATGGTGTGTATATAATTGTCGAAATAAGTATAATCTAAACCATAAAAATAAATATTTTTAAACTTATCGGCGTGTGAAAAAGCGTTTTCGAGGCTACCAAGCAAACTGCCCATAAGGTAATTTTTTACCAAAGTGAGTTCATCGTTTGGTATCAAATCGGTTTTTAGGCGGTTCATTTCCAATTCGATTTCGTGTAGTGTGGCTTGGCATACATCAACGCCTACTTCGGCCGCAATTACAAAATAACCAGCTTGTTCCATTGTGGCATTGCCCGAACTTATGCCATAGGTGTAGCCTTTATCTTCGCGGATATTGGTCATTAGCCTACTGCCAAAGTAGCCACCAAAAACAGTGTTTAAAACCTGCATGGCTGCAAAATCGGGATGGTTACGGTTTATGCTGGGTAAGCCTAGGCGTATGGCCGATTGCAGGGCATTGGTTTTTTTTATGGTATGCTGTTTTTGGGTATTGGGGTTAAATATCGGCTTGTTGCTGGTAAAGGTAGCGTTGCTGTACCAGTTACCAAATAGGCTTTCGATGGTATTAAAAAGCTGCTCATCTACCTTTCCCGATAAAAATATTGTACAGTTTTGTGGGTGGTAAGCCTTTTTAAAATAGGCCTGTAAATTTTCGGTTTTTAGTTTATCAAAATCAGTTTCTTGTGTTTTATAACCGTATAGATTATCGCCAAATAGTGCGTTATTAAGCTGTTGGCGGGCCACAAAATCGTTTTTTTCTAAACTTACTTTTAGTTTTTGTTTATTGTTATTGATAAAAGTTGCTACTTCTTTGGCTGGGAAAACCGAGTTACACAGCACATCTTTTACAATAGGTAAAGTGTTGGCCACGTATTTATTGAGGGTGTAAAGGGTAACCACCGAGTGGTCGTAACCGTATTCGGTTTGAAAAAATGCCCCATAAAAATCAATGGCTTCGGCAATTTGTGCACCCGTTAGGCTGGCTGTGCCATCGTTAAGCAAGGCATTGGCGGCACTGGCCAAAAGTGGGTTATTAATATCCCAATCAACGTTTTTAAATATAAATTCGATGCGTACCAGTTCTTGCTGACCAGCGTTTAGTACAAAAACTGGGATGTTGTTTTTTAAAACCCTTTTTTCGGTTTTTATAATCGCTACGTTATCAATTTCTTTGAACGAAGGGGCGGTTAATCGGTCTAACATTTTATTTTGCTAAGTAGTTAAGTGTGGTAGCTTTTGTATTGGTAAACAATTGGTTGGCCATATTTTTAATATCCTGTGCGCTTACGCTGGCGTATTTTTGTATTTCGGTATTTATTAAATTGGCATCGCCCATAAGCTCGTAAAAAGCCAAATTCATTGCCTTATCAAGCAAGTTCATTTCGGAAAAAACGGTGGTAGATTCGTATTTATTTTTCACTTTGGTAAGCTCATCATCTGGTATCAAATCGTTTTTTAAAGCTTCCAGCTCTGCCCAAATAGCTTTTTCGGCATCCTCGAGGCTTATGCCTTGGCTTGGGCGGGCTTCGATAACAAACATACCTGTATCTATACTGCCATAATTATAAGCCTTTATATCACTAAAAAGTGGCTTATCTTTTACCCAATTGCGGTATAGCCGCGATGATTTTCCTTGCGATAATATATCCGAAATTAAATCGGCCGTAGGGTAATCGTTGTCCATTTTACCAGGCATTTTAAACACTTTGTAAATCGCATTTAAAGGTACATCGGCGTAAACGGTTTGGTTAATTGCTTGGCTTTGTGCAGGCTCGGTAGGCAAGCTGCGTACATATTTATTGCCAGCAGGTATGGGGGCAAACCATTTCTCGCTTAATGCTTTAACATCTTCAAAATCAACATTACCACCCACTACCATTATGGCATTTTGCGGGTTATAATGTTTTGCAAAAAACGCTTTTACATCCTCCATTTTAGCGGCTTCGATATGGGCTAATTTTTCGCCAATGGTAGCCCAACGGTAGGGGTGTAGGGTGTAAACCAAGGGACGTAATTTTAGCCAAACATCGCCATAAGGCTGATTTAGGTAACGCTGTTTAAACTCCTCGCACACCACATTTTTTTGTACTTCGAGGCTTTTTTCGGAAAAAGCCAAGTTCAACATCCTATCGCTCTCGAGCCAAAAAGCAGTTTCTAAATTTGAGGCGGGTAACGTAATATAATAATTGGTAATATCGTTGCTGGTAAAGGCATTGTTTTCGCCACCTACCCGCTGTAAGGCTTCATCGTAGGATGGTATATTTACCGAACCACCAAACATTAGATGCTCGAAAAGATGCGCAAAACCTGTTTTTTCGGGATTTTCGTCCCTTGCACCCACATCGTATAAAATATTTAAAACAGCCATCGGTGTAGTGCTATCTTGATGCACCAGCACCCGCAAGCCGTTATTTAATGTGAATTTTTTATAATTAACCATAAATTTATTTGATGGCGCAAATATGGTATATAAATTCAAAAGTTAAAATTCAAAATTCAAAAACGCCGTTGCCCGAAAGCCCGAAGCCCGCTGCCCGAAAGCTCGCTGCCTTGTAACAAAACCTACCCATCAAGCATCTAAAACCTAAAAAAAAAATGCAACAGCTTATAACTATTAAAAACATTGGCCGAAAATATGTAATAGGAGCCGAAACCATACATGCCCTAAAATCGGTTTCGTTAACTGTAAATAAAGGTGAATTTGTAGCTTTAATGGGGCCGTCTGGCTCTGGTAAATCAACTTTAATGAATATTTTGGGTTGCTTAGATACGCCCACACAAGGCGAGTATATTTTAAACGGAACTAATGTAAGCCAAATGACCGATGACCAACTGGCCGAAGTACGCAACAAGGAAATAGGTTTTGTTTTTCAAACATTTAACCTACTGCCACGCTCTACTGCCTTAGATAACGTTGCCTTACCGCTTATTTATGCGGGTATAAATAAAACCGAACGAAACTCGAGGGCTAGCCAAGCCTTGCAAAACGTTGGCTTAGGTAACCGCCAGCACCATAAACCCAATGAACTATCGGGCGGGCAAAGGCAGCGTGTAGCCATTGCAAGGGCATTAATTAACTATCCATCAATAGTACTGGCCGATGAACCCACAGGGAATTTAGATACCAAAACATCGGTAGAAATTATGGCTTTGATAGAAGAAATACATGCCAAAGGCAACACCATTATTATTGTAACCCACGAAGAAGATATTGCACAACATGCCCACCGTATTGTACGTATGCGTGATGGTTTAATAGCTGATGATTATTTGAATACCAATATTAAAACCACTGCATTATAAGGTATAGAATATCCTTTTTTTTAACCGCCAATTTGTAGCATACTTAACGCACTACCTGCAAATTTATGTATTTGTTTTTGTTGCATAGCGGCTTCTAATTTTTGTGCAAGGGTATGCTGAGGTAAGTTGCTATCAATAAAAATGGGATTATTATTGCTTAAACAGCCATAAATATTTCCTTTAGCATCAAGCCGTAAGCGGTTACAATCGTGGCAAAAAGGGGTGGTTTCGTTGGCTATAATGCCAAAAACATGGCCTTTGTGGGTGCGCCAGTAGTTGGCTGTGGCCGATGCTTTTCGGGCAATTGGTTCAAATTGGTATTGGGTGGCAATGGTATTTAAAATTTGCTGTTGCGAAAAAAAATGATTATAGGTATTATGGTACAAATGCCCCATGGCCATAATTTCCAAAAAACGTATGGGTATATTTTTCTCGAAAGCGAAATGAAGCAAGGGTAAAATTTGATTTTCGTTTAGCCCTCGCATTATTACAGCATTAAGTTTTACGCTTAATCCGCATTGCAATGCAGCCTCAATACCTGCTAGTACACGGTTTAGGTTTTTACGTTTTGTGATTTCTAAAAACACATCTTCATCCATAGCATCTAAAGAGATATTAATGGCTTTTAACCCAGCCAATTTTAATGCCTGCGCCTGCCTTTCCAATAAAAACCCATTGGATGTCATTTTAATATCTTGGATATTTAGTTGTTGCAACCCTTGTATTAACTGGGGTAAGTGGCGGTATAAAAGCGGTTCGCCGCCTGTAAGGCGTATGCTTTCTAATTTTAATTGTTGTTGCAGTTTGGCTATTAAATCTATAAAAAAACTTGCGGGTTGTTGTGGCCTATGGTCGGCCATTGTTTCGTCATCGTTACCCAAAGTACAATATACACAATTAAGATTGCAAGCATCTGTAAGACTTAATCTTAGGTTAGTAAACGTTCGGTAATGTGGGTCGGTGTAGGTAATCATTTATGTTGTGATAAAAATTTATTTTTTATCAGATGTATTAAAGTAATAAGTACAGTAAAATTCGATTTTGGTAAAAAAATATCGTTTTGCTATTTTTTATTTTCTTTGCTTTCGCAAATTCCGGCTTGTAATTTAGTGCAATTCCCATACAAGTTTAGCGAGTGGTGTTGGATATTAAATTTTAATAAATCGCCCATCATAGATTGTATTTGCTGTACACGTGGGTCGCAAAATTCTACTACTTTACCACAATCGAGGCATATAATATGGTCGTGTTGTTTATACCCATACGATTTTTCGAACTGTGCCATATTTTTACCAAACTGGTGCTTGGTTACCAAATCGCAGGATAAAAGCAATTCTAAGGTATTATAAACTGTTGCCCTACTTACACGGTATTTTTTGTTTTTCATGTGTATGTACAGCATTTCTACATCAAAATGATCGGTACGCGAATAAATTTCTTCGAGTATAGCAAAACGTTCGGGAGTTTTACGGAGGTTTTTATTCTCGAGGTAACTCTCAAATATGTTTTTTACCATGTCTATGGTTTGCTGTACTGTCATAATTTTTGCAAAGGGTTAAAGGTATTAAAAATTACAAATATCTTGAGTTGGATTGCTTAATTTTGTTTTGATATTCGATAATATATTGCCGTTTGCTGTTTTTGTTGCTTGTGTTTGTTTTTTTAGAACCCTTAACAAAAATAAATTGGTTTTTTTTAACCCCTAACTCAACCACAATTTTACGTAATAGCTATTTTCATTTTATTGAGCACCGTTTGGAATGCTTTAATAATTGGCTCTATGTGCCACTTTTCATTAATTTTAACTTGTTTTATTTCTTTTAAGTGTGTTGCAAAGTCCATTACGGAATACTTGCTGGTTTGATTGTGTTCTTTGAGCATATTGTATATGATGTAATACCATTGCAATGCAATATGGCTCACAAACAAGTATCCCTCTAAATCTTCTTCATTTTGCATATAGGTTTTATCTGCTTTTATAACATTTTCCTGTTTTGTGCGGTATATTAAACCTCGGCTCAAAAAGTTGATTTAAAGTATATTGGGGTGGGTTTTTCAGATAACCTTGGGTGTCCCAGCTAAATTTTGGATACCTTAGCATTATGTTTATTAGG